>JAFGWT010000338.1 GCA_016937015.1 Deltaproteobacteria bacterium | reverse complement strand
GTGTTTTCTGGTGAATCGCGACGATTGCAGATTCATGTCCCCGGCACGCGACATTGATCCGGTGTACACGGAAGCGCTGATTGAGGCATCGAAATCGGGCGTTGAGCTCATGGCGTTCACTGTCCACCATACCCTTCACGGGTGCAGAATAGACAGTCAGATTCCTATTCGATTGCCCTGATTGGAGTTACTGATTCTTTCCAACGGTCTCCCTGGCCACCATAATCCAGCCCTTGTCAATCGCATCCTGATATCCCGCTTCGCCCCCAGGACTGTTTTTTGCAATGGTGGCCTTTGCAGGCCGAGGTGTGTAACGCCGAATCAGTTTGGTTAAATCGCCCGCGTCTTCAGGTGCAGCCACAAACTGTCCATTCGGCTTTTCAAAATCCCGAATCGCAATTGCAGCCAGCACAAAATCGGCGCTGTAGAGCAAATCGGTTTCCACCACATACCACCATCCCTTGTTCCAGTTCCCTTCCACTTCGAATCCGCCATCCCAGAGTTCCTCCTGTTTCCAGTGCCACATCTGGTGCGGCTTTCCGCCCACCCGGGTCGATGTCTGATTATCCCAAAGCAACGCCTTGGCGGGCGCATTGGGAGATAGCGCCGGCAAATCGCGGTAATTGGGACCAACAATGACAAACCCGGGCGGGGGCGGGATGTCCAAATCATCGGCATATGGCCCCCATTCAATGTGATACAGTTTTGTGGGTGCACGACCGATTCCGGTTGCCATCGAATACGCGTTGGGATTTCGCCCCATCAGCCAGTGCCAGTTGTCTCTGGCGGCCTCCATGTATTTCCTGTCCCCAGTCAGTTTGGCCACCATGGCCAGCAGATGCACTTTTTCGGCAGTGTTGGCAGCGATTCCCCAGTAGTATTCCCATCCAAGCGCCACTATTTTATACCCATCCTTTTCCCACCTGGGAATCAACCATTCATCGGCGCACTGAATCAGCTTTTCTTTTGCGAAGGTGCGTAACTCCGTTGGCGATCCCTCATCGTACGCCAGCTCGACGAGCCCATATCTGGCTATATTGCGCCAGGACCCGTTTGTCACCGATTCCACATCGTGCACCTGATCAAATTGGTCCACCTTTATCATACCGAGAATATTGGCCAGTGCGTCCTTGTCCCTGAATCGAACCCACATTTCAACTGCGGCGCCAAATCGGGCACCAATGTCGTTGTAAAAATAGTCGCCATTCCTGTCGATCACTTCAGATACAACCCCTTTATCGTGACTGTTTCGATCGTCCCAGGCGGGTTGAGGGCTGTCGAGTTGGTTCCAGCGCATCTGTGCAGGATGTTTCATTAACCATTGCCATCCCAGTTTGGCCGCCGTCCGGTATTTGTCAGCCATCTCTCTGTAGGCTGGGAACCCGCCGTATATTGCTGATGCCATTGCCAGCACTGCGATTGCCTTGGCGGTGGATGAAGTGCTTTCCGGACGAATCCAGCGAACCGTTTTATCTTCGTCTGCAGCCATGGGGCCGGTCCATCCAAATACCGCTTCACTGTGTCTGAAGCCACCATCCTTTTGCTGCAGCGACATAATCCAGTCCAGTCCCCACGTGGTTTCATCGAGAATATCGGGCACGCCATTGCCAGATTCCGGAATGTTCTGTTCGTTGTCCTTGAAAAGTTCAGAACGCATGGCGTAAGCGATTAGCAGGATTTGTGCGGATATTCCGGTGGAATCGATATACATATCCAGATTGCCGGCATCAAACCAGCCTTTCTTTAACTGTTCCCCTGGCCACCATTTCTTATCCTCGCTTTCCTGCCATTTTTCCTTTTTTTCAGGATAGTACTGCCAATCCCAGCCCACGTCTTCGTGAACATGCGACACCCCTTCGCGGAGATAACTGTGACCATTCCATTTTGCATACGGATCCTCAAGTGCTGTCCGGGTGCGCTGATAGTAAAAACTTTTCACCAGAGTTCGAACCGAATCACCCTGCACCTGCCAGTAATCGTCCACAATAAAGCGATCACTTCGATATTGCTCATTTTTCACATCAGCAGCTTCCACGTAATATCTGCCTTTTTTCTTCAACGACGAAATGTCCACATGCCACACCTCATCCTGGCTCTCTTTGTCCAATCCAAAATGCGTCACCATATCCGGCGTAATCTTCAATGCCAGATTCCCGGCGTCATCCTTCACCGTTGCCCCTGTCGGATCGACATTAAAGATGACCATTTTTTTCCAGTCATCCACATATCCAACAGTGTCCACTTTTATCACCGGAACATTCACGCCCGGTTGCGCCGGATTTGTCTGAGCCACGGCTTCAGTTTTTCCCAATGTTAACGTTGCAACTTCAGTTTGTCCTTGCTGTCCATTGCCCATGCCACTGCCGCCACAGGCGCTAATTAAATAGACCGCGGCGACGAGATAAAACAAATGCTTCTTTTCCCGCATAATGACCTTCTCTTGTTATAATTTGAATTTCCGGCTCGTTCGAAAATCCAGAGACATCCAAACGGCGGCGTTCACTTTCAGGCAACCGGCGCGCTGACTACATCACTTAAGTATGGCGCTGCGCAGCAAACGGCTCAATTCATTTGGCCACTACAGTCGATACAGGTTGGTGTATTTTTGTGTACAGTAGTCTATAAAATATTTGGATGTGGGCAATTCACCCGTGGCCTGTTGAATTAATTCAGACGGAGACAGACACTGACCCTTTTGGTGAACATTGGTTCTGAGCCACTGAAGCAGCGGTGAAAAATCACCCTGGGTTATCGATTCACTCAAGTCAGACAATTGCTGTTGGGCGGCGGCGAACAGTTGTGCGGCATAAATATTGCCGATGCTATATGTTGGAAAATAGCCAAACAGACCGGCAGACCAATGCATGTCCTGCATCACTCCTTCACGAAAAGTCTGCGGTCGTATACCGAGATATGATTGCATTTTGTCTGCCCACGCGTCAGGCAAATCAGCAGGTGAAACTGCCCCCTGAAAAAGAGCCAACTCCAATTCGAATCGAAGCATCACATGAAGATTATAAGTCACTTCATCAGCGTCGACCCGAATCATCCCGGAGCTAACATCATTGACGGCCAGCACCAGCTCATCAAGCGAGACATCCTTTATCTGCGGGAAACTGCGCTCCAGAATGGGTTTGGCAAACTTCCAGAATGCGGACGAACGACCAACCTGATTTTCCCAAAGCCGTGATTGTGATTCATGAACGCCAAGCGACAAAAACATTCCAGCTGGTGTACCATAGTGTTCCCGAGGCAATCCCAGTTCATACAGGGAATGACCGGCTTCATGCAGACAGCCAAAAATGCCGCTACCTGGATAAGCTTCACTGTACCGCGTGGTAATGCGGGAATCGCCGGGACCAATCCCTACTGAAAAAGGATGCATACTCTCATCGATGCGACCATTGTCCAGTGTATATCCAATCGCTTCAAGCAGCCTGGCACATACTTTTTTTTGTTCCGAAACCGCGAACTGACCGTGCAGAATCCGGTGCTGCGGCTTTACAGAACTTTTAGATATTTGTTGAATCAGGGAAACAAGGGGACTTTTTAATTCAACGAAAAGAGATTTAAGGGTTGATGCAGTTAGCCCCATCTCGTATTCATCGAGCAATGCATCGTATGGTTCATTAGAGTATCCTATCGCCTCCGCCTTTTCGCGATTCAAAGCAACCAGTTTTTCCAAATGCGGGAAAAATGCCTGCCAATCATCCTGCCGAAAAGCGGATTCCCACGCAGACTCACCAGCGGCCGATGCGCCTGCCAGCGCTGAAGCAAGCGTCTCCGGAATTTTAACCTGACGATCAAATTCACGACGCCACATTCGAATATTCGCCTGGATTTCATCGCTGCTTTCAGTTAAAAAATTACTGTTTTCAACTGAATTCAGACAATCATTTATCTTAGGATGAGTGCACCGCTGATGGATTATCCGAGCCAGCGTTTCAAGTTGCCGGCTTCGATGGTCATGACCATTTTTCGGTATGTAAGTGCGTTGATCCCACGCTGCCAGTTCCGCTGTTGAAAACAGATACGCGGTGTCTTTATAATGGCTTAATAACCATTTATATGCATCATCGGGTCTCATACAAATCCTTTAACGGCTGTTCCTGCACTACGCGCCACCATTTACAACAGTAAAGCTGCGTGCGATTTCGTACATACCGATGTGGCCACTCTCTTCGGCGGTAAATATTGAACAATCCGGATTGACCTGCATCAGATCAGGCACCGGTGGATCTCCCCCCAGCGAATGTACAATATCGCCGTTGACGGGATTGATGACATAAATGGTATCGGCCGGCACAAATAACGCCCCGCCCCGCAAGTATACCCCGAGACCCAGTGGAATATCATCTGAACAGGTGGGACCAAGAACAGTGGTCCAGGCATCTTCTCCGGTTTGTGCATTGAGGGCTCGAACCGTACCGCCAGCAAGATTTATAATGAATTTATCATCATACGCAAACAGTGAACATGAATCCGCCCATCCATCACATGGAATACGCCAAAGCAATTCACCGTCCGACGCACGATAGGCAGCGAGGTCGTTTTTTCTTTTTGATGACACCGGTACCATCACGACGCCATCTGTTGCAATCGGCGCGGTCAATGCGCCGCCACCAAGTGAAACCGACCAGTTGCAAACCCCACTGTACGCATCAAATGCATAGAGACGACCTTCACTTTTGCCAATTCGACCGCCAGTCTCAAAAATCTGTTCTCCCAACACCGCCGGTGGCAAAAAGAAACGGATGCGATCTATAAAACTCCATACCAGTCTGCCGTCTTCGAGGTCAACCGCAGAAAACTGCGTATCGCCACTGGAGACGTACAGTAAACGACCGTTTTTTCGAAGCGAGAACCGCCCGCCACGCATCACAGAGAAACGCCATTTAATTTCGCCAGTGCGCATGTCAAGTGCCACCAGGTTTCGGTCTTCTTCTGCAACTATAATTGTTGCGGGAAACGGACCACCATCTTCAACAAGGACCACCGGTGCGCCGCCTGAACGCGGAGCAAGGTTACTTCGCCATTTCAGAACCCCTGTTCTGGCGTCAATCATATCGACGGTACCGCTCTGTGACACGCGGACGAAACCATCTCTGCCCGCCCCCTGGAGTCGATAATCGCCGCGGTCAATTTCACGACGCCACAATACAGTCCCT
>JAFGWT010000337.1 GCA_016937015.1 Deltaproteobacteria bacterium | reverse complement strand
GTAGTCCGAAAACGTCAGCCCGTCGAAATCCAGGGCACTCTGGGTTCCCGTGGTGATGTTGCCCACAAATTTGGGTACTGGCGTCCGTGTATCCGTATCATTGGGTGTGGCCGTATCTTTTATTGTGTCTGTATCCATGCCTGTGGCGGTGTTCGTATCTGCAGCTGTCGATGTGTCATTCGATGTGTCCGTGTTTACGGCGGTGTGGGAATCAGAGTCGAAGTCTGGCGCGGTGCTAATCTCCGAATCATCATTGAGGTGGGTCTCCGAGTCAGCGGTGATAACTGAATCCATATCAGAGACAGAAGCAGAATCTGTGTTGTCAGTGGCTTTTGAACTGTCATCAGTGGCCGTGTCGTCCATTGCGTCAGAGTCGGCGGCGGTATCTGGGCGGGCATCGGAATCAGCGTCAGTTGCCTGCGTGTCATCTGTGGCAGCCCCTAAAGCGGCGTCCGAATCTGTGCTGTCGACGGCGCTCTTTTCAGAATCGAAAAATTCTGATTCTCCGGACTTGGGTCCGCTTTGGCTGTCCAATCCGTCATCGCGTTGGCTGTCCCGTCCACCGTCGTCGGTGTCATCAGCCCCAGTGCCATTATCGAGACATCCCATCGGGAAAAGGGGGGTTAGGCACCAGAGAATAATAAATACAGTTGTTTGAGTCCGTCCTTGCATCATGCGTTACCCCCTCGGTGCGGCAGCAGTGTGACCGCCTGTAAAATTCATTTCAATTTCAGATAGAATACCACGGTATTACTTCGGGTTGTATTGAAAATTAAAATGTCGCCGGATTTCCCCCTTTTCAGGATTGAATATCGGTTTCAGGGATAGAATTTGTCGCAAATGGGCGCTGTTTTTGTTGTTTGAGACGCGGGGCGTGGCATTGGATTTCCACCGCATCTGAACGGTCACTGGAATACAATTTTTGTGGGATTCGTTGTGATTCCAAGACGCACTGACAAAAATAATTGGGTCGTTTTGTCGACTTTCAGTGTTTAATACCTGTACATTGGTTCAAGGGAAGTGTGTTCAGGTGGCTGGGAATGAAACAGACCCTTTTGGGGAGGTGAATATGATTACTTTTGAAGAATGGACCGAATGCGACGAAATCACAAAGGAATTTGCGCCGGCGCAATATGAGAGAGTGCTGCGTAAATCCATATCTGAGATGAATCGGGACGCCGCTGCCGAACTCACTATTATGGGCATCCGCGCCGACGCCCATCGGGGCCGACTCCCCGAACTCCCCATTAAACCCGCCGGATTCAGTGCCTCCCGCTGGTAATTGCACTGGCATTTGCGGTCGCAGCGCGACTTGACCATATTGGATCGGGTGACGTTGGGTCAGTTGGCAGTTGGGGGGGCAATGGTTTTGAGTATCGCCGCAGATTTCGCCCATTATCCATATAATTCGCCAGTTTACCGATTCCATGACAAAACCGTGATTCAATGATGTTAGTTACGGCCGACCTTTAATGTGAAAGGCTTGGAATAGCTCAGCATTTGACCCGGTAGAGTCCCAGCAGAGACCCGTCAGACCCAAGGCGTATTTCAATATCCTCTCAATTAACTTTCCTGGTGACATCGCTCATGGCAACGCCGGCGACAACTCAGGCGACAATACATACAAAGGCTTTAAAAAACACATGACACATCACAATCGGTTTGCAATGAAAACGCCGCGAATACTTTTATCAGGTGTATTTGGCCCCTATGGGGTGGATGACGAATTTGGCCGCGCCAAAAATATTATGGAGCTGTTTCATAACCAGGTGACCAAAGGGCAGGGACTGGCGTCGTTTAGGCTGCATCACCGCTCGTTTGGCCTTTATTTCATTGCCGCCAATCTGGATGCCGATGTCACCGTGCTGGATTTTCCGTCCCGACGTCGGTTTGAAAAGGAAGTGAAAAAGGGCTACGACATCATCGGCATTTCATTCATTACCCCCAATTTTAAGAAGGCCAAAGAAATGGCCAGAGTCTGTCGGGAATCGGCGCCAGGGGCAGAAATTGTGCTGGGCGGTCACGGCGCGGCTATCGAAGGGGTGGAAACCCTGATTGACTGCGACCATGTGGTGAAGGGGGAAGGCATCCGCTGGTTTCGCCGCCACCTTGGCCAGAATGTGGATGCTCCCATTGTGCATCCCACGTTACCGGCGTCGGACTGGCAGTCCATTTACGGGGTGCCGATTCCGGGCCAAACCAACAACCTGCTGGTGCCGGGGGTGGGCTGCGTCAACGGGTGTAACTTTTGTGCCACGTCCCATTACTTTGGCAAAACCTACACCCCGTTTCTGGGCACCGGCAAAGAGATATTCGATACCTGCTGTCGCATTGCCGATGAGCGGGGAACCGACAACTTTTTTGTGATGGACGAAAATTTTCTGAAAGACAAAGACCGTGCGCTTGCGCTGATTGAGGAAATGGAGCGGCATCAGCGGTATTTCAATTTCTATTTATTTTCCTCGGCTGAAACCATTGCCAATATGGGCATTGATAACATCGTGCGGCTGGGTGTCATTTTTATCTGGATTGGGTTTGAGACCAAAAACCGGTCGGGCAGCTATGAAAAGAATGTCAGCAACGATGGCCCGGCCCTGGTGCAGCAGCTGCGGAACGTGGGTGTGTCGGTGCTGGCGTCGGGAATACTGTGTCTGGAAGAACATACCCCCGACAACATTCAGGAAGACATTGACTATATGGTCGAACTCAACGCGGATCTGGTGCAGTTTATGCTTTACACGCCGCTGCCGGTCACGGCGCTGTATACTCGGCTCAAAGGCAAGGGGCTCATTAAGGAAGACTTGCCGTTTGAAGACTGGCACGGGCAGCAGGTGCTAAACTGGCGCCATCCGGCGTTTCCGGGCGACAGCGCGGAGCAGTGGCTTAACCGTGCGTTCAAAATGGAGTATGAGGCCAATCTGAGCTCGGTTTTCAGAATGGTGGAAACCGCGTTTCGTGGATACAAAACCCTTGCCGCCATGCAGAACGGAAGCCCCCATCTGTACGCCCGAATGACACAGATGGCAACGCGCACTCAGGATACCCGTCCCATGCTCGAAGTGCTGAAAACCAATGCCGGTCCGTTGGAACAGCAACGGGCACAGGCGCTTCAGAACGAAATAACGGCGCTGTTGGGACCCCTTTCCATGGCATCCAGACTGCTTGCCGCAGGCGCCAAAGTGGCTGCGCAGTTCTGGAAATGGCGTGTTAAACTCAAAGGCGATATGCGACAGCCAAGAACAATTTACACCCGGTATGCGGGACGCAAACTGGCCATTCAACCCGTGGATGCGTCCAAAACCGCAACCGGCGCCCCATACACCATGCGTGATGCGGTGATTGTGGACGCCCGGGACGCCGCCGCATGCTCCCGGTTGTAATCTGACTGAATATTGTTTATTCAGGCAATCCTGAAGATTACGCAGCTGCCATGAACGACACCACATCGAAAAGAAAAATGGAACTGCTTGCCCCTGGGGGTGGGGTGGACGCCATTAAGGCTGCCATCATCGCCGGCGCTGATGCCGTGTATTGCGGGCTTGAGAAATTCAGCGCCAGGGACCGGGCGGCCAATGTGCCCATCGACGACATGCCACAGGTGGTGCATCTGGCGCATCTGCATCATTGCCGGATTTTTGTGACCCTGAATATTATGCTGGTGGAAAAGGAATTTTCGAGGGTCCTGAAGATTCTGCATCGGCTGGCCAACGCCCAGGTGGATGGGATCATTGTTCAGGACATTGGTTTGATGTATCTGATTCGAACCCATTTTCCGATGCTGCCAATTCACGCATCGACTCAGCTGACGACCCATAACGAAGGGCAGGTGGCGGCATTGGCCAGGCTGCTGGCGGTGCGGGTGAATCTGTGTCGCGAACTGAATCTGAACGAAATCGAATCCCTCTCCCGGTTCAGTCACGGCCTGGGGGTGGAAACCGAAGTGTTCGTTCACGGGGCCAACTGTCTGTCATTTTCGGGGCTGTGTTACATGAGTTCGGTGAATTACGGCAACTCTGGCAATCGCGGGCGCTGCAGCCAGCCCTGCCGTGAAGAGTATGCGCCAACCGGACAGGGTTGGCGGTTTCCTCTGAATCTGAAAGACAATACGGCATATTTAAATGTGGCGCAGCTGTGGGACGCGGATGTGGATTCCCTTAAGATTGAGGGGCGCATTAAAAAGTCGAACTATGTTTATGCCGTTGTGCGCATCTGGCGGCAGCAGCTGGAACGGCTTTACAGCGGGGTGCCTCTCGAAGACAGCGATGAGGCCCTGCGCACCGTGTACAACCGGGATTTGACCAATGGCTTTTTGACCGGAAACATTCACAGGGACATGTTTATCGACAATCCCAAGGACAACTCCGCCCGGTATTTTCTGAAGCAGAGCGGCGCGGTCAGATACAAAGAGATTAAGCGGGTGAACCAGACCGTCAACGACGGCAAAAAGGCGCTGATTGAAGAGGTGAAGGGAAAAATTGCCGCCTTGAGCATTGAAAAAGTGCCGGTGTCGGTGATGGTCAAAGGTGAGGTCGGGTCGCCCCTGTGTTTCACGGTACGCACGCCGTACGACACCTTTGATGTGTTTTCGGACACGGCGCTGTTTCAGTCTCAGGCCCCCGCTTCAGGGGAGTTGACGGCGGACAAAACAGACGTGGATTCTGCGGACCATCTGACCCCACCGGCCCACAATCAGCTCAACCGCAAACTGTTTTTGTACAAGCTGCGGGCCATCAACGGCACGGCGTATCAAATTGATACCTTGCAGCTGGATGAACTGGCAACGGGACTGTGCATTGGCTACGAAGAAATTGTGCGCATGAAAGACAGAATTCTGTACCGACTCAATGGCAACCGACCCACTGTTGAGCCGGTGGCGCTGCCGGATGGGCCGGTGTCTGGACACGCCGTCCTTATGCCCCGCCTGTCGGTGCTGATTTCTGACGAATCTGATTTGTCATTGTGCAGTGACACCGATGCCACCGTGCATTTCGAATTGCCAAACCAGCTTTCGTCCAGCTGGCAGAAGTACGCGGCGCTGCTTGGCAGGTGGCCAGCGGTTGTGCCATGGTTTCCCGCGGTGCTTATCGGCGAAGACTACACCGCGGCTGTTCGATTGCTTGAGGCGTTAAAGCCGGCCCGGATTGTTACAGACAATTCTGGAGTGGGGCATGCGGCGTCGGTGTTAAAGATTTTGTGGACCGCAGGACCGCAACTGAACATTGCCAATTCATATGCGCTGCGGGGCCTAAAGGAGACACTGCACTGTGACGGCGCGTTTATTTCGAGCGAGTTGAATCAGCTGCAGCTAAAAAGCATCCCGGCCGTTGCAGATATGGCGCTGCACTTCAGTATTTTTCATCCCATCCCCATGATGACCAGCAGGCAGTGTCTGTTTCACAATGTCACAGGTTGTGAAAAAGCCCGAATGGACAACGAGTGCCTGCGCACCTGCGAGCGAACCGCGACCCTTAAAAACATGAAAGATACAGTGACTCTGATTGAAAAGCGACAGGAGCGTTACCCAAGGCTGGTGTTTAACCGCCATTATCTGAACACCGCCGTGGTGTCAGACCTGCCAAACGTTTTTTCGTCGTTTCTGATTGACCTGACGCATATCCCCACTCTGACCCAAATGACGCGCAGTAAAAAGGACATTCTTGCCCTGTTTGACCGGCATGTTAAGGGTGACCCCACCGCCGCTGACGCGCTGCATCTGGCCATATGCCCCACCACCTGCAACCAGTACGCAGTGGGAGTGTAATCCATCTTAAAAAAAGCGAAGAACACCCTCACCCCCCTGAGGGTGTTACAAAAGTCGAAAATGCCTTCACCCCTGCCTTCGCCTCATGATCCTACACAGGTAATGTGTGACTTCTTCGGCGTACTGTCATTGCCGCGCAGGCCTCATGATTCTACACAAGTATTGCTTGACTTCCTGGGCGCACCGTCATTGCCGCGCAGGCCTCATGATT
>JAFGWT010000336.1 GCA_016937015.1 Deltaproteobacteria bacterium | reverse complement strand
GTCTGGGAGCCGCGGGTGACGCTGATTTGATGGAGCGCATCGGACGGGCCACCGCCATTGAGGCGCGTGGTGCGGGTATCAACCTCAACTTTGCACCTCAAATCTCGGTGATCAGAAATATAAAATGGGGCCGTTCCTATGAAGGATTCGGAGAGACTCCCGAGATCAATTCCGAAATGGGCGCCGCATATGTGCACGGGCTTCAGGGCATGGGAGATCTTAAGGATGAAGCGTCCATGGCAGCCACCGCCAAGCACTACGTGGGTGACGGCGGCACTAAAAATGGTCAGAACCTGGGTACATCGGAGTTTTCAGAGGATGTGTTGCGGGCAATTCATCTGCCGCCCTTTGAGGCGGTCCTGGATGAAAACGTGGCTGCCATCATGCCGTCCTACCACGACTGGGTTCGGGATGGTGTGACCTACGAGATGACGTCCGATAAGCACTCCCTGACGGATATTCTGGTAGGCGACCTGGGATTTGATGGTATTCGCGTATCGGATTACGATGCCATCGCCCGCCTGTCCGGCGGCGAAGAGCGCTATACTCAGGATAAAGTTACCACATCTGTTGAAGCGGGAATCGATATGGCGATGATTGCCATGAATGTCACTGCCACGGGTGGCTCTGACGGCATCGGGGATTTTATGAGCGCTGCAGCGAGCGTGGATTCCAGTAGACTCGATGACGCGGTGCGCAGAATCCTGAGAATCAAGGTTCGCATGGATCTGTTCTCTGACAATTTCAAAAAAGCCTTTTCAAATGCAGCGCTGCGCTCACAGACATGGTCCTCTGAACATCAGGAACTCGCCCGTGAAGCGGTTCAAAAATCGCTGGTGGTGGTTAAAAACGATGGTTCTCTGCCCCTGGAAAAGAGCGAGGCGGTTCATGTGGCCGGGCCGTTTGCCGATAACATGGGCGCCCAGGCCGGCGGGTGGACTCTCGACTGGCAGGGGTCGGCCAACTACAACAACTCTCAGCTGAAAGGCGAGACGATTGTTGCCGGTATGCAGAGTGTGGGCAGCAACGTGTCCTACGATGCGAGTAATCCTGGCGGCGGCAGTGGCGACAAGGTGGTCGTGGTAATTGGTGAGTATCCCTATGCCGAGGGATTTGGCGACCATGGGACACGAATGACATTCGATCCAAATAATACCACAGCGCCGGTTGCATCGGTGAACCTGGCGGATCAGCCCAACTACAACGTGCTGACATCAGCGCTCAGCAGCGGCAAAAAGGTTATCCTGGTTATTCTTTCCGGACGACCGCTGATTATGGACCAGTCGGTGATTGACGGCTGTGACGCCATTGTGGCTGCGTGGCTGCCCGGTTCGCGGGGTATCGGTGTGGCGGACGTATTATTCGGAGATGTGTCACCCTCCGGCAAGCTCACCCATACATGGCCCAAAACCCTTGACCAGGAGCCTGTCAACGTGGACATCCAGCCGGGCGAAGAGGGAAATGACGCCGACAGTACCGACATCCTCTATCCTTATGGTCATGGCCTGTCTTACTGATTCAACCCCAACAATGAATCCTCGCTAACCACCCAGCCGGCCGGCTGACACCAGACCCCCTTCGGACTATAGTTGAACTCGTCAGCACTATTCGTCCTACCGATTCCCATCGTGTTCTGTCTGTAAACACAATCAGTCACAATCCGAATCAGTCCAATTGGCAATTCATCCTTAAAACAGTTCAATTACGATTCGATGTCAGGATGCGACTGCAACTGCTGATTTTAGATACGGCAGCTTTTGATTTAATCAGCTATTGTCAGACGATTCGGGCCTGGCGTGCTTCGCAATTTCCGCCACGATGGCGGGCACGTCGTCCGGCGTACATTCAGTGAAGGAAATCATCTGGGGGTACAGATACACATTGGGACCGTGGGCACAGTTGCCCAAACAACCGCTGGTGGACACTCTTGCCGCGGCGCCCCATATTCCCAATGCCTTCAGTTCTTTCTTCAGTACATCCTTGATAGTTTGTGAATCGCCATCCGCACAGGACTTACTCTCGCCATGTCGATTGTTGGTGCACACAAACGCATGCACTTTAAAAGGGGTTTTACCCATGATGCCTCCCGTATCCGGTCAGTCAGTGTCTACTGGTTGATAATCATTATTATCTGAAAACGCCGATTGGGCATCAATTTTAAATTTTGAATTTCACTGGACCCCAAAGGAAGCGTCCAGGGAGCGAAACGCAGCGCCCGTTTATTCTGAAAGCATGGCGTGAACCATTTTGCCGGACTGAGTCAAATCACTGTCGGTCCACGGGCCCAGTAGACGCACCCCGGGTTTGATTGCGGCGGACGTTTCGTCCTTGTTGCTGAAGCTCCAGTTAATCCAGCTGAGCTGCCTCTGGTTTACCCAGTCAATCAGGATCTCTGCTTCATTCCGGAAGAACAGGCCGTTGTCGCCGCCGGAGTAGTCGCTGCCCCCCCACTCGGTTACAAAGATGGGTAATCCCAAAGTTAGAGCAGCATCCCCCCTGTCCCGCACCCAGCTAAAATGCTCACCGGCATAAAAGTGCAGCGAATACATGATATTGCTGTATCCCGTGAGTGGCGAAGCGGCGGCGAGATCGATGCGTTGAGACCAGTCCTGTGTTCCCACAATGATAATGTTATCCGCGTCGATGGCGCGAATGGCGGGGATAACGGTGTTGGCATACCGTTTAATGTCGTCCCATGACACATTTTCGGGTTCGTTGCAGATTTCGTAAATGACATTTGGATATTCACCGTACGTGGATGCCATTTGTTCATAGAATCTGAGTCTGAGTCCGTATCGGAGTCTACATCCCCACCACGATTATCTTCAACGATGTCGGGGGAATTCGGCGTGTCGTTGTTTTCAGGCGTCCAACCCTGGTTTGAGCAGCCAAATCCCAACAACAGAATGAATAGAACAGAAACGAGGGTGTGAAGCATGGAAGATCAGCTTTTATGCTATCCCCCGGTTTTTTGTATCGTAATTACATCAGTCCCACCCGAGCCGTTGAGTTGATACTCATATTGAGCGACTTCGTTAAGGAAAATAAGGAATTGTTGGCAATAACGCGCCATGCAGATTTCATTTTTTACCCCTGAAACGTATTTCATGGCAGACTGGGGCAAGCCCCAGGAGGTCATACGTCGCTTGTTTTGTTCAAGAATCCATGGGTGCAAAGGAGCGTGAAATGAAGCAGCTAGTGCTGATTTGTCTGATACCAATGATGATAGGCTGTTCAGAAAAGGGAAAGTCGACAGCGAATGACGATTCCGGCATCGACACCACAGATGGGACCGCAGATGCCAATTCGGATGGAGGCGCGGACACAGCGCTGGCGGGAGACAGTGCCGACAGCGATGATTTTGATACGGACGGCGATACCGATGCGCACAGTCACAGTGATACAGATACTGACGGAGATACGGATAGTGATGCCGATACGGACAGTGATTCGGATACAGACAGTGATTCGGATACAGACAGTGATTCGGATACAGACAGTGATTCCGATACGGACAGTGATTCCGACACAGACAGTGATTCGGATACGGACAGTGATTCCGATACGGACAGTGATGGTGACTCGGATATAGATGGAGATACTGATAGTGATACCGATTTGGGTATTGGCGATTATTGTACCAATGTGCCAGCGTACGACGCTGAAGGGGCTTACGGGATTCTTGACCCAGGCGAAAAGCAGCACGAAGTGACAACCGAACATTTTGCGGCGCGCTGGGACGATGCGGATAATGTCCCCCTCAGCACGGAACAGGTTGTTGCGGGACTGGAGGGGTTGGAGAGCGTATGGCATCTGTACATGGACGATATCGGGTTTCCGCCGCCATACCTGGACCGGAACGAAAAATATAAAGTGCGGGTGTATCTGAGCGACCAGGGATACGCCACCGGTTCGGGAACCGGTTTGGACGATCCTGCCATGTGGGTTCATCACCGGGTCATGTATGGCGAAGTGCCTGGGGGAACAAACATCTCAACACTTTCTCACGAATTCGCTCACACGCTCCAGTTTGCCACCCGAGGCATGCGTGACTCGCTGCACGTGGGATGGTTCTGGGAGTCCCATGCCAACTGGATGCGATATCAGGTCTATCCCGATGATCCTGGCTGTGCTGACATGCTGGTCAACGGGACATATCTCTATTACGGATCTACCCGCAATCGATACTGTAACTGGCATTTTTTCGAGTTTTTAAAGGATAGATACTGCTATCGCATAATAAACGATATATGGCAGCTGGCGCCCAAACCGGATGACCCGGCCCATTATACCAACGATCCGTTTACGGTATTGCGTGACAATATGGGATGGAGTCAGAGCCGACTCAACGATGAATTTGGAATATGGGCGCTGCACAACGCGACTTGGGATTACGCCCGTCAGGGTGCGCTTCTGCAGGCGTTTGGCGAATACGACGATACCCGGGGGGAGAGACGACGACGATTGACACGGTTGGATGTCTTGGATGACGAGATGCATCGGTACGCGGTACCGGCGTATCTGGCGCCCCAACGCTGGGGATATAATTTGATGCGGTTGTATCCGGACGAAGGCAGTAATAATGTTGAGATTACATTTAAAGGTGTAATTCAGGACGCTCCTGCGAATACGAATTTTTCACCTTACACTTTGGCGCCATCGGAAATTCGCGATGCACACTCCGAATGGCGCTTTGGAATTGTTGCTTTACAAAGTGATGGCGTACGCCGATACAGTCCGCTTCAGCGTGGTACCGAGGGGCGACTTTCATTTGATATTTCGCAGGCGGATGAGGAAGTCTGGCTGATGGTAATGGCCACGCCGTTTGAAAACCACCCGATTATCTGGGATCAGATGTACGCCACCATTTATCGATACCCATGGATGGTGCAGATTGACGGGGCGATGCCCAATGGGTATCAACCCAATGCGCCGGCACCAAGTGCTCAGGGCAAAAAACACGTCAACGGCGGTGGATGGGTGGCCAGCGGTGCAACGGTGAGCGATACCGCCTGGGTGGGACCTGATGCCATGGTGCTGGGCGGCACGGTGAGTGGCAATGCGCGCATAGAAGACCAGTCGGTGGTGCTTTCGGGTCAGGTGACGGACAATGCGGTTATTGGGGCGTTTACTATCGTGGATGGCGGCATCGTTTCAGGAAGTGCAATTATCAGGACTGTCTATAATAAAGTAACGGCGAATGTGGGCGGCACAGCTCAGGTTTATGGCGATATGGAGCTGCTCACAGACGTGAGCAGTGGTGTGTATTATGGATTTATTGATGCAGGTACAATTGACGCCGCGCACGGCAGTGGCGAGTCAACGCCGCCAGTGGAGGTCACTCTGACTGGGCCGTATGAATGGTATGATTGAGACTCAGCAGGGGCAATCCGTTAGCGGGCTTTTCAATTCGTAGACAAACCAGTCGTCATCAATTTTGTACATCAGCTTGTTTTTGCCAACAAATTCGGGAATACCATCGTGATCAATGTCGATGGTCTGAATAACGCGGCGATCATCAATAAAGGCGTCCTGGAAAAAATTTGAAGGCATGCCGAAATCGTATGGCACACCCTTTTGAATATGAAAAAATCCGTTTAGCGACCCGTAAAAATCGCCGCATCCTTTTCCTGCAGAAATCGACACTGCTGCGAATTTTCGATTACCGCGTGGACTTTTAAACAATCGTCCGTACGAGGCGGGTTCGTAGTCCATCCAGTTGCCTGTACCATTGGTGCGTTCAAACAGTGACTGCAGCGTTTTGGATTCTAAACGACGGCGAAACCGACGTTTAATGTTTTTAATATATGCGCCATCCAGTTTGCGACTGCCGTAAATCTCGGGGGTGCGCGGTCTGACCGGATGCGCCCAGAGTGCACCGCGTTTTGTTTCTTTGAGAATGCCGACCAGGTACACAGAACCTGCGCGGGAGGCCATTTCCCAGAGCAGCTCTCCCATTTCAACTTCAGAAAGGCCTTGCTTTTTCCAGTAGGATTCGATGGCAGCGTGAACCGCATACCGGGCAATGGCACGGGTATCGGTCAGTTTCATGATTTCGGTGGAACCATCCTCGTAACTGACGATAAATTTACGCCTCAGCAGACGACGAAATTTTCGTGGCACCACTTCTTTGCGCGCCCGTTTCAGCGCAGTCGTTCGATTGACATAGAGAGCGCCATCATTTTCCATGTCTGTAGTGGAAAAAACAACATAACGATTGTCGAGGACAAAAAAGAATTCCTCCAGAATTTTATGCTTTTCGTTTTTTTCCCCGGTGTCTGGCAATGGCGTCGTAGGGAGCAATTTTTCACGGGCGATTTTTAGTCTGCCATCCTCTGCAACAATGAGCAGTTGCCGTCGGCCAGCATGCGTGGTGTCGGCAAAACTCATATGCTCAACAAGAGAAATTTCAGCGCCGCCGACAAACAGGTGAATACTGGTTTCATCCACTGTCAGTTGAGCCGATTTTTTAAAAAGCATTTCAGCGCGATTGAGCCATTGCTCCCTCACATAGCGCACCGTGACGTCGCCGCTTTCATCGATTCCGTCAAACCGTGTGGTGTACAGCGCAGCGTAGGCATCGAAATTAAGCTTATTCTGCGCATCAATCCAGCGATGCAGCAATTCCTGTACAGACAGTTCCGTGAACTCGGGCAGCGGCGCATCTTCATCGGACTCGTTCCGCGGGCTTTCTTCCATCACTCGGTTCTGCCCGGTATCCTGCTCATTGCCTTCGGTTGTATCCTCACCGCAACCGCCAAGCAGGGTCGCAGACATACACATGACTGCGATAGTGGCGGGACGCCACAAGTCTGTATGTCCGGTTGTTTGCATAAAGTCCTTTCGAACCAGTTACATGTGCGCTGGCACAGCGTGGATACCGCGTCCCTATATATCAATTGAGAAAAGTTGGTCAACCTGAGGTCGCGTATAAGCGCGCGCAATATGTAATAAAGTGTATTATTATGTAGACAACAACAATACATTGGTTTACATTGAATGATACAAACCTGCGGGAGGTTGCGCATGAACAGAAAAACCCAACGGAAACATACGGGAAAAATTCGCAAAAACCGCCGCGTTCGCGAGAAAGTCGACATCTCAGGGCTTTGGCAGCGGCATCGGGATGAGGCGATAAAGGCATTTACAGGCAAAGGTTTGGTTCTTTCAGGTGTGATTGCCGCAATCTGGCGGGGGCCAGCGGTGCTTAATCGTCGGCTGGGGGTGATGAAACATCTGGAAACACTGTTGATTCGATTTGGCGGCATTACTCGGAAAAGCTTATGGCCCCGGCTTAAAGCATGCGTTGCGCACGGTTTGATACAGATTCGACACGCGGTGCGGCACGAAAATCGTGTGGCCCTGACAGGCAGGATGCGGCGCGCTTGGGTAGGTGGCTTCCGTGTGATGTTGGGCCTGCCCGACGTCATTGCCCGGGCGAGATCCTTTATGATGGTGAACAAAGGGAGACGCCTGAAGGCCATCCGGGCATTTTTCGATCCGTCCCGGGTGCGGATAGAAAGTGTTAGCGGCTATTTGCGGCATTCTCATACCCTGACTGTCGTTTATACCGGCGGCATTCTGTTTTGTGTGATGATGGGTGCGGTGGTGCCAGTCACTTTTTCGGGCGGTACAGCGGACGATGGGCTGGATGTGACTGCCATTGCGGCAACAATTCAGCCAGACGACGGCCAAAGTGTCGGTGATGACAATGGCCCGGTTAAAGACCGGTCTTCATCTGTGGCGGATGCATCAACTGCTGATTTTTATAATCCGTTTTACGTATTCACGCAGACCGGAGCCAGCGAAGTCAACGCCTATCCCTTGGCGGATCCGCCGGGGATCGTGGTGGATGTTCCTGGTATGAGAGAGCCCGATGCGCCTGCTGCGGACATGATCGGTAAAGACGATCGAGTGGTTGGCGTCCGCCGTCTGGTCACATCAAAAGGCCTGCGATATATTATTCGCCTCAATCAATCCATAAAACGAATAAAAAGCACCACCGAAGGCAACGTCATCACCGTCAGCCCCCTTTCTTAAACAATACTTTACTGAATAACTTCAGGATGTTTGTCGATACCGACGGATAAGGGTGTTCTGCACTGTGTCTTCGTGCTCGTTTATCACCTTGCGTGCAGGATTCTCGTTGAACCAGGCGACGGTGCGCCTTATCCCTTCGTGAAACGGGATGGTGGCGACAAAGCCGGGGACAAACTGCTTGATTTTACTGTTGTCAAAAATGGCACTGTGACTTTTATCCCCGAGCAGGGTGCCCTCAAGGTCTGGAACCTCTTTAACAATAAAGTCAGATGGGATGTGCACCAGGTTGGCTTTGCACCCCAGTGCATCTGCCATAATACTGTAAATCTGATTCCATGTGAGCAGTTCATCGGATGTAATGTGAAAACTCTGCCCTGTTGCAAGGGGATGACCCATCAGCGGAATAAACCCTTTGGCAAAATCGTCAGCGTGGGTAACTGTCCACAAAGATGTGCCGTCCCCATGAACCACAATTTCTTTGCCGTCCAGCATCCGTTGCGCGAGGGTAAAGCAGCCCCAACCGCCCAGGGCGATGGGAAACAGTGTGTTGTAGGTGAGCGACGGACGCAAGATCACTGCAGGAAAGCCATCGTTGCGGTAGGCGGCCATCAGCGCGTCCTCGCAGGCAATTTTGTTGCGGGAGTATTCCCAGTGAGGATTACAGAGGGGGGTTGACTCTGTAATTATCGGGACCAGTGGTGGCTTTTGGTATGCCGACGCGGAGCTGATAAAAATGTATTGGGACGTTTTATCCCCAAACAGTCGAATATCCCGCGCCACATCAGCGGGTGTGAATGCAATCCAGTTAACAACACAATCAAACTGCTTCCCTGCCAGCGCACGGTGTAGGGCGGCTTCGTCGGCGATGTCAACAGTGATGTTTTGGGCGCCCTCAATGGGCTCCCGGCTCCCCCGGTTGAGCAGGGTTAAATCAATGCCCATGGCAATGGCCCGGTTACTGACTGCCGAACTGATGTTTCCGGTGCCCCCAATAAAAAGAATCTTCATTAATGTCTCCTTTAATGTCTCCTTTGCGCGCGACGCGTCTGTTTTGATACGCGCCACCCGGTTGTGGCATTACGGGCTGTTGGCGGCTTACTTTTTTACTGGCTCTGTTATCAAACGATACGATATACGGGGGTGTACGCGCCGACAAGCCGCATTCGTCCCTGTTTGCCGAAGGCAATAATCAAATCGTCCACCGCTTTAAGCACCGCCGGATCGCCAGACACCGGGAACGGCCCATATTGCGCCACGGCGGCCACACCGTCCGGTTTCACGTTGCCCCAGACCACACAGGAGAAAAAGCGGCGAAGAGAGGCGGCGAAGGTCGGGAGATCGTCACTTCGAGTCACGGTCAGCTCGGCGCCGGTGGCATGGGACGGCGTGAAACTGTTCTGGAACACCGGTGGAATATACAGGCTTCGATTGAAGTAATAGGAATTGGCCAATGATTCTCTGGAGGCTTTGACTTCCAGCAGTCCCCGGTTCAGTGCGGTGGCGGTTTTTTCGGGGTCATCAATGATTATTTGATATTGGGATGCCGCCCCATCGCCCAGCGTGTCGCGTACAAACCGGTCCAGCTGTTCAAAGAATGGTGCGCTGGTGGCTGGTCCCGAGAGTATCAGCGGGAATGGAATGGATGCATTCCGTGGATGAGCCAGAATGCCTAAAATATAGACGAGTTCCTCGGCAGTGCCGGCGCCCCCCGGAAATATGATGATGCCGTGCCCCAGCCGGACAAACGCTTCGAGTCGCTTTTCGATATCGGGCATAATGACCAGTGGGTTCACAATGGCGTTGGGCGCCTCGGATGCGATGATGCCGGGTTCGGTGATACCGATGTATCTGCCATCGGTTACCCGTTGCTTGGCGTGAGCGATGGCGGCCCCTTCCATGGGGCCTTTCATGGCACCGGGACCGCATCCGGTAACCACATCCATCAGGCGAATACCACATTCGTAGCCCACCTGCTTCGTATACTCATATTCCGTGCTGGAAATGGCATGTCCCCCAAAACAAACCACCACTTTGTGCCGGCCGGTCTTCTGAAACACACCCGCATTTCGCAGCATCAGAAAGACCGCGTCGGTGATGCCGTCCGGGCTGTTTAAATCAAATTTGGCGGTCCGCTCAATCTCGCTGTTTATAAACAGGAGATCCCTGATGACAGCGAATACATGTTGGCGCAGGCCCTCAATCAGTTTGGGCACTTTCATCAGTGTACCGTCGGCGGCCTTCTGCTCGTAAATCACAAATGCATTGACCGGCGCTTGATGGAGCACCAGTTCGATTCCCCCTGCGGTGCGTGCGACATCAATGTCAAAATCCCGATGCTTCGCCAGCATTTCCTTAACATCGTCAGTCTCTTCACCACTGTTCAGGACGGCCAGTACGCAGCGAATCAGCAGTTGGTGCGCATCTTTTTGACTCTGCTCGAAGAGTGCGTCAATTTCTCGCGGGGACAGTGATTCAAGGCACGTGTTTTCGGGAGTCAGGCGAAAAATGCGAATACTCGTTTCTGTCACAATGTCGGGTCTGGTCAAAGTTTTATTCTCCATATGGGTTGAATCAGGGCCGAGTTGAATTGGCAATCCTGCTGTTTCGGTTCAAGGCGCCAAACCTGTTTGCACTTTCCATATTCCCAATCAGGGTGAGAATGACGGGCCTGGTCCGTATATTGTGCATACGCAGGGTGCCCTTAGCACCAAAGCGTTTCGTCATCTTCTGATAAAGCTGCCGCCACAGATGTCAACGGCCGCTCACTCCGGCCCCTGATGATGTAACCGGTTTGTTGCAAATACACAAAAATTTAATTGCCAGTGCGGATTCGAATAGGGCAACAATTGACCGTATGACCTGTTTTTCCTGTGATTTAGCGCCTGTGTCGTTGTTTTTGTGTTGTTTTCGCTGTGCTTTGTTAAGCCTGTTGACCGGTGTGTTGATCTGTGTCAGTGGCTGCGACGCGGACAAATCACAATCCGACCATTCGGCGCCGTCAGAGCGGCCATCCAGCGCACGCTCACAGGGAGACGGCACGGCCGAAACACGGGGCGCCCCATCGCGGGTGGGCGGTCCAAAGGCGGGTACATTTGATTTTTCCGAATTGGACCAGTTTATTGCCCATCATCGCAATTTATATCGCCGCACTGCAGTTATTATCCGGAAAGATGGCGAAATAATATACAGTTTTGGAGATACATTGTCTCCAGTGAACGCGGCCTCCTGTTCCAAATGGCTTGGGGCGGCAGCCATTTTGAGACTGGTTGAACGCAACACCCTCAGTCTGGATGCCCCTGCGGGGAACTATTTGCCATCCGGTCTTAAAAATGGAAAAAAACGGCTGCATTCCCCCCCCCGGCTGCCCCCCCGGCTGCGCCTCCGGGCCAAACAGATGACCCTGCGGCAACTGCTCAGTCACACCGCCGGTCTTCGGGCGTTTGATCCATTTAATGAAAGAACCTTTGCCAACGGAAATACAGCCAGCGGCAATGGGAATGGCGGCAATGGGAATGAAATGCTCCCGTATCGCTCAGCGATGGATAATCTGCGGTTCCGTGGCAGTCCAGACCCGGCTTTCTGTTACGAAAACGCGGGCTTTAATTTTGCCGGTATGATTGCCACCTGGGTGGCACATAAACCCTGGCCCATTTTGTTTCAGGAAGAAATCGCAACACCAATGGGCCTGTACAGCACATATTTTTCAAAGCAGAAACCGTCGCTGGCCGGGGGGGCCATGGTGTCTGCGTCAGATTACTCCCGGTTTCTGGAAATGTTTCGCAATGGGGGGGTGAGCATGGAGGGAGACCGGATTCTGGCAAAGAAAACCGTCGATGAGATGCTGAAAAATCAGACCGCCGGGTTGCCCATGGCATGTGTCCCCAGACCATCGCCCCGAAAAGAATCCTATGGGTTGGGCCTGTGGCGACAGGGCCCTGACGCTCGTCCGTGGCTGGCCAGCCATTTCGGGACGAGTGGCTACAAGGTATTTTTGGATTTCTGCAGGAACCTGTCGGCGGTGTTTGTTATGGAGTACAAGCCCAGTCGGAAAAAGCGTGGCCGTGATGAAAGCAGAGACATCTACGAAATTATTCAGCGCGCCATCCCGGTCGACGCGTCCTGCGCCAAAGAGATGGAACAGGATAGGCATCAGTGGACGCCGCCCCTTAGACCCCCTGCTGACGGCTCAATCGATATATCGTCGACAGGCTTGAACCCGTAGTTCGTGCTGTCTTTAAAATCTTCGAGACGCGTCACCTGTCAGGGCAGGTGTTGTCGTCGTTGCAGGTGGTCATCATGACACAGTTGTTTTTGGCGTGAAAATTATAACGCCTGAGCAGATTGTGAAAGGCATCCAGAACATGTTCAAGGCTCCCGGTGTGCACCTGAACCGGTACGCCGTTTTTAACGCGCGTGCCAAGCAGTTTTTTTCCGGGCGTATGGCCGGCATGTTGCTCGTGAAATGCTTTTGCCGCCATTAGCAGCTCATCGAACAGCTCGGCGTCGTGGGTGTCCATCATTTGTTCGGGTACCTGGTTAAACGTGCCCATTTCCAATTCCATATCACTAATGGCGCGTGCCACTGCAGCGAGTTCAGGGGTGTCACTTTGGGCTTGAATGCGGAACTGACGCAGCGTTTCCTGCACATGCTGAATCAACAGTGCCCATGCATGCAGGGTGGCTTTCTGGGGTCGGTTGCGCGTTCGTTCCACACACGCCTGCAGCGCACCTTTTGCCAACTCGGCCACCATCTGCCGTAGCTTTTTTTCCTGCACAATCAGTTTTTCATAGAGTTTGAGCCACTGGGCATGAAAGATGCGGCCTTTAAGGCAATCGTCATCCCTGAAGCGTTTTTTGGCGTAATATCCCGTCATCTGTTTCATCAGGGGCAGGATTTTATGCAGCAGTTTTACATACGTTTTTCCGGCGTCGCGCAAGTCCGGATGGGTCGGCGGCATACTGTCGGCAGCGGTAATCAGCGCCTCGCATTCTGGCGCCAAATCGGGATATACGGCCGGCATGCCACGCTGTACATGCCGTTCACTGCAATGGGGCGGCTGCAGCCCATCCTCGCGCCACGATAAATATGTGCCCCATGCATTGCGAATGTCCTCAAAGCGCCCGAGGCAGTCGATATATCCATTCAGTTTG
>JAFGWT010000039.1 GCA_016937015.1 Deltaproteobacteria bacterium | reverse complement strand
TCCTGCCCTTCATTGCATGCACTGCACCATACACAATTGCCAGGCCCAGTCCTGTGCCTTTGCCCTCTGCCTTTGTGGTGAAAAAGGGCTCAAAGACATGCTCCTGCGTATGCCGGTCCATGCCTTCACCCGTATCGGACACACGCAGGAAAACCATTTTATTGTTGACGCCGGTTTTAAGCGTCAACGTACCGATTTTCCCCATGGCATCGAGCGCGTTCAGGCACAGATTCATCAGCGCGTTTTCAATTTGCCCCAAGTCGCCTTCCATGTACGGTTCGGGGGACGCCAGTGAACTGACAATTCGAATCTGTTTGCTGGCTGTACGTCGCAGCAGCAATTCTGTCGCCTGAACCACCCGGTTCAATGAAAAAACCTGAGACTTGACAGATGATTTTCGTGCGAATCCCAACAGATTCTGCGTCAACTGAGCGCCCCGATCACATGCCGCGGCAATATTGTCCAAATCCTGAAACCTGCGCCCGTACGCCGCCAGTTCCTGACGATGCGCAAAAATCGACCCCATAATGGCGTTCAGCGTATTATTCATGTCGTGCGCTACGCCACCGGCGAGTCGGCCAATCGCTTCCATCTTTTTGGCCCGTTCAAATTCTTCCCTGTGCAATCGTCGAAACTGCACCAGCCTGCGTATTTTTTCAGCAACCAGACACAGACCGGCAACGACCAGTGCAGCCAGCAGACCCTTGGGGCGCAGACCGATTGATGGCTCCACATTCAACACACCACCAAACATCACCGATGTTGCGATTACGTTCACCGGGATAAACATCAATCCGATACGCAGTCCGAACAGGAAGGTCGCCACAACTGGCGCAAGAAACACCACCAGATTTGCCCGCTCACCAAAATGTGGCGCCAGGTAATATAACAATACCGGATGCAGTGCGGCCAATCCTATCACGACACCCCACCGCAACCTCATTGATATTTTTGATTTCCTGACCATTGGCACAGACATTTACTCAACAGATGGGGGATGGCAAGTCCAAAATGTCGATTCGTTTTCCACGGTATTTACATTTTCACCGAAAAAATACGTGTATTGAATCATGTTTTCCTGTTCCTTGCGAATTAAAAGTTAATTTCACTTACAAGGCCTTCAGGTGTCGCAAAAAGCAGGAAAAGTGCCAAATTTGATGGCGTGTCAACGGATGCTGATTCAAAGACGCGCCATTGTGCCCCAAGTCGGCGCCGGTAGACTGAGCTGTATTTTTGAACCTGTCAGTGCTTCGGTCCTCCGCTTTATTCTGACATCAGCCGCGCAATCATTTTGTGTTTGCTGGTGAAAATCAGCCCCAATATGAAGATGAAGATGGCGACGGTTTTCGGGAGTTTCTGAGATGGCTATCCGGGGATCCTGTAGTGTTTCAGATATATGGAATCGGTACCCGGATTGTTGTTCAACAGTATGGCATGCAACTGTCCGGTGATATGCGGGGCGTGCAACCCATCCACATTCCACCAGGTGATGCCTTCGGGTTCCTCATTGCAAAGTGGTCCCGAATCGTATCTGTACACAAAGGAATTACTATCGGTTTTGTTCTGAACAGATCGGAACAGGAAGTCGCCGCTGGATGAAAAAGCCAAAATGCCTCCTTTGCCGTCGTCTCCACCTTTGCCGCTGATAATAAACAGTCTGCCATCGGGAGAGAAACACCCCCCCTGAATGTATCCTTTTATCTTAACGGGAGTTCCGTCATCGTGCGTGAGCGGCAAATCCGTATCTGCCGCAACCAGAGACACTGTGCCCAAAATCAGTTGATCAAAATCCACTTTATACCGGTACACGGGATAGTCGGCGGAGATACGGTTATGGGATGAATGCAACAGCCTGTGATCCAAATCGTTGGCGTCAAAGGCCACCCATCCAGCGCGCCCAATATGTTTGGCACAGGTTTGACTGGGCAGCACAGCATGGCCAACAAATTCAATGTCAACGCCATCCTTAAACACAGCCAGAATCGGATCCATGTCTTTGCCTTCGACAGGGATGAAAATATATCCCTGTGCACCAATGCGAAGGTAATCCGGATCGCCAAAGTGATTGTACCCCGCCTCAGAGAGTTCTTTGGGCATTTTTTTCACGCTGGCGCCCGCTGGACGTTTTGGCGCATTCAAGTCAGATGTCACGGGAAATTTGAGCAGCTTTGTCAGCTGCGTAAAAAACCAATGGTCATCACTATGGGTCACTCCCTGGAGATTGTCGCTCCAGTGCGCTCTCAGCTTATGGGGATAATTTCCAATATACGTCGGCATTTCATCCCCCATGACTTGTGCCGCTGCAGTGGTGTTGAATCGGTCAGGCATCATATCCACCTTTGTAGTCTTTTTTGGGAATACAATAGCTAACATCGCCTTAACAAAATTACAAGCAGCGCTGCATCCGAGCTTTTCGAGGTGTACCAATTTCGAAAATAAGACGATGCAACAATACAGTAGGCCAACCAGCAGCCCGGTATAAAAACGAATCACCACCGATTTGAATGTTGTTGGGTGCGGATTTAAATCTTACAATACAAGAGGGGCTGAAGCGGAGCAGTCATGACGCAATTTCGTTTTGCGATTATTTGTAGCGCCATCATTGTTGTATCACTGTTTATTCAGGTCTCCTCCTTTTCTCATATGCGTCAGGAGGCGCCTATGTCGTCCAATGTGGCAACCATTTCCCCCTCCCCCAACAACGCCAGAGTGTCCCGTTCTGAAAAAGAGGTTATTGCTCCCAATGAAGCTGGCGGGGTGATGATTATTATGTTTCATCAGTTCTCAAAGTATTATGCGGGTGAGCGAACACCGGATCAGCCGTACACCATCAGCCACCAGCATTTCAAGGCATTGCTGCAGACCCTGTACGACCGCAATTTTCGGCTCATCAGTCTGTCTGATTTTGCCAACAACCACATAGCGGTGCCTGCGGGAAAAATACCGGTTGTGTTTACATTCGATGATGCCACTGCCGGGCAGTTCCATTTGGAAAAGAAAAACGGTCAACTTGGCGTAGCCCCCAACACTGCGGTGGGAATCATGGAAGCCTTTTACGAAGCGCATCCCGATTTTGGACTGGAAGGAACGTTCTTTATCAACATGGGACTGAAACGACCGCTGTTTGACGGCGCGGGGACGCTGTATGATCGGCTCACCTACCTTACAGGTCACGGGTTTGAATTGGGGAATCACACATACTCCCATGTGGATCTGAGAAGATTGAAAACCGAAGCAGAAGCCGTAGCCGAAGTGGGCCGCAATCAGCAGGCGCTGAATGCCGTTTTACCGGGATACCAAATGCGGTCTCTGGCATTGCCTTTTGGCCGGACGCCCCGACAGGAATGGAGACAGTCGATTGTTCGAGGCGAGTATGACCATGTGCCATTTGAAAACAGTGTCATTCTTGGTGTGGGTTCCAGACCCTCCCCACCCCCTGCGTCGAGTCAGTTTGTCGCCACCGCCGTTCAGCGGGTGCGTGCACCGGGACGGCATCCCGCACCCACGGATTTAAACTTTTGGCTAAGAAAGAAAAACACTGGTCATCTGTATGTCAGCGACGGCAATCCGGAGGTGGTGACCATTCCCCAAAGTCAATTCGGCCAGCTTTCCACCGTCGCCATTGCACGGAAAAATCAGCGCCTCGTGGTCTATTAATCGACCGGACCATTATCCATCAGACAAACCGAATCAGAACGATAGCCGGTCCCGAGTGATTTTGTGCAGCATGTGGGCGTCCTGATTTTTTACCAACCTGGGCAGATTTCCGCGCATTCCTATCTGACCATCAATGATTGCCATAACGCCATCGATGCCATCAATCGCCCCCACTCGGTCGACAGCGGACTGCAGACTGGCTGAAGATGTCACCAGATTGCCAAGCATAGTGGCTGCCGCGTCCGCCAACGAAGCGTCTTCAGAAACCGCCGTAGCAAGACTGCACCTGCCGAAACTGAGTGAATGCCCCATGCGGCTGGACGATGAACAGATAGCGATGCGGGAGGCCGGCACCTCAAACGCCAGCGAATCGCCAAATTTATCATCACCACTGTGTATGCCAACAACGAGCGGTTGGGCACATGCAATGTACATGTCACCGCCGTTCTCGACAATCACTTCGGTTGCCCCCAGCGAAAGAGCCTTTTCGCCCCCCAGCTGGGCCAGCGTTCCCGCCACTGCGGCCATGGGCCCCAGACCGGTTTTCATTGATGCAGCGGCCATGCGCAGTACCACCTCTGGCGCATCTCCGAGGAGAGACACCGGTGACAGAGATGTCTTAAAGTCCGGATGACGGCGAATATATTTTTCCAGCATTTTGCGCTGTTCAACTATCTCACTGGTAATTGCATCGAAATGCTCACCGGCCACCCGAAGGTTGGTATCTTTGTAGGAGAAACGTTTAAAGGTGCGCATGGCGAATCGCAACGACTAAAAGATGGAGGAGCACACACCGAACGGGCAGTGGCTAAGACAGGCCAGACACTCCACGCATTTGGATTCATTAAAGGATACTCTTCGCGTTTTTCGATCAGCCACGTGCAGCGCGGAGGTGGGGCAATGCGTGGTGCAGTTGGTGCAATGGGTACACGACTCCTCTTTCCACATGAGTCCCACATCGCCGGAATGCACTTCGACATCAATACCATCAAGATATTTGAATCCGCGTTCAAGGTTGGGCTCATCGCCGGACAATTCGATGGATAGATATCCGCCTTCGCCCGGTGTCACCTTGGCGCGAAAGATATTTACCGTTAATTGGTAATCCCGAATCAAGTCGCTGATAAAGGGTTTGTCGGTCATTTCCGAAGGAAAATGGAGATACGCTTTTTTGGTGATACTCATTTCGCACCGCCATTAATATGCAGTCCCTTCATGGACTGGTTTTGCGGCAACATTCTGGAAGGTTCTGACAATAGAAAACTGCCCGTCTGAATATCGGCCTTTAACAGTTCCGCAATCTTCAAGGCCTTGAAATAAGATGACATGGCGCTCACTTTTACCCGTTTGCCGTTCAGTTCGACCTGGCCGCTTCGCAGCTGCTCATACGTGTATCGTGCCAGCACCCTCCCCGTTTTCTGAGGATAATCCACCGAATAGTCAATAGCGCAACCGATGATGTCACGGTCGCGCACTGCGGTTTGCTGCAAAATTTTTTCATTCAGGATGGGAATGGGAATCCCCACACCCAAAGCCAGCGAAACCCCATACCCTGGCATCGATACTCCACGAACAAACTCCGGCATCATCTCCTTCATGTTGCCAGTGAGCGCGAGGGTCCCTGCCCCTTCCACCGGCACGCCGTTTT
>JAFGWT010000335.1 GCA_016937015.1 Deltaproteobacteria bacterium | reverse complement strand
GGGGCTTTGGGCCGGGCTTTGGACAACCGCGATACTGGTGTTCGGCTGTTCAAATCCGGAAATAGACGTGACCATGTCTCAGGCGGAGATACAGCAAAAGGTGGCGCCCAAATTTCCGCTGCAGAAAAAAGTGCTGATTGCCGACGTCACGCTGCACTCCCCAAAGGTTTACTTCACCGATGATCGGGTGGGCATGAAGGTGTCCATTGATGCTATCTTCTTGAAATATCCGCTCAAAGGCGCAGCGGATGTGCAGGGGAAGCTGCGGTATGTCGCACAGAGTGGCGAGTTTTTTGTTGACGAGGTGGATATTGTCAGTCTTGACGCTGGAAATGCCAGCCTGGTGAACACGGATCAGCTGAAAAAAGTGATTGGCCCCATTGTATCAAATGCCCTCCAAACCACGCCGGTGTATACCCTGCCCGACGATACCCTGAGGGCCCAGCTGGTGGGCAAATTACTTAAACGGGTGACGGTTCAGGGCGGATCTCTCATTGCAACATTTGGGAAATAGAGTAAGACCCATGGGGACAAAGCCCAACGCCGACAGGAAAGTCAGGACCAAGCCAGTCAGGACCCACAGCATGAGTAATATCGCAAATAGAAAAGAAATACCCAGATTGCCCCAAAACAGGGCCGCCGTTGGAAAAGAAGGCGATGTAAAGCGATCGTTTGATTCTCAAAACGGCAATCCTATCCGGCTATACTGCGGTGATGCCTTTGAGCTGGAAATTGAATTTCAGTCTACTGTCCGCAACGCGCGGGTGGTGTGTGATACCAATTTTAACCAGGCCGATCATTCATGGCATGAATTGCCGTTTAGGAAGGCGCGCAAAGGGGTTTATCGATTTGCGGCGCCGGCGACCCGATGTGGCGAATATGCATTTCGCATTAAATACTCATTCGATGACGGTGAATCATGGATTTGGGATCGCGCGCATCTGACCCATGTGCATGTGGACCCGATTCGGATGAAAAACATCCGCTGTTACACGATGATTCCCTCAGTGCTTGGAAAAATAAACAACTGGATAGCCCATCTGGATCATGTGCGTCGGATGGGATTCAATATGGTGCATTTGCTTCCGGTAACGCAGATGGGCCAGTCGGAATCACCCTATTCCGCCACGGATCTGTTCGCCGTCGATCCGTCATTTCTTGAACCAGGTACAGATGCGGACGCGGGACTGGAGGCATTTGAGGCGTTTGTGGAAGCGGCCCGGGAAAGGGAAATGTCGCTGTGTGTGGACCTGGTGCTCAATCACGTGGCGCCAGACAGCAAAATGGCCCGCTCTGCACCGGACTGGATTGTTCCCGACAAGTCAGAGCCGGATGGATTGCAGCGTTCCGGGTGCTGGCATATGGCCGAGTGGCTCAAGTGGGGCGACCTTGTAAAAATATACTACGATCACCCCAGTCCCGAAACCCGTGAGGCCATTTGGCAGTTTATGACGCAGTATGCCCTGTTTTGGGCCAACTATGCGGATCGCACCGGTGGCATGGTGCGGCTGGATAATCTGCACAACAGCGACGAGGATTTTATTACCCATCTGCTTCGGGAATTGCGCGCCGCGTATCCCAATCTGATTATTCATGCGGAGTTCTTTTCAGATACAAACACGTTGCTCAAGCGAGCAAGGGATTGGGATCTAAACCTGTTTTTAGCCAATCCCTGGGAGTATCCCTATGCGGAAAATCTGCGAACGTATCTTAAACACTGCCACGAAATCGGCCGACGTGTTCCTCAGTACACACCGGTGACTACCCACGATACCGGGGCGCCGGCGGAGCTGTTTGGCAGTGCCTACGCAGTGGTCCCGCGGTATTTTATCACCGCGCTGATGTCTACCGGGCAAACCGGCGCAGTGCAGGGAGTGGAGTACGGCGTACCGCACAAGGTCAATTTTATCGGGCGTAACCAGCCATTCCCCTACAGTCCAAACAGTACTATTGTGGAGGAAATCACTCGAATCAACGCCATTCTGACCCAGTACGAGTGCCTGCATCAGGTCGGGAATCTGCAATTCGTTGATGACGACAATGGCGCCATTATCGGTGCGTTCAGGGTCTCGGCAAATGATGAGCAAAACCTGGGATTGCTGCTGTTGGCCAATCTGGACACCACCCGTTACAACTGGCTCGAAATTGATTTGAAAAAAATTACCGGCCAATCCACCCATCTGCTTCAGGACGTTCGCTATCGACTTGACCCTTTTGACATGGAAGAAATCTTCAGAGTCGATTTACCCCCCAGCGGCATCGCCGCGTATCGTATTATTCGCGAATTGTAGTTTATTTTCCCGGTCTGCCATTCAGGGGAGTTGCTCCCGGTCTTGACTGGATGGCCAAACCTGTTATTTTTGTCCCATTATTCTTAGTGTCCAAAATATTCATGAACTAACAATATGCCCACTAAATACAATTCGGATTTTAGATGGATTATCGGGATAGCCGGAGAGGAGTGATGGTTGCATGACCGGACGCCACTTTTTGATATATTACAAACGTTTTCGGCTTGGGCGCGCAGCGCTTCTAATTGCAGTGCTTTTAAATGTGGCCGCCGGCTGCAGGAGCAAATCAGAGTCTCAAACGGTGGCGACAACGCAATCCTGCCACCCCGCAAAAGCGGCGCTGGTGAAAGAGGATCCTCCCTCGCATATCTCAATAGCAACCCGCGCACTGTTTGGGGATTTGAAAAAGGTACCAGTGACAGCCCCCGTCCATGTCGAGCCACTTAAAAACGGCAACGTGGTGTTGCTTGTTTACGATGCGTTGAACGCCGGGCATTTGAGTGTTTACGGATATGAGAGACAAACCTCTCCCTTTATGGCGGAATTTGCCAAAGGAGGGCTGACACTATCCAATCATGTATCGAATTCAACGTGGACTCGGCCCAGCTTCACCACGATTATCACTGGCGTGCCCAAAAGTGTGCATGGGGTGGAGGCGACCGGGGGCTGGCGTCTGAAATCCGAAATCGATACCCTGGCAGAGCGGTTCAGGCGTGCGGGCTATCGCACCGCGGGATTTACGGGAAATCCTCTGGTGCGGAAATCCTGGGGATTTAATCAGGGGTTTCAGCTCTACGAAGGACCGACCACCCGCGGGCTCAAGGCGTTTCCATGGGATTCCGTGTGGGTGGATGCCGCCATCAGGTGGCTGGATGAAACGCCAGACAACCAACCGTTTTTCCTGATGATGTTTTTGACATCGGCCCATCCCCCGTACCGGCCCCCCAAAGAGCGTCGCCATTTTCTGTCGCAGGCGCCGCCAGGCGAACTGATTGAGCACCCGTGGCGGGAGTACAAAAAGCCCCTTTCAAAAGAAGACGATATGCGTATTGAAGCGGCGTATGATGACGAGATCGCGTATCTTGATTCACAGGTCCGTCGTCTAATTGGGCATCTTCACAGCCGCAGTCGCATGGCGGGTACAGTGGTGGCGATGACCGCAGATCATGGTGAAATGATGGGCGAGCACAGCTGCTACCTGCATGCGTACCACATGTGGGAACAGAACACCCGGGTGCCGTTTATCATTGCGGCCCCCAATCTGCCTCTTGAAAATGCGGTGGACGACCGTCCGTACACACATGTGGACATTGCGCCGACGCTGCTCGATATGGTGGGTATTCCCTACGGGGAGACCCTCAAAGGCCGGTCTTTGGTCAAAACGCTGGCAGAGCCGCATAAATTTAAAAACCGCTATCGGTACACCCAGGTCAATGCCCACGGGGTCCGCCGTCAGATGATTCAAAGTGATGGATGGAAACTGATTCATCACAACAAAGTGGCGAAAAGCACCGAAGAAGAGCTGGACCGGTTGCATCCGTCCGTTGATCAGCCTAACCCGAGGGATTTGCCCTCCCTGGCCTGGGAAGGTGAACGCTATGAATTGTACGATCTGTCGTCCGATATTGGCGAAACCAACAATCTGTACGGGGACAAAGCGGGCAAGGAAAAGAGGGACGAGTTGCTGCCAGTGCTGGAACAGTTTCGAAATCGGGGCAAGGTATCAGGTAAGCCGGGGCAGATGTCCCCCGAGCTCATCGAAGCCCTTAAAAATGCGGGCTATATCAGATAAATTCAGTGTGAGGATTCAATCCAGCCGCCGCCCAGCACCTGATTGCCGTTATAGAGAACCAGTGCCTGACCGGGCGCCACTGCCTTTTGGGGTTCGTTGAAGACCACCAGCAGTTTGCCATCCTCGCGTATTGATGCGGTTCCGGCGGCAGGCTTGCTGCGATATCGGATTTGCGCATCACAGCAAAGCGGTAACTGAGGCGCCACATCGCCAGTCCATTGCACTCCGCTCGCCACAACAGTGGCGGTGAGTAAATCCGATTCGTTGGTGGTCAGCACCACTCGTTGCGTCGCCGCGTCAATTTTGGATACGAATGCCCTTTTACCCAGCGCGATGTTTAATCCCTTGCGCTGTCCAATGGTATAGTTGTGAATCCCTGAGTGGTTACCCAGCACGTTGCCGTCCGGGTCAACGATTTGCCCTTCTGTGAGCGGGGCGTCAAAGCGCTGTCGCAATGCTTCCTGAAAATTGCCGTCGGCGGTGACAAAGCAGGCATCCTGACTCTCCTTGCGTTCGGCGTTGACAAACCCCATTTCGCGCGCCAGTTCCCGAACCTCGGATTTTTTCAGTTTGCCAAGGGGAAACAGAGTGAAGTTGAGCTGGTCCCTGTTTAGGGAGAACAGAAAGTAGGTCTGGTCCTTGGGGGCGTAGTCGCCTCGACGCAGGGTGGGCCTTTCGCCGTGTTCAACAATGGCGTAGTGACCAGTGGCCAGTTTGGTGGCACCCAGGGCCTTGGCCCGTTCCATTATGATTTTAAATTTGATGTCAGCGTTGCACAGAATGCAGGGGCTGGGGGTGCGGCCTGTGCGATAACTATCCCATGCGGGGCGGAGCACCGCTGCTTCGAATTCCTTTGCACAATCGATGGCGTAATGTCGAATGCCCAGGGTCTGGCACACGGCGCGGGCGTTCTCCTGGGCGCCGCGGCCACAGCACCAGCTCACGTTGTCATTATCATCGCAGGGTCTGAAAATCAGCGTAACGCCCACCACATTGTAGCCCTGGCGCACCAGCAGTCCGGCTGCCACGCTGGAATCCACTCCGCCACTCATGGCCACAAATACGGTTTCTTTTTGTTTGGTTTCGTTCAAGTGGTCCCCTTCGTGTTCATTGCGACCGAAGTTGCGGCACCAGTTCCCCAAGCGCGCTGAGTAGCTGATGGATTTCGTCTTCGGTGTTGTCCGGTCCCAGCGAAAAGCGAATTGCTCGCGCCGCATCCCGGGGGGAAACGCCCATGGCGGTCAGCACATGAGATGGATCCCGGGTTTCCGAACTGCAGGCAGACCCCACAGACACCGAAAATCCGCGCATATCGAGAGCCATTTGCAGTGTTTCACCTTCAATACCGCCAAATCCGGCATAGCATGTGCCTGGCAACCGGGGCGCTGTTTCGCCATAAATAATGACGGCCGGCAGATGATGCAACCCCTCTTCCAGCAAGTGCTTCAGATCGCAGATATGTGCCGTTCGCCTTGACAGTTCCTTTTGCGCCAATTCACAGGCGGCGCCGAATCCAGCGATGGCAGCCACGTTTTCAGTGCCCGGCCGTTTGCGGTACTCCTGGTGACCTCCAAACAGCATGGGTTTCAGGCGCGTGCCCCGTTTGATGTACAACGCACCGATGCCCATGGGACCGCGCAGTTTGTGGGCGGAACAGGAGAGCAGGTCGACCCCCGATGCCTTTACGTCCATAGGGATTTTTCCCACTGCCTGAACCGCATCCGTATGCACCAGTGCGCCCTGGGCGTGGGCAGCGGCAATAATTTCAGGCAGGGGCATAATCACCCCCACATCGTTATTGGCGCTCATGACCGACATCAGCGTGGGCGCCGATTTTAGCCTGTTGTACACATCTGTAAGATCGATGACGCCATCGGTGGTAACATTTATCCAATCAACCTGGGCCAGCCGGGTTTCCTCAATGAATTCAGCACATTTAAGTACTGCAGGATGTTCCACCCGACTGGCGAGAATGCGCGCAGCGACGCCCTGCTGTCGGCAATGGCCAAGAAGCGCCATATTGCAGGATTCGGTACCACCGGAAGTAAAAATGATTTCCTCTGGCTCCCCATTGATAAGGGCGGCCACTTTGGTGCGTGCGTCGTCCACCACAAACCGGGCATCCTGTCCATGGGCGTGTATGCTCGATGGATTGCCAAAACGGTCACCCATGAAAGGGCGCATGGCGTCGCGCACCCGGGCATCCAGTCTGGTGGTGGCGTTATTGTCAAGATAGATATTCAAATCCCGGGCCTCCTCTGCAGGCAGCTTTATTCATGATGTCAGATGGTGGCAACTGCAAAAGCAGATATATCAATTCTGTTTTAAAATCGATCCCCGAACTCTGGACATATCAGCACTGGTTTGGGGTATTGCCGAGTTATCCGACGTTGCGAATAGCGGTCGGCGATACAGATTGAACGGTATGGAATGAAATTTTTTCCCTTGTCGAAAAAAAATATTCCAGAATAATGGTACTCATTAGCCTTGTTTCTGAAAAGCGAATCTGAAAGGACAATTCACATGATTAAACACATTCTGCACCTGATGTTCACTTTATACTGCCTAGTGGGGATAATCGGTTGCGGTGGCGGTGACGCGTCATCTGACGAAACCGGCGCCTCAGACAGTGATTCCGATACCGATTCGGACAGCGACTCGGATTCTGATAGCGATTCAGACTCTGATACCGACAGTGACAGCGACTCTGATACCGACTCGGACACTGATTCAGACAGTGACACGGACTCGGATACGGATACGGATACCGACACAGATACGGATACCGATTCTGATACTGACACGGACTCGGATACGGATACCGACACAGATACGGATACCGATTCTGATACTGACACGGACTCGGATACCGATACAGATACAGATACGGATACTGACACAGATACGGATACTGACACGGATACCGACACTGATTCGGATTCCGATACGGATAGCGATTCTGATAGCGATACAGGACTGGACACCGGTTCGGATACCGGGGTGGACACCGGGGTTGATACCGGCGTTGACACAACACCCACCGAAGGCGCGTTAACCGTCAGTATGGCGACAGCCACCACCGGCGGACGATTTGCGCCTCGCCATCTGCTGGCTGTCTGGGTAGAAAACGAAGTGGGTGAGTTTGTTCACACTCTGATGGCCTACACCAACAACGCCAGGTATCGCGATTATCTGTCAAACTGGGTGTCCGCCACTGACGATGCCGGTGTCAAGTACGACATGACCGATGCGATTTCCGGCGCCACCCTTCAGTCATTCGACAACCGAACCGCCACCTGGGATGGCACCAGCTATTTTAATGGCACGGTTGAAGACGGCGCCTATAACGTATGTATGGAATTGACAGATCAAAACGCTACGGGCAATTACAGCTGCTTCCCGTTCACCAAAGGCGGCGCCGAAGAGACCACCACCCCCGGAGACGTCCCCAGCTTCAGCAACATCTCCATCACCTGGAGCCCCAACTGAAATCAATCTCCCATTTGTCCAATCCTTGCGGTCAAATCGACAGCAGCATGAAAAAGTGACATACACTCCCGCCCAGCACAAACAGATGCCAAATCATGTGGTGAAAACGAAGCCGTTTCATGCGGTAAAAAACCACGCCTGCGGTATACAGCAGGCCGCCCAAAAATAACCATATCAGTGTTGCTGTCGAGAGGGCCGACAGCAGCCTGGGGCCGGTAATCACAACGAGCCAGCCCATGGCGATATAAAGAGCGAGACTGAGGAAACGGGCCCGTTCAAAAAACACTGCGGTCATGACGATTCCCAAAACCGCCAGCCCCCACGTGATGCCAAAGATTGACCATCCCCAGCCCCCCTGTATCGCGCACAGGGAAATCGGCGTGTATGTGCCGGCGATAAGCGCGAAGATGGCGCTGTGATCCAGAATGTGAAACACATGTTTGACTCTGGGCGATTGAAACGCGTGGTACAAAGTGGAGATGGCGTACAGCATCACCAGCGTCGCCCCAAAAATGGACACGCTGACCACCTTAACAGCGGCATGGTCCATGGCCGCCAATACAACCAGCAATACTGTGGCCGCAATCGCAGCCAGCGCGCCGATGCCGTGAGTGATGCTGTTGGCGATTTCTTCGGATACGGTTTGATCTTCAAATGTAAATGCAGTGTTTTTACCCATAACATCTCCCTGTCGCAGATGGTGGAACTTTTCAGGGTCTGTTCAGAATATACGTTAAACATGTCAGGGTTTCGTCGCCTGCAGATAATCAATCCGTCAAACACGTCACTGCTGTGTCAGCAACAGAGCCCCTATGGTCATCGATTGGTCATGGGTATGGGGGGATGCTCAATAAAACGCCACAGTGAATGCCAGGCTGAAAGAGATGAGGCGCGCTCTCATATCCATATCGTTATAGTCTGTTTCGTCACCGCCTTTGCCCAATACGGTGGTCATCTTTGCCTCGACGCCCAGATGATCCTTTGCCCTCTCAAGAAAATCATACCCCATGGCAATACTGAAACCCGGGAGGAGGTATGGCAAATAGTTGGGCACACCAAGCATCAGGCTAATTCCTGGACGTATCGCAATGTAATACCCATTCTTTATGCCAAATGGGTGATGAAGAAAAACAAATCCAGCAATAATGAATTTTAAATTCGCAGTTTCGCTTTCCATGTGAACGTATTCTTCAGTTTGCCAGAATTGGTTTAATCGAGGTAAAAGTCCCAATTGCAACGCGGCGCCAAAAGCGACTCCAGATTTCCACTGGCGGCCCAGTTCCAATTCGAATTCCATGCCTGGCCCCTGGTACCGTAGAATTGCGGGCTTGTCACTGTAAGTCCAGTCTTCTGTATAACGATACCTGCCAAAGGCCCCGGACAGGCCAAAACGAAAATACCGGGATTTTTCGAAAGCATCCGGCATCTCTGGTGATTCGTTGGACGAACTCGGTTCCTGGTTTGAAAGTTGCTTTTCGTTTTTATGCGGCCGGGTTCGATTTTTCGCCTCGGTCGGCAATGCGATGAATAGTGTAACGATTAAGCAAATTGCGACGTTGAACATACATCCAATTCTGACCCAATCCGCGTCCGATGTAAAGATGAGCCAAATAATACGCGACGGTGAACGCCATACCATATGAGATGAGGCGTGCCTTCCTTTCTGATTGGTCGTTTTTCCACGATGATACTTCAAAGCCAAAGCACCCCCTCGCTGCCAGAAACCAGGCCATTTCTGATAGTGGCTGCACTTCGAGGGGGCACCCCAATGGCCGAGCGCGTTCGGTCGCACATGCAGGCGTATGCCCCTGATTCCGCATGGGCTTTGATAGACCATGTGCGTAGCGCCATTTTTGGGGAACAATCCACTGCCAGTGGTGACTCCGAACCGCTGGTTTGGTATTCTGAAACGCCCATGACCACATCACCAGTCAAACGAAACGCAAGTCTTTTTACTGATTTGAACATGTGGCTGTAAAAAGTGCTGTTGTATAAAGACACCCCCGAGCCATATCAAATCGACAATGCCAACCACCTCTCACCCCTGGCAGACGTATCGCGCCAAATGGCGTATTCTTTTACTAAAACTTTTGGAAGCATGGATTTTTTACGCGCCACAAAAAACAAGGGGATTCATGTTGTACGGCGTTCAGCCCTGCTGGAGATGTGGATTCAGGAGGCCATAAGAACGTCCCCTGTAAGGTCGCACTAGTGTTCCATTTTTGTTGAATTGGACAGCTGGGAGGACCTTCTTCAACAGGCTGGCGACATGTCGTTCGCGCTTGGCTATTTCGGTGCGTGCAGGATGTATGACGTACTCCACACGAATGCCAGTCCCATCTGGGATGTACACATACAGGGAGGCATCCTGAAAATTGAATCTTTATGGAACCTTCAGGCCTGTGCCGAAAATGAGGCGCAAATTAATTTCATTGAATCAACGAGGACGAGTTCCTTTTTTCGATGCATTAATCGCAGACAGTCTTTGCCAATGGTTGATTTAATCCAATCAGCATTGGATGTGGCGCCGTTACCCGGTCGTGGAAGAGAGCAGGCGGAACACATAGCGGAGCTGGTTAACCGTTGGGAACAGCAATGACGACATTCCTGATAAAGCAATTGGATGACGAATTGCCACCGGAATTGGTTGAGGCGTTATCGGATTGGGCCGTTTTCTAAAAGTGCTTGGCCCAAATTTCAGGAATGCAGTGGTTGCAGGGGGAATGGTGCCCGTTATATATCCCCACCTCCAGGTGGCAAGCGCAGTGCGCCAACGTCCAATGACAACGTTGGATTTTGACAGCGCTTTCCCTGAAAAGATTGGAATCACCGGAGATAAAAGCATATGTGCCCTGATTTCCGAAGGTGGTTTCGATAGTCTTTTAAGGGGATCAACCCATCCACCAACCACAGTGTATCAACATAGCAGGCATGGAAAGGAACTGAGCAATTTCTACCTCGAATTGCTAACGCCGCTGCAGTGAAGCGATGCAGCTAAAGACGGAAGAAAAAAATTCATTAGGAAATTCAAACATCTATAGCGGCTCAATATATACGGTACATGGTTTTACTGTTATTTGATCCAATTTCGATTCCCTGCGAATCAGTACCCCATCCTGGCACTCAAGCACTTTTATCCACTTTTGAGTTCGTTTAACAACAAAAGGGAATTCCATTGTAAACAGCGGGCACTGAACAATGGCGTGGGACAGACAGCACGGCGTCAGACAGAGACATTTTCAACAGGGCAGTGTGGCGATGCGATACATCACGGTTCTTTCCAGGACACCTCGATTTTGTCGTCTCCTATTTTTTGAACCACGTGGTCACAGAATATTTTCAGATCTTCCTTGCAGCAGTTAATGTCTTTTGCATTGTCGATGCGTTTGAGCAATGCGTCCACAAATTCAGAAATGGCAACTGTCTTTTTCATTGGTTTATCCGTCCCTTTCCGGCACCCGGGCGACTATCCCGGCGCGCCGCTGCCTGCAGGCAAGTGACTGAGAGATGTCACCCACCATCGTTTCGATGGGGCATTCACCCGCAGGTTCCTTATTTGGGTATTGGATAGCACCATTGACAAACGACGCAACGTATATCGCTAATTACTCACAACTTCGCCTGCGTGGATTCGCCGGCCCCTTTGGTTTAAGTTTCTGTGGGTCTGTCTGTTCAGATGTCGCGGTGTGGCTCACATGTCTCACGAGTCAGATATTACCTGGCGGGTATTTGGTCCAAATGCAGCTTTCAGGGCCACCGGTTGCATTCTGACCCGCCACGATTCCCCACAGACGCATACCGCCCCATTTTTTTAAATGGCCGATTTTTTGCTATTCATTTGGCTGTGTCGGATACTGATAGCAACTAAACTCAAAAGGCGCCAAACGTCAGAGGGGAGAATAGGCAAATGAATTACGACAATCGTTCGTTAAAATTTGACACCCAGGCTTTCCCGGAGTTGCGACGCGGCAGAATTCAGCACTTACCATATCTGCATCTGATTTATGCCGGAGTTTTCATTGCGGCCTGGATTTTTGCCATGAGCCTCGGCGGCAGCTGACTGGCTCGGTCCCTTGCCCGCATATCGGTGGCCGGACAGACATCGCCTGTCAGCACCAGTGACTTTGGGGTTGAGTGGAAATTGCCGCCCCTGCATTTTTCCCCCTTCGATTGTGTTATGTACTCATCATTTCAGGTTATAAGGAGATAAGGATGACCGTGTTCAGACTGACTGCTTTTAAAAGTGCCCTTTTGCTGTTGCTGTTGATTTCTGCGGCATGCGCGAATGAATCAAAACACAGCCACCCCCCGACGGATACCGCCATGGACACGGAAACGCTCACCACCGCGAACCCCAATATCGATACACATACCGCCATGGATTCAGGTTCAGATACAGGTTCAGATACAGGTGCAGTTACGGACACAGCTACAGACACGGACACGGACACAGATACCGATACGGACACGGACTCAGATACAGACTCAGATACAGACACAGATACAGACACAGATACAGACACAGATACCGATACGGAAACGAACGCGGATACGGATACAGCCTCAGATACGGACTGTCCGGCGCCTTCGGCAAGGGAGAACGGTGCGCTGTGGTTTTCAGGGTACGAAGAGTCGACGTGGGAGGCCGGCTGGGGGCTGGAATGGCAGGCACTTGAAAATCACGACATCGCCACTCAGGGGGTACTGTTTGGTGAACGCGCGGCCAGGGTCACCTATCCGGCGGGCGTCGTTTCCGCCGAAGGCGGGGCGCAGTATCGCATGTCGTTCGAGCTGCTGGACACCCCCATCCCCCAAAGCGACGCCATGTACGTTCGCTATTATGTCAGATTTGACGACGACATTGATTTTGTGCTTGGGGGAAAGCTGCCTGGACTGATAGGCGGTGCCGCCAACACTGGTGGCGATGCCCCAACCGGATTTGATGGATGGAGCGCACGAATCATGTGGCGGGCCAATGGGCGCATTGTGCAATACGTCTATCATCCGGATCAGGCCGGGGACTACGGCGAAGATATGGACTGGAACGCGGGCGGTGGCTCCCGTTATTTCATACCCGGCCAATGGCACTGCGTGGAAACCTATATTCAGATGAATACGGTGCGGGGCGAGGGCGAGGCAAATGCTGAGTACGACGGTGTGGTGCGATCGTGGCTCGACGACGAGCTGGCGCTTGAACGGACGGACCTACGGTTTCGCTACTCCGGCGATTTGGGCATCGATGGTTTTTACTTTTCCACCTTTTTTGGCGGCAGCACTCCGGAATGGGCGCCGGTTAAAGATGAGCATGCCATGTTCGACAACTTTATCATCAGCGACACGCGCATCGGGTGCCTGGATGCCTGCATGATTCCGCAGGTGGCGCCCAGAGGGCCAACACCGATTGTCGTTGCCGACCGCACCCTCATATTCAATGGTGACGACAATGCATGGCGTACAGGGAACTGGGGCAACAATGGCACATACGACTACGCGAGCACCGAAAATCATACGGCGGGTGGCAGTTTTGCTGCGCATATTGTGTTTGATGCCGCGGCCTGGGATGCCACTGTTTTCACCGCGCCCGAGCCGTTCAATCCGAGCGCATACACCCATGTGCGGATGTGGATACGTCCTCTGGGCACAGGGGTTCGTTTCCGCGTTCAGCTCAGGGGCAGCGCCACGGAGAATAGCGCGGATGTGATTGTGGATGGTTCCCCCACCTACCATACCGGTCTCTGGCAGCCGGACATCTGGCAGGAAGTGATTATTCCCATTGCCAATTTCGCATCGATGGATGGCCAGGAACAGCTGCTTATCCGCTCCGATACAAACACCCCCACCGATGGCTTCTGGATTGATGACCTTGAACTGGTGGTGGCAACGGAAGCGAACTGAATGCACTGGCTGCCGCTTTGAGTCTGGCGGTTTTACAGACCGGATGAATAATCGATGCGGTCATGTTCCTAGGAAACCACAGGTGTTGATCAGGTGGCGATATTTTTGCTGTTTTTTTTTGAATTTATCTGCTAAATTAACCCGATACATCACTGAAGCGACGAGCTGTTTTTCAATTTTTTCACCGGAAAGTATCGCCGTGTGGTGTGTAAAAAACGCTTAACACTTAACTGTCGAAAGGAAAAAAGCATGACGTATTTGCTTACGCTTATTGGCCCGACCAGGGCCGCCCACCTTGCCCGTTTGGGGCGATTTCCAAAACGATACTGTCAACCGATTCACATGATGGTACTTGTCTGTTTGTTATCCTTTCCGGGGTGTTCCCATACCGAAGACAGGGTCACCCGCGGATCAAAGGAATCGGTCACCTCAAAGGATGCCGGAACGGTCATTGACGTTTCCACCAGTCATGGCAAAACCGACAGTCAGTCAAACAGGTATGTTGACCTGCCCAAGGCCAGTGAAAATTTTGTCTACGTTTTGAACCCCACTGTCGGTTCGGTGACCCTGGTGAACGCACAGCAACTGACCATCCAGGTTGTGGACGCGGGGGACAGACCCACTTTTATAGAAATTGTCGAAGGCACGGATGATGCCATTGTACTGAACACAGGCTCCGATGATGCCACTATTATCAGAGTCAACGGGAAAGGCATTGCCACCGCAACCCGGATGGATGTGGTTCATGGCGCCAATACAATGGCGATTTCCCCGGATGGACAGCACATGGTTGTCTATTTCAACACGGAAAGACAGGATTTAAGCGGGACATTCGGTGATTTTCAAACAGTATCCCTTCTGTCGTTCCAGGGTGGTGCGCCAGTCGCCACCACCATGTCCGTCGGATTTAAACCGCGAGATGTCTTTTTCAAAAACGATAACAGCGAAGCCTATGTGGTCACAGATGACGGTGTGTCCGTTCTTAATTTTGCTTCCATCGCCGAAAACGGATCGGGCATTGCAAACAATATCTCCTTTGTTACCAGCAATTACTCCGAGAATATTGAAATGTTCATGATTACGCCCGATGGCAAATACGCCATTTCACGGGGATGGGATGCCGATACCATAAATATGGTGGAGCTGGAGACCAACAGGGAACACGCACTTGACCTCACCGGTTTTTTTAGAGTCAATTACCACACCAATGAAACCTATTGGGATGGGCAGCTCAAGTCGCCAGTTAATTTTGCAGCGCTTGAATTCGTTCCGGACGGCATGTACGCCCTGGCGCTTGAATTCCATTCATCCAGTCTGCTGAAAATTCCGCTGCCGGACGGAATACTGGACCCCACACTGGCCACGCTGGTGGACATGGACGGCATCGTTGCCGATGAGGTGGTGGCCATTGAGAGCGCCAAAAAATCGTTGGTATACAGGTCTGAAATGGCATCCGAGCAAATTGGCATAGTGAACTGGAACGTCATCCCCGAGGGCATGGATATTCTGTTTGATGCAGGCTGCCGGGACGATGATTTCGAAGACAATGATACCCTGGAAAGCGCTTTCGTCATTGAGCCGCCTTTAAACGAAACCGCCGCGCTGTGCGGCAGTGATGGAGATTACTTTAAGATCGCGCTCGAAGTTGGGGATACTCTGGATATTTCTCTTTCATTTGATGCCGAGTTGGGCAACATCAATCTGTATCTGTTTGGTCCGTCCGATGAACCGCTTGCGTCCTCGGAGTCAGCGGCGTCGGAGGAGTCACTGGTTCTGACAATTCTGGAATCCGGCATGTACACCATATTGGTAAAACAAAGCACACCAAATGTATTTAAACAGAATTATCAGATGCGTGTGGACGTGTTGGGCGCAGAGACAGATACCAATGCGGATACAGATACCGGCACGGATACAGATACTGTGACAGATATGGATGGCGATTCCGAAAGTGACACGGATACCGTTACCGATTCTGATTCTGAGACAGCCGTGGATGATACTGCCATTGAGTCCGGGTTTTCTGTTTTACCGCTGCACAAAGGGGTAAAATACATCGATCTTGCGCAGGATGGGAATACGGCGCTTATCATTCATACCAAAAAACGAGGGGATCCCGATCAGGTGTCGCTACCGGTGGAAGAGCGCATCGACCGCTCCTATGGGTACTCTCTTTTGCATCCGGCCACCGGTGACATAAAGCTGCAGTTGACCGATGTGGAGCCAACTGGCACAGTTGCGGTGCCCAATACCGATAAGCTGTTCCTGCTTTTTTACAATAACAGCAGTCCACCCATCAAGGAAGTCCATCGCGTGGGTCTCGAAAATTTTGTTATCGACCCAATCATAAAACTTGAGAGTCCACCCATATCAGCGGGATATCTCTCCGGACAGCACAAAATATTTGTAAACCAGGACCATCCGGAAGGACGACTTACATTTATAGATGTGGAGACATCCGAGACCCAGACGGTCACGGGATTTGAGCTTAACAGCGAGATTAAGGACTAGTCTTATGTTTGATTATAAAAATTTAATTATACAAGCAATTTTTATGTGTGTGGCGCTGATGGTTGCGACCTCATGCGAAGACCCTGATCCGTTTTTTGAAATGAAGCAGAAAATGGACATCCCGCCAGTTTCAATGGCCAATCGAACCGTTTTTATCAATCAGAACAGCAACGAAGCTATCCTGCTGGATTCAACAATGACAAGCAAAGGGGAGGCCATCAGAGTGGATGTGCCATATGCGCCCATTTACATGCAGAGGCGCAACGGGGCTCACAATGAAGTGTTGATTTTGTCCAAAGGTCATCCGGGTAGCAGAGACAGTCTCCAGAAGTCCGCCGCACTGACATTGGTCAATGCGCACGGCAGGAAGACAGTGTTTGAACTGGGAAACAATCCATTCGATACCGTTATCGCCGATCCGGAGGGGGACTATGTGTTTTTAATGCGGCAGCGCATGGAAGATAAGCTTCTGGAAAACATAAATGAAGTGGCCATTATTTCGCTGAATGGCAACCCCGACCTCGATTCAACCCTTGTTTACAGAACGCTGGAAGGCACCCCAAATCAGGTGTTTTTCTCTGAAAACTTTCAGATAGGCGGCGTTCCCAAAAAAATCGCGTGCGTTGCCTCGACAGATATGCTGTTTATTTTTGATTTGGAGCATCTGGATAGACGCCCGACTTCGGTTTATCTGGGGAAGAACAATTCGACCGCTATTCATGCGGAGCAGATTATTTTCGATGGCAAAACAGAGCGCATTTATGTGAGATCGTCGAGTTCCGACGATATTTTCTCGCTTAAACTGACCGCGCGGGTGGCCGATGAAGATCGAAATGACTTTGCAACATCGATAGATATAATTGGAGTTGGCCGACATCCGTCCGATATGGCGCTGTATTACGAATCAGACAACAGCAAGCTTTTTGTGGTGGCCGAGGTGAGTGAGGAAAGCTATATCATCGATGTGGCCACAGGTAAAACCATTCAGATCCCGTTTCCCGGGCCCATTGACCGAGTACATATTTTTACCCGAACGACGCTGGGTGTGGAAAGTCGCCATGCGCTGGTATGGAAGACAAATGCAACTGAATTTTACGTAATCGATTTTTTTAACGTAGGTGAACAGCTGGGAAAAAATATTCGTTTGATCGGAAAATCGTTTCAGCCCGCCAAAGCGCTTTTGTCTGTTTTTGAAGGCAACAAAATGCTGCTGATGCATGCCGGAATCGGGCTCAGCGTCATTGATCTGGATGTGGAAACGATATCTCCCTTTGCCTCCAGGCAGCCTTTGTATGACTCCTATCTGGATAGAAGCCGGGGCCGATTCTGGGTTGCACCCAACGGTCAGCAACGGGTGGCATACGTGGACATCAGCGAAACAGCAACCGATGATTTGATTCTGGACAAAGCGGTGGAAGCTGTTGTGCCGGTTTTTGATGCGGGTGTGCTGCTGGTGGTTCACGACAGTGCAGTGGGATATGTAACACTTATTGACGTGGAAAATCCGGACCGAATACACACTCGGTCGATTCGGGGATTCCTCGTGGAAAATATATTGTGAGGATGTGCGGTTATGAAAAACTTAAATTTAAAAAACAGTAAACACAATTGGCGTGTCGCCAGTGCAGGCATGCTGTACGTGTTGGTGTTGTTCATTATGGTTATCGGATTTCCAAACACTTCTGCGGCCCAGGATTCGGCTCCCTCCATGGAGGCCGAAGGATCTGCCGATGCAAAAAAAGGTCCGGTTCCCATCAGTCCTGAAGTCACCGATAGCGCGCCGAAGAAAATTGAAAGCGATGCAGCGAAGCCCAATGACACGGACACCACGGTGAAGGCTGCATCCGGTGAGATGGTGGCAGGTGATGAGCCGGTCTCAACTTTGTCGTCCCAGAGCCCTTCAGCCGCCGCTGTAAAAAAATCAACGGCCGACACCGCCAGTCGTCCCTTGGAAACAGACCTTCCCCCCAAAGGCAACGCGGCCAGTTCCGGCAAAGCAAAAAAGCCAAATACCACTGCCCATAAGTCAAAAGTCAAAAAAACGCCACCGCCACCACGCAAGGCGGAATTTTACCAATTGCCCGACGGACTGGTGTCTCTTTCATTGAATATGCCAGTCTTTTTCAGAGGTGATAAAGGGTATGATTTTTTTACCACGAGCGATGCATTCGTGAATATTGGGGCGTCGCTCGGTGCTGATGTATTCGCAATCAATAGGCGATGGATTCTTTCGGCGGATTTAAGCTGGATGCACGAGAAGGCAAATTCCAGGAAGGTGCTTGGTGGAGAATTTAATTCGTACTGGACAGCAGAAGCGGCCACAACGGGCGTGAAACTTCGGTTTCGCCTGACGCGCTGGTTTTCGCCTCATGTGCGATTATGGGGAGGTGTCGGCTACACCCGGGCGGAATGGAGAGATCTGGCGGCTGGCAAATCCTATTTTAAAACATGGGCCCCTGGGGGGATTGGGGGTGCGGGAATCGGTGCTTCAATCCACTCGCCGGGTTGGAAAGTGTTTAGACAGACAAAGCGCTTTCCCATTGTGTCAGTGGGGATGCTGATTGAAGGCGGATATTCAATCGGTAAAGATGTCGATGTTGAATCCACATCGGACGATCCGGGTGCACATCCCATTAAGACATACGATGTGTCCATGGGGACGCTTTCGCGCAATGCGCCGTATTTTCTGATGTCCGCTTTCCTTCGTATCTGACAGCAAGTCGTGGCCATCAGCCACGATTTCCTCAATCAGTGCCGAGTTTATTGCCCCGTGATCAAATCAGATATTTACGAAATTTATCTGGCAAAAAAGCGGACTGGTTCCCGTTTTTGCGTTACTGGGTGTTGATTTTGTATAACTGAACCGATTTGGGTTGTGCTTGATTGTGTTTACAGACAGAACATGAAGGGAATCGGTAGGAAGGGCAGTCCTGTTGCAATCACATAAAGTCCGAAGAGGTCTAAACAGCCGGTGTCGAAAATTTGCGTATCGGCCTGGGGAGGAAACCATGTTTTACCGTGTGAATCGAATTTTTATTGGGGTGCTGGTGATTTTGAGTCTGAGTGCGGGAACGTGTGACAGTGCGGATGATGGCGCGGATGGGGACGATGGCACCATAGGTACTGGGAAGCAGGCGCTTGCTGATCGGAATTTTGTTTCAGTGGCAGTGACCGAGGACGGTATCGAAAGAACGTTGGTGGCGGGAACAACTATTAAGTTGCGATTTATTTCGGACAACCAGTTGAACGCCAGTGCGGGCTGCAACATTATCACCGGTAATTTTGAGATAGTGGATGGGGTGCTGCAAATGAAACTGCTGGGAATGACCGAAAAGGGATGCGATGAGTCGCTTCATGCCCAGGATGAATGGGTGCAGTCGGTATTGGCAGCAAATCCTGCCATTGTTCTGGAAGACGACGATTTGACGCTGGATGCGACACTCGCCAATGGGACCGTCGTGCATATTGCGCTTATCGATGAGGAATTGGCATTTTCGGATATGCCTCTCGCAGGGCCCCTGTGGGTGGTGGATACGATTCTGGATGGCGTAGCCGCAGCGAATGGCAATTGGGCATCGCCGGCGACTATTGAGTTTGGCGCCGATGGCAAGGTGAACGTTTTTGATGGGTGCAACCATGGGGGTGGCACATACGCCGTGAGCGGGGATACCATCTCGTTTGGCGAGACGTTTGAGACTACCCTGATAGCCTGTGAGGATGAGGGCACTGCCACACTGGAGGCCCATGTGATGGCGGTGCTGTCAGGAGAAATCACCTTTGAGATTGAGCGAAATCGGCTCACATTGATGAACGGCGATCAGGGCCTGAGCTGCACTGCCGAAGAAGATCAGTAGGTGTGAGGCAATCGGGCATGCAATGCGGCAATTGTTCATGATTGGACAGAAACACAGTTTTCAGTTGATTGAACAGACTGCACTGAAAGCCAAATGTTTCGGTAGGAAGATGAGGCGCAACAAGGTCAACTGAAGATTGAATGGGTCTGGCAGACACGCACCGACAGTTGGCGGATGGTTGGTTACAGACTGAGCCTGCGCGCCCGTTTTTTGCCGAACAAATCCGCGTCGGCGCGCTTCATCAGTTTATCAAGCGGCTCGTCTTCAGTGATATTGGCGCTGGCGCATCCCAGTGAAATGGACAGTTTGTAGGGTTTGTCGAGTTGTTCATTGAACCGCGCCTGTATGTGCGCAAAGCGGTCGCGGATTTTCTGTTCAAGGCCGCTGAGGCTGGGCGCCATCAGCGCAACGACAAATTCATCGCCGCCAATACGCGCAATCAGATCGCGTTCGCGGAAGGTGTCGCAAAGCACTTCTGCCGCGCCTCTGATGATCACATCGCCATCTTCGTGACCGTATTTGTCATTGATGAGCTTTAGGCCGTCCACGTCAGCATAGAACATCATGAGTTCCTGGTTGCTGCTTTGGGCGGAGGCCAGCATTTTGTTTCCGAGTGAAACAAACGCGCGCCGATTATACACCCCAGTTAGCTCGTCAATCATGGATTGTGTTCTGAATTTACGAACCACCAGCGAGCTTTTAATGGCACTGCTCACATGCAGTCGAATCTCCTCGTACATAAAAAGGGGCGCTGCCTTGGCGAACTCCAGAATCATGATTCCCAAATATTCATCCCGGTAATAAAGGGGCATGAAAATATGATTGTGGCATGCATATGGGTTTACCAGCTGAGGTGGAAACAGATCGCGAGAGCTGATTTGCGTCGTTCCGCGGGGATAGATGACCGTATCCAGGTTGGTGTTGTAGGCCAACAGCATTCTACAGTTTTCCGGGTAGGCCCATTGATTGCGGTCAATGCCAATTTCATCAAATGTGGCGAGAGACAAACTTTTTATTTGCAGACTGGGAAGCCCCTGGGCAATGCGTTCCACTAGATCACGCTGCTCAAAGGAGCTGATAATGCGCTGGCATGTGACATTGATGGTCAGTTGAAAATATTTTTCGTCGAGCAGTAGCCGCTGTTCCGCAACAGACCGATGCTCCCGAATCAATGCCACCCCCTGTTGAAGAATATTGTTCGCTGTCGCGATTTGCTCGGATTCGGTAAAGAGCGACGTCACGTAGACAATAAGTTCCCTGAGCAATGCCTGCAACAGTTGTACGCTATTGGCGTATTTGCCGGTGGCAAACAACAAGATGTCAACCTGGTTGAGGAAAATATGGCGAATGAACGGTTTGTTAACATCCCATAACAACGAATCCACCAGGTCTTTGAGCTGGGCCAGGTATGCGTCATCCCCAGGGTAATTGGGGGACTGAATGTCAACCAATGGATGCGTCGTGGCGAATATTTCCTGTATGATTTGGTCGTTGGTGCGGCCGCTGATGTGGGTGTGAATCGCTTTGGCGTTTTCCACTTCATCAGAAAAACATCCGCAGGAACGGCGATAGACCGGCTCGGTGGGCAACACTGTCTCCTCCGGAACGCCTATTCCATTGATTTGTTTCAGGATATTATCCACCGCCGCTTTGCCCATCCGATAGAGGGGCTGCCTTACAGTCGAGAGTGCCGGTTGCAGCAGTGCTGCTTCCCTGACATCGTCAAAACCGGCAACTGCCACTTTGCCGGGCACATGCAGATTATTTCTGGAAAGTTCTTCCAATACACCGAATGCCGTATGGTCGTTTACGCAAACAATACCGTCAAATGGAATCCCTTTTTCAATGAGGGTTCGGGTGGCTTTGGCGCCATCTCGGGCAATGAAGCTTCCGTCAAAAACCAACTCCTCATTGTAGGTAAGATGATTGCGTTCCAGTCCGCGTTTATAGGCTGCAAAGCGCTCTTCGGCTTCGGCATGACCATTGGGCCCTTTGATAAAGGCGATGGCGTGGAGATTGTGACTGTTGACCATGTGATCGATGGTCTGCTCAATCCCCGGAGCGTTTTGAACGACAATGCTGGGAAATCCCGGTATTTTTTCGGAGACACAAACCAGCGGCAATTTGCCGAAGCGTTCACAGAGCTGTAGGGTGAAATCCTTGCCATGATGTTCGGTTATGGACCCTGAAAAGACAATTACGCCGTCAATGTTACTATTGGGGGCGAACGCCTCGATTACATCGTAATGGGTATCAAAATGATCCACGCCGTCCTGACTGGTGCCAACAAAAGATATCAAATCCACCTGTCTGGCTTCAGCCCCATCTGCAATGCCCAGCCAGATACCGGACTGGTATTGTTCGTGGACGGCGTCAATAATCACGCCGATTTTGATTCGTTTGGCAGACTCGTTCAAAGATTCACTTCCAATAAACGTGTTTCTTCGCCAGTCATTTGACAGCGAATATTCAACAGTACCTCAAATTGATACAGTTGCCAACTTCCAGTGGCAACTGGAGGTCATGTCATCACTGTCGAACCACTCTGATGCCTGTGCTTAAAGGGCTTTTGAGCCATACCCACCATCGAGTGAGAAGAACCAAAGATACGAGTTGTTGCGGTTGGTACCATTGTGGTACCCAGCAACAAAAAAAACGGGAACCCAGAATTTATCTAAGTTCCCGTAATTATTAGTGGAGCCAAGGGGGATCGAACCCCTGACCTCCTGACTGCCAGTCAGGCACTCTCCCAGCTGAGCTATGGCCCCTTAAATATTTTTAACTGTAAAGAACGTCGATTACCACGGGGGGAATCGATAAGTGTTGCGGTTCTTATCAGTGGAGATGGTGGATGTCAATATTTTTGTGGACCAATGGGCGCCGGAAAGGCGGCTAGTAGCGATAGCAGTGTTTGTCGGGCAGTCTGTCGTAAATGACTTTGGCGACCGCCGCCGAAGGGCCGTTGAATTCAAACGGGATTTTCTGTGTTTTGCCTTTCAGTTGAATGGTTACCGCACCTCTGGTTATCACGTCCGTTTTTTCATCGGTCCGGGCCACAACAATCTGGTACGTGCCTTCCAGCAGATTGGACGACCACAGGGTTTCCGCGCCTTTTGTGGTCAGTCCCTGGACCTCCGCCCCAAAGCGCCACAGACCGCCGGAGACGCGACCAAAGGGATCTATCAGCATTATGTCGAGATCGTCTGCTGTCTGGTTCAGTTCCACTTTCAGACCGCCTTTGCCGGCGTGACGCGACCATTCAGGTAAAATACCGGTCTGGACGCCCTGACGCAGGGCAGCGAGTTCAGTACTCACTTTCATTGCGGCGGTCTGGTTGCGGGGGCTGAGCACTTCCTCGTTAAATAGCTGGTGCTGACCGCTCATCGCCAGCGCAAACAGATAGTCCATCCAGTCGTTGGCCGCGTCTTTGGAAACCTGTCCCGATCGTGGCCTGTTCACAATTATTGACCACAGCGCGCCGTAGTGGCCGGCTGCGGCGGCAAAGTCCCCAAGGTCGCGGAATGTCTGCGCCAGTCGACGATGGAAATTGATGTCATTTGGCAACAGCTCGCTGATGCCGCTGTAAAGTCGCGCTGCCTCTCTGCGATTTCCGCTTCGGGCCACTTCGGCCGCATAGGCCCGAACCGCTGCGGTGCTGTATGCATCCTGCTGCCGCCACTGATTGGCAGCTTCCTGTGCGTCCCTGCGATTGGTCATTTTAGCCAGCTGACGCACATACTGGCGATGGAGCGTGCGGGAGAGCATATTGGCCGAAAGGTCGGTTAATATCCGGTTCTTTTTCGACTGCGCATTGGGGCCATCTCCTGTATATCGGGAAATCTCCACGTTATATCTTGGACCACTGCATCGGGGCGGCTGGTAGGAGCGAGTGCCACCACCCGAGACTTTTTTCATTCGGTCGTCATCGCGGGCGATCATGTTGGCCGAGGGGCCATCCATCGCATTGGACAGTAGATCACTTTTAGCCCGTTCCGCTGTGCGTCTTTTGGGTGCCGCACTGGATTTGGACTGTGGTGCACGCCCGCTGGCGACAGCGCTGTGTTCATCCGCCATCATGCCCCGGGCACGCATGGCCGGCGCCTCAGCGACTTTTTCTTCAGCGGCGTTTCCTTCCGCGTCTGCAGGCATTTCCTCCTCTGTTTCGGTAAACTGTGCAGGTGTCATATCCATCTGCTCGCTGTCGGTGCGCGCCACGTTGAAGATGTCGTACATGCGCTGGTTTTCCAGTACTATCCAGCTGGTCAGCCGACTGGCGATACGATATTGACTGGACACGTCGATGATCTCCTGATCCCGATCACCGGCAAATGACAGCGCGTCGATATATTTCGCCGCCCACAATCGACTTACAAATCCTGGCGCCGGTACACCGGGCTGCAGCGAGACGTTAAATGTTTTGTCAACCTGCTGACCATCCAGCCGCTGGGCGGTGATATGCAGCGTGGCGTCGGTGGCGATACCCTGGGGTAAACTGCCGGCGTTCGTCACCAGTTGGAGAGACTGTCCGGCGGGCAGAAATCCAACCCGGGCTGGAAACAACTGATACGATCTTCCGTTGGTGTCCCGCAAGGATGCCTGCACGTTGGTGAGGGCATCGGCTGTAAACATGCGTGACAGCTGCCACGATGCGCTGGCCGGGGAGTCGCCAAATGAGAGATTGAAGTTCATGCCGTTCAGATCCGCCGCCATCCTCGCCAGTATTTTGCTGTCCACCGCCGGACCCACGCCAATGGTGTGAACCCGGACGTTTTCCGGTTTGGTGGCGGTAAGCAGGGCGACGAGTCGGCTGCTTTCGAGTTCACCGCTGGTGGCAATGCCATCACCAATGTAGACCACCGCACTGTTGGGGGCATTTCCCACTGCGGTAAACGCCTGTTGAAAATTGCCGGACATATTGCTCGCGCCCCCAGGTGTGATGGCGACAATATGGCGATACATTTGCATCATCGCTGCCGCGCCGGGTTCCATAAAATCGGGAAACAGCGGATGGCAACTGTCGTCACAGGCAAGTACGTTAAACCGGTCCCGATGGCCCAGCCCCCCCATGAGTTCGACCAGTGTGGCTGCGGCAAGTTCAATCATTTCCGTGCTGACGCCGTATGACACATCCACCATGGCCACCACGCGTCTGGGGCTGTTTACCGGGGCTTGCGTTTTGTCCTGATCGGGGTGCCACATGAACATGCCAAATGACTGGCCGTTTTTCTCGGTTTGAACCAGTGATCGCAGTCCGCCTGGGAACGGATCGGTTTCAAAGGAAATTACAAAATCGTTTTCGGGTGTGGCACCGCGGGTGTCGTAGGCAAGGGTGGCGTGATTGTTTTTATGACCAATGTTCGATTCAAACAGCGGGGTGCGCAGATTGCGTATTGCCAGCGGCATGGACACGTTGGCTTTGATTGAGAACGTATCAACGGGCACCGTGCCGCCAGGATTTGCGATTGGATATTCATATCGATAATACCCGTCGTGATAGGTCATGGGGGTGGTGTATGTTAAAAATACCCGTCTGGTTTCGCCGGGTTTGATAGGGAAAATCTTCATCCTGAATTCTGCCCCGCGCTCCCATTCCAGCAGTGCCGGATCTTTGGGGCGCACCGCATCATCCACTATCTGTTTAAAGATTTTTGCCGCGCGCTGTTTTTCGAGCACTTCGCCTTCTTCAATCCGGCCATTCACATCGAGCGCCAGGCGCGTGATTTCCGCTTCCTTTGGCACCAGGAAGCGATAGGTGGCTTCAACGGTAACGTTACTGGTGTTGGTGAACCGTTCTTCCACTTCGGTAATGGCCACGCCTTCCTGAATGGCCACGTTCACCAGATGCGCATTCATCCTCATGGCATTCTGGGCGGTTTTGTCAGTGCGCGGATTGCGGGCAAAAAGGGTGCCGATGCCGCGATGGATTGTGGGGGTCAGCGCCACTGCC
>JAFGWT010000334.1 GCA_016937015.1 Deltaproteobacteria bacterium | reverse complement strand
GGAGGCGACCCGCACAAAGGAAAAGTCAATGGGATACGCGCTGCAGCGCCAGGCGCCGTCCTCGTTTCGCACAGACTCGCCAAACACCATATTGCCGGGTTTGATATCCCCGTGCATCAGTCCACTGCGATGCAGCGGTCGCAGGGCGCGACACATTTGCACGCAGATGGCCACAAAAAGAGGGGCCGTGACATCATCTGTGGCAGCCAGAAGATCTTTTCCCGGGATAAAATCCCGCGTGAAGAATACTTCGCCATCCGGTGTGACACCAAAATCATACACCTGTGCCAGATATGGATGGGAGAGATCGGCCAGTATCTCAAACTCGTGTCTGAACAGCGCCTGCCACTGATCGCTCTGGCCCACGTGCAGCACCTTGATGGCCACCGACCGGTCACTGACTGTATCGGTTGCCAGATGCACCGCGCCCTGCGCCCCTTCACCCAGTTTTTTCTCGATTTGGTATCGGTAATTAAAAAAAGTGTCGATTGGTGTTGTCATAACCGCTCCCCCAAAATCCGAAACATTTTGTGCCATATTGGCACAGTTTGCGCCTTGTGTCACGTAAACAATTGGAGACGACATCAAAAACGTTCCGTAAGATTATAACTGAGGCAGTGACGACGTTAAGGGGGGAAGGGCCGTTGACCGCTTATCGGTTATTCCCGGGTGCGTGCCATTTTCGGGTGAAGCCGATAGTCAGCAAGGCGATTGGACCGTTGAAACCACGGTTGGGGCCGTTTTGAATGGCCGCAGCGTGTGTGTGCCAGTCACCGGCCAGGGGCGAATACATGTAGCCGCCTCTCAGCCCCAGGGTAAAGAATGATGTTTTTCGATCAGTCTTTCGAGTTTCGATTCGATAGTCCACGCCCACTGTTGCGCTGAGAACCAGGCTGGATTGGGTGATGAATGTGCTTCTGGTCGGGTCGGCCAGCACCCGGTTGAAACTGTCCCCGTTTTCCTCCGAAATCCAGATGCTGGTGTGTCCGAGCCCGGCGCCCGCCAGTGCGTACAGGTGAAATTGGTCGAGCTGCAAAAGGTCTGCACCATACACGAGTTGCCAATACCAGTTGCGCATGTCCATCCGAAGATTGCCGTCGGGGGGCTGAGGGTGATTGTGCATCAGAAAGTGCCAGTCCGCACCCGCGATAAATTTCTTAAAGCGGTGGTTGAAACCAAATCCCATCGGCACCGCCGGTGCATCAATCGGATGGTAGCCATGACGGACCAACCGGCCGTTGAGCGCATCAAAATCCACATTGGCGATACCGCCCAGCAGGTAAAAGGATACCTCGGCGGTTCTGTGTCGGTGGCGATATGAATTGCGGTAACTGTCCCCTGTCGCAGGGGCCACCTTGCCTTCGTTTGGGGCCTCGGTTTTCTGTGCCTGCGCAACCTGCGGTTGCAGCATCGCCGCTGGCCAGAGCAGTAACGCCATCAACAGCCACATTGATTTTTGGGATTTTTGGGATTTTTGGGATTTTTGGGAGTTCCGGGGTTTTGTATGTTTTTGCATGTTGTCTCCTTTTGGGGCCGCATTGAGTTAAAAGTTACTATGATGAGATTAATCATAGATTTTTAATGTGCAAATTTATTCGTATTCGGTTGTTTTAGGGATTTTTGAATAAATATTCTTGTGGCTGAAGTGGAAACAGCGCGATGGCGTGGATAAGATGGGGTGGATAAGATGGCATGCATAAGATGACGTGAATAAAAATGCGATGTCAGGTGCAGTTTTGTTTTGCCACCTTGCTCTACTCATGGTAGATGCGCCTACATGAACGATCCTGATACCCCCATCGTCCAGCTGAGTGAGTCCCTCGAGGATTATATGGAAACGATCTTTGAGCTGGTGCGCGACAACAAACTGGCGCGAATTAAGGATATTGCCAAAGCCAGAGACGTCAGGAGCGCGTCGGTGATTCCCGCCATGCGGCGATTGTCGGATTTGGGGCTGATTACCTACGAAAAGCGCGAGTACATTGATTTGACGCCGGAAGGCGAGCGCGTGGCCCGGCGGGTCTATGCGCGGCACCGGCTACTCACCCGCTTTTTCAGAGATATTCTCGGAATCCCGCACGAATTTGCGCAAAAGGATGCCTGCGCCCTTGAGCACAGCCTGTCCGATGTGGGGATGGATCATATCGTTCGATTTTTTGAGTTTATCCAGTCCTGCCCTGAGGGGGGGGACGTTATTTCCAGGCTGCAGACATGCTCCCTGGTCAACAGCGACAAAAAGCAATGTACCGGTGGCTGCGCCGTACACCGGGAAGACCGGGTGGTAAATCAGGCGCAAATGAAATCCCTCAGACAGATGAAGCCTGGTCAGTCCTGTAACGTGGTGCGCATCAACGGCACCGGCGCCATACGCCAGCGGATTCTGGATATGGGACTCATGCCGGGTATCAACATTTACGTGGAGCGGCTTTCCCCGGCAGGCGATCCCATGTGGATTAAATTTCAGGGGTCACAGCTCAGCCTTCGTCTGAAAGAGGCTGAGATGGTGCTGGTGGTGTCGGAAGATACATGAACAAACCCAATCAGCTCGAAAAAGACATACTCAAGGTGGCTTTGGCAGGGAGCCCCAACTGCGGCAAGACATCCCTGTTTAACGGACTCACCGGCTCACGACAGCACGTGGGCAATTACGCCGGCGTGACGGTGGAACGCCGCAGCGGATACTATACATACCAGCAACAGCGCGTGGAGGTGCGGGATTTGCCCGGGTCTTACAGTCTGTCATCCTTTTCCCCCGAAGAGATGATTGCCCAGCAGGAACTGGTGGATGAACGTCCGGATGTGGTGGTGGTGGTGGTGGATGCCACCGCTCTGAAGCGCAGCCTGGTGCTGCTGGCTCAGGTGATGCAGAACAGTCAGCGGATTGTGCTGTGCCTCAACATGTCTGACGAAGCCAAAAAATCAGGCCAGCGCATTGATTTGGAGCTACTCACCAAACTGCTGGGGTTTCCGGTGGTGGAAACCGTGGGGCACAGACAGCTGGGGATTGATGACCTCAAGGCCAAAATTGCCGAAGTGGCGGTTCAGCAAAAAGTGAAGAGCAGGCTGATGCTGGGCGAGCGACTGGAACGGGCCATCGAGCATGTGGCCGATGCCCTCGAAAAGACCACTGTCCCCGAAGGGGCCCGCCAATGGTACGCAGTGAAAATTCTTCAGAATGACCCGCTGTTTGTTAATCGGGTGTTGGAGCGCGGCAAGCCTGGGCGCGAGGCGGTTGAAGTGGCCGAAAAAGAGCGGGCCACCATTGAGGCTTTTACCGGCGAAGATGTGGGGATGTATGTCACCGAACGGTACTATGGATTTGTGGATGGTCTGCTTCGGGAAGTGGTGGTGCAGGTCTCTCATATCGATACGCGCATCCTCTCCGACCGCATCGATGCCATTGTGGTGCATCGGGTGATGGGGATACCGATTTTTCTGGGGGTTATGTACGCCATTTTCTGGCTGACATTCACTGTGGGGGCCTATCCCATGGACTGGATTGATCGGTTGTTTGGGTTTCTGTCGGATGTGATCATCCGTTACTGGCCAGCGGACAGACTGAAGGATATTCAGTCGCTGATTGTGGATGGCATTATTGGCGGGGTGGGCGGTGTGCTTGTGTTTCTGCCCAACATTGTGCTGCTCTTTTTGGGACTCGCCATTTTACAGGACTCAGGCTACATGTCGCGGGCGGCGTTTCTGACAGATCGGCTGATGCATCGCTTTGGTCTGCACGGCCGCAGTTTTATTCCACTGGTGACCGGATTTGGCTGTTCCATTCCCGGCATTATGGCCACCCGTACCATGGAGAATGAGCGGGACCGTCTGGCCACCATGCTGGTGCTGCCACTTATGAGCTGTGGGGCCCGGTTGCCCATCTGGATGCTGCTGATTCCCGCATTCTTTGCACCGTATCTGCATGCGCCCATGCTGTTTGCCATTTACTTCATCGGCATTTTTCTGGCGTTCATCCTGGCGTTGATTTTGCGCAATACCGTACTCAAAGGGGAGGAAGCGCCATTTGTGATGGAGCTGCCACCTTACCGGTTACCCACGTTGCGCTCAGTGGTGAGCCGCATGATGATGAGTTCGTGGCTTTACTTAAAAAAAGCGGGCACCATGATACTGGGCATCTCGATAATTATGTGGGCGCTGACCACCTATCCGAGATACGATATGACTGAGTCGAAAATCGACACCCCAGCCACTGCCGTGGCGCAGGCCGGCACGGGTGACGCGAAACAACACTCCTTCAGGCAGCTGGAACATTCGGTGGCGGGCCGTATTGGCAAATTCATCGAGCCTCTGATAGCGCCGATGGGCTTTGACTGGAAAATCGGGGTGGCCACCATTGGGGCATTCACTGCCAAGGAAGTGTTTGTGTCCCAGCTGGGCGTGATTTATGCCCTGGGGGATCCGGTGGGGGACAGCGGTGAAGAGGAGACGCTGCGAGAGGCTTTGGCCAAAGACTATTCACCGCTCATTGGCTTTTCCCTGATGCTCTTTTTGCTGATTGCCACTCCCTGCATGGCCACCATTGCCGTTACCCGCAAGGAATCGGGCAGCTGGAAATGGCCCGCGCTGCAGTTTTTTGGTCTAACCGCCATTGCCTATATTATTTCGCTGGCCGTTTTTCAGATTGGGACCTTAATCGGATTTTAACGCTGAAAGGGGTGGGCTGTGCGCCGGCAATGACGAATATCCGCCCAGCTCAATGGTCTTTGCCATGGCTTTGACAAATCGGCTGACACTGACGGGCACATCGGCCCATTGTGCCGCATTGCCGGTAAACGGTACGGCGCCGTACATGTCAGTGATTGAGTATGCGTTATAGCCATTAAAGCAGTTGAACGGTGCCGGGGTTTCGGCGATGTACTGTCTCGCAAATCCGTTCATTGTCCATATCGGGATTATCTGTGTGATTTTTGGGGCGCACTGGGACCTAAGGGCAGTGAGATAGTCCGTGTCGCCATGGCGCGTATGGCTGTCGTCGAATTGACATGTTACGTACTGATCACAAATGCGTTCGAAAAGGGCGTTTTTGATGTGGGGCGTGACTGGCTGCTGTTTGAGCATGTCAACGGGCTTGCCATTGCGCATATTCACCCAGACGATGCGCGTGTGCACATTGCCATGGGGCGCGCACGGATAAATGGAGAATTCGCTGATTTGAAAAGCGGCAAGGGGACCCAGCGTCGCAAGTGGCTTAATATTCTGTTCCAAATGATGCATCTCCCGTGCGGACCTTTCAGAGGGCGGAAGCAACAGGGTTCGCTGTTTGTTTTTCACCAGTTCAATGTATTGGACACGGTTGGGTGTTGAAGGGACGGCGGTATCGTTGCAGACGGGTTGCCACGTGGCGTTGTCGCAGCTGCAGCCATCGACGGTATGGGAGCGCTTTTTAAGTTCAATGTAGCCGTTGTCACGCCAGAGATAAATGCCTTTACGCCGGCCGATTTCGCGCAGCACGCCCTTTTGCTCCGTCAGCTCAAACGTGGTGCCTTGTCCCGTCAGTTTGTCCCGAACCCAGATGAGATGCCGTGGAGTTACAATGGCGCCATCAGACGCCATTGCCTCACTCATCGATTGTGGCGCAAATTCCTGATGAGCTGTTGGCGCCGGTGCTGCATCAGCAGCGGGCTTACAATTGGGGGAATGGGCGGGCGCCGTGTCTGTCTGCAAAGGCAGCGGCGTTCCCTGGCAGGCGACAATCAGCCATATTGCGCCAGACAGCATCAGTTGGCTTAAGTCTGGGTTACAGCGCGTCAGAGTGGCACTCATTCGCCCTGAATATCGTCGTGCAAATCCCGTTTGCGTCGCCAGACCCTTTTGACAATTGAAATCGCTCTGGAAAGAAGAAAAACGACAAATGCAACCGCAATGATGCGCTGTATGTTCCAATCGAAATCCATTGACTGTCTCTTATCTTTCAAAGGGCAAAACCATGAAATAAGAACAGGTGTTTTTGTTTCGTGCATCCTGTTTTATCACGATGGTGAATATTGTAATCCAGATTGTGTAATTCATTTTATCCCTTTGGAAAACATGGGATCGCGCGCTGATGGCGTTATTTTATCCAGCGGGTCCAGGGCGACACAGGTAGTAACGTTACGGTCCCGTAAATGGGAAGAAGTGCGACCAGCTTTGCAAAAGAGGGTCGAAGCGGCGAGAACAGTGCAAAAAAATATTGGTTCAGCGCAGACGGAATAAAAGTTTTTTAAATGGTCAGATGCTCATGCCATGTTACCAGCAGTCCCATGGTGCCGTTATGCATCGCGAGAGTGTCTGTTGCATTTGTGCGACTGGTTCTTTCCAATGGTTGTCTTTCAGTCTGGCCAGCGTTTTCTCGGCCAGGTCGATACGCCCCGAGCGGAGCGCCCCATAGGCAAGGCGGAAGGTTCCCTGTTCATCCAGCGAACCAGAATTGAAAACAGGCTCCAAAACCTGAACAACGGTATCAAAAGCATCTGTCTGAAGGAAAATAACAGCGAGTTGGGTTCGCCTTTGGGCATCGTCCGCCATTCCCATGGCCAAACGCTGTGCCTCAAAAAAATGACCCGCCAGCCGGTACTGCTCTGATGCCGCCTGCAGAAGGGTGGCATCCTTCAACGACAATCGTTCAAACAGGTGCGCCGCGGGCAGGGGCTGTGCGTTTTCGGCGTAGGCATATGCCAAACGCATGGCTGCGTCGCTGCTGCCATCGCAAAGCAGTGTCGCCTCTTCGAGAGTAATGATGGTCTCCCGCAACCAGCCATTTTTTCGATAACTCTCGGCCACCGTGAACAGCGCCGCGCATGGCGTGTTGCCTTGGGCCTGCGCATACCGTCTGGCCAAATCCCCTGCCGCGACAAGCAGCCCTTTCGACAGATAGAGGGTCGTCCCTTCATAAAGC
>JAFGWT010000333.1 GCA_016937015.1 Deltaproteobacteria bacterium | reverse complement strand
GTCCGCCCCGTTATATCACCGCCCAAAAAGGTGTAGCGGTCTGAAAAGGCGCCCACAAAATCAAGATGATAATCCCCTGATGAATACACGATTGTCAGATCTTTTATGCCATCACTCCACAGTCTGTTGGCAAAAGAGCGGCCCATGATTGACGCGGATGGCGCCAGGCGAAACCACCGGTAATCATTTGTCAGCGCAATGGAGTCGCCGCCTGAAATGACCGGTGACAGCAGCGGAATGCCGGCGGCCTCCAGTTCCGGAAGCAGTTCACGAACAATTTCGGTGTCTTCCGGGCCAATCAGTGCCACCACGTTATTTTTGATCAGGTCGGCCAGTGCATTGGCAGCCCCCTCGGTGCTGGAATGGGTATCCCTCACAAGAAACGCCACCGGCCGTCCATTGATGCCGCCACTGGCGTTGACCTCTTTTTCCACCATTAACAGGGCATGCTCATAGTTGGTGCCAATCGCGGCATCTTTTCCCGTAAACGGCAGCATGACGCCAACAGAAATGGCATTTTCCGGAATTTCCGACAGCGATTCGCACCCGACAAGATATGTGGCCAGCAAAATGATAATAAACGGGTTGATAATGACTGTGTTACAGAAGCAATAGCGTCGATGTTTCATTATGAAGCTAATTTACCACCAATATCAGTTGGTTGCCAGTGTGTAATTGGTTGTCACCCAGGTCACCAGCTCGGCTTCGGTGATCACGCCTGAGGAGAGCTCAAACAGCTTGTCGCCCAAACTGGTCGCTCCATCAGCGGCAGTGGCGTCGACCACTGAGAACTGATGAATCTCCACGTTGTGAAGAATTGTTGCGTTCGAGTAGTCCGCCACTGTGCTCTTGGCCGCCACATCCCAGGTGGATACATTTACGTCACTGTGAACAGGTGTGGACCCCTTGAGTTTATTAAACGCTTCCTGCGCTGTCGGACCGCCGATGACGCGAAGGAAATTCAACGCATTCTGACGATGTTTGGCGCCCTTGCAGAGCGCAAACGTGTCCACGTTGTAAATAAATTCATCCTGGCTCCCCGGCACTGCCATCACACCAAAATCCACACCCGGCGTCCATGCCAGGGATTCGAGATATCCCTTGGCCCAGTCCCCGTGAATGTACATGGCCGCAGAACCCTCTTTAATTAACGCCGCAGCAGCATCCCAGCCCAAATCACCGGCATCGGCGTTGGCATAGCTCATCAGTGTTTGATAATCTGCCAGCGCGGCTTCGAATTTAGCCAAATTGACCGCATCTGTCATGTCCAGGGCGCCGGTGAAAAACGCGTTGTGGTACGTCGACCCCTGACTGGCCGCCATAATGGAAAAGAAGATGATTTCGAGAGTCCAGCCAGCCTCGGCACTCACTGCCAGCGGCACGATATTCTGGGCGTGCAGGCTTTCGGCCAGGGTCATGAACTCGGCCCAGGTGGTGGGCGGCGTGGGGACAAGCGCCATATTGTACATTAATGTATTCTGGCGATGCATGTTTACCGGCACAGCGTAGAATGAGCCGTTGTACTTGAGTACCTCCAGAACGCCGGGGGGATAGGCGGTGAGCCATCCCTCTGAAGCAAAGAGGGAATCCAGCGGCTCGAGGCGGTTATCGGCCGGGTTGCCTTTGTACTCAATCCAGTTCTGGAAATCCCTTGGCCCCAGCTGGAAGGTATCAGGCGGATTGTTATTTTCCATTCTCAAGTCCAGCGCAGCCCGTGCCGCCTGTCCATCCGCCGACTCTGCGCTGACGTTGACCGCATTTACACCCGGAAACTGGGCGGTAAACGCGTCAATCAATGCCTGAAGCGCCTCCGCTTCACCGCCGGATGTCCACCAGCTGAAAATTTCAATTTCCTTATCGCCGACAGTTTCGGTATCCGCCCCGTCTGATTTCTCTTCGTCGCAGCTCAAAATAAACCATGACAGCAGTCCAAAGATAACCAGAAACATAGATAGTTTTCGCATTGTTGCCCTCCTGTTGCTTGACAGCCTATTTCTGTACACTTGTATTATTAGCATATATCTTAAACCGCGATTGCGGACGCGTCCAAAAAAAAATGAAATAATTTCAATAACTAACCGATGAATTACATTTTTTTTTAGTAATTCGTGACAGCAGTGGCCAAATTGCGAGACGTAAAGAGGGCATCACAAAAAGAGATCAACACAAATGGAGACCCCATGAAAAAAATCAGCTTGCTTTACCTGTGTACAGGCAATTCCTGTCGCAGTCAGATGGCAGAAGGCTGGACGCGCCATCTCAAGTCCAGCGAAATCAATGTGTATTCCGCCGGGATAGAGACCCATGGACTCAATCCAACCGCGGTCAGAGTGATGGCGGAAGCCGGCGTCGACATCTCCACTCACACTTCGGACCTTATTGACAGGTACCTGGATACCCCCATTGATTATGTGGTGACCGTTTGTGACCACGCAGCGGAAACGTGTCCGGTGTTTCCTGGTACCGCCACAGTTGTTCACCGCAGTTTCGAAGACCCACCGGCGCTGGCGAAAAGTGCCAAATCAGAGGAAGAAGCGCTGGACGCCTACCGCCGGGTAAGAGATGAGATAAAAGCATTTGTGGAAACGCTGCCCGACGCGCTGAAAGCACTCAGTGCCCGCTGAACACAACAGGCGTTCTACTGCAGGATGAGGTCTATTTCTTCAAGTTCTCGAGCGCTGAGCAGCATATTTTCGACCACCCGATAACAGTCCTGAATCTGCTGCAGATTGCTGGCCCCAATAATCACCGAAGAAACGGACGAATGACGCAACACGTATGCCAGAGCCAGCTGCGCCAGAGACTGCCCCCTTTGAGCGGCCAGTCGACTGAGCGCCCTCACTTTTTGCATCACGTCTCTGGAAATGTCTTCCTTATTTAAGAAGACACTGTTTCCGCCGGCGCGGGAATCCGCCGGAATCCCCTGGGCATATCGGTCTGTCAGCAACCCCTGGGCAAGGGGCGAATACACAAACAGACCTATCCCCAGCACTTCCGCAGTCTGAACCAGCTCGTTCTCGGCGGAACGGTCAAACATGTTGTACCGTATCTGATTGGCAACAAAGGGGGTTTTCATCTCTTTAAGTATCGCGCGGGCGGCTTTCAGCTGAGTGGCGTTATAGTTGGAAAGCCCAACGTACATGGCTTTGCCGCTTCGGACGGCGGAATCCAGTGCGCCCATGGTCTCCTCAATTGGGGTCTGGGGATCCGGTCTGTGGTGATAGAAAATATCCACATAATCTAACCCGAGCCGGGAAAGGCTGTCGTCCAGGCTCGAAAGCATGTATTTTCTGGAGCCAAAGTTTCCGTAGGGTCCAGGCCACATGTCGTAACCGGCTTTGGTCGCAATGAGCAGTTCATTTCGATACGGTTTCAAATCGGATTTGAGGATTTTCCCCAGCATGGTTTCTGCAGACCCCGGGGGCGGACCGTAATTGTTCGCGAGATCAAAGTGCGTAATTCCCAAATCAAATGAGCCCAGCACCATTTCCCGGCATTTGTCAAAAGAGGCGGCACCGCCAAAATTATGCCAAAGCCCAAGAGAAAGCGGTGGGACCAGTAAACCACTGTAACCCAGACGATCGTAAGGCAACCTTTCGTATCGGTATCTGTCCGGTCTGTACATGCATATTCTCCTTCAACAGGCGCCTGGTCCGCATTCGGTGCGTCATGCAGTGCCCACGCGCTTCAGGTCAATTTAAGTATTTATTCACAAAACCCTGGTATTATCTGTAAAACAATATGCGCGAGGTTTAAAGCAATTTTAACTTTATTGTAATCATGATTGCGCCTTCGGCGGTTGCTGCAAAAGCAGAGAATAACGTCACCCCTGCGAAGGCAGTGGCCCGGAAGCACCCGGATTCTCAACCCTGTCTGGATTCCCGGCGTGCACGGGAATGACGTTTTTGCACTTTTCTGTAACCCTATCATCGTTTGAAAAGGACAAGGTAAAAGACGGGATCTGAAAAGCGTGACCGGAAAAAAGGCAAATCGGGGAATCAGGCCAGAATGCGATTGACACCTTTGCTGCTGAGCATCAGCTCGGCAACGGCTTTGGAAGACTCGCCGCCCACACCGCAGAGATACAATTCACCGACATCGGTCCGCATCGGTGCAATGGTCACGAATTTCTCAGGGCCGTTGTCGATGGCGATTCTGCCCTGCCACAGTTTCTTGCCGGAAATAATGCTGGGGGCGAGGGCAGCGATTTCCTCGTCTTCGGTAACCCTGCCTGCGCCGGCGACGGCAAACCCCTGGTCTTCTGCCAGAATCACGGAATTGAACTTTGCCCGTTCCACTGACGCAGCCAGCTGCAATTCCAATGCTTCGTGAATGTTGTGACTTCTTCTGATTCTTCTTTCCATTCTCATGCTACACCTCCATGCAGATTGCGTTTTCACACACTGTACTACATAGACCCACACTATGCAAAAAAAGCGCTAAAACGGCGAAATCCACTGCCATCCGATCTCGAGAAAACCGTTAAAAACAGTGGTGTCGGTCTGACTCATTGGCTTAAGGAAGTAGGGAAACCACTCCAGCCCGCCCTGAACCCGTACCCGTTCATAAAAAGTGAGCGCCAAAAACACCTGACCCACCGGCGCCGAGCAGCCGCGGCTGTCAATCGAGAACTGTGCCATGTCGCAATACCCGT
>JAFGWT010000332.1 GCA_016937015.1 Deltaproteobacteria bacterium | reverse complement strand
CTGATCGTGAAGGAACTCGAAGAGGTGAAGACCGCGTACGCATCGCCGAGACGGACGGATATTATCGACGATTATTCCGACATTGAAATGGAGGACTTAATCGAAGAGGAAGACATGGTGGTCACTGTCACCAGTCTTGGATATATCAAGCGGACGCAGACATCGGAGTACCGGGCACAGCATCGCGGCGGCAAAGGCCTGGCGGGGATGGACACCCGGGACGACGATTTTGTAGCCAAGCTGTTTATTGCATCCACCCATGCCAACGTGCTGATTTTCAGCGATACGGGTAAGGTATACTGCAAGAAGATTTATCAGATTCCTCAGGGGGGAAGAACGGCTCGTGGCAAGGCGATTGTTAATTTTGTCGGCATGGATCCGGGGGAGAAGATAGCGGCGGTATTGCCGGTGCGTGAATTTACAGAGAACAGTTATGTGGTCACCGTCACCAGGCGGGGGTATGTGAAGAAGACTGACTTGATGGCCTATTCGCAGATTCGCCAGACCGGCATTATTGGTGTGGTCATCGACGAAGGGGACAGCCTCATTGGCGCTGCCATTCTCACAGAAGGCGATCACCTCATGCTTGGGACCAGCGGCGGGCAGTCCATCCGTTTCGATGGTGATACGCAGATTCGAGGCATGGGACGTCAGAGTCGCGGGGTACGCGGCATTGAAGTGCGCCGCCCGGATGGCGAAGCGGATGACGAAGTGGTCGGGATGGCAGTGGTCCGCCCCAACACGGACGAACAACTGCTTACAATTACCGAAAACGGCTATGGAAAACGTACTCGGTTTGACGAATATCGGTTGCAGAATCGCGGTGGTTCCGGTCTGCTCACAGTAAAGCGTTCCGAGAAAACCGGCAAAGTGGTCGCGGTGTTGCCCGTTCATGAAAACGAGCACCTGATGCTGATTACCAATGTGGGAAAAATTATTCGAATGGAAGTCAATACCGTTTCGACACTGGGACGAAATACCCAGGGCGTTCGTCTGATACGGATGAATGAAGGCGAATTTGTGATTTGCGTGGAACGCCTTGCCGAAGACGAGGACGCCGATACCCCGAGTGACGCATCCCCAGCGAGTGCTGCCCCCGACACGGCTGAGGCGGACACCGCGCCATCAACGGCTGAGGCGGAAACCGCGCCATCAGATACAGCGACTGACAATGCCCCTGTGGAAGAAATGGCTGAGGCGGAAAAACCAACTGAGGAATAGATATTGAATGTTGGATACTCTTCGGAATGTGACCGATAGCTTGATTTATCGACATCATTCCTGATGCAATTGGAGGCACCTATGGGTGTTGCGGTAGGAATTGACCTTGGAACGACAAACTCATGCGTGGCAATCGTGCAGGGTGATCAGGCGAAGATAGTTGAAAGTGTCTATGGTGATCGAATTCACCCGTCCGTAATCTGTTTTCATCCTTCCGGTGACGTGCTGGCCGGGCCGCGGGCCAAAGAGCGTATGGCCATCGATCCGGAAAACACCATTTATTCGTTCAAACGGCTGCTGGGACAAAATATCAGCGCGCCTGAAATACAGAAGCTTATCTCGCATCTCCCTTACAATGTAATTGAGCGAAACGGTATTCCGGTGTTGCAGACCCGCAACAAGGAAGCCACGTTGCCGGAAGTCAGTGCGCTGATGCTCAAATATTTGCGTGAGATGTGCGAAGAGACATTTGGTGTTCGGATTGACGAAGCCATTATCACCGTGCCGGCCAACTTTACGGACGTGCAGCGGGCCTCAACCAAAATTGCCGGTCGTATCGCCGGATTCAATGTTCTTCGTATTCTCAATGAGCCAACTGCCGCAGCGCTGGCGTATGGCTTTGGCGGCGACAAGGAAGAACGTATCGCTGTGTACGACTTCGGTGGCGGTACGTTTGATATTACCATTATTGAGCTGCTTGACGACATCTTCGAAGTGCTTTCAACTGCAGGGGATAATTTCCTGGGGGGTGATGATTTCGATGACAAGATTGTGTTCGATATGCTCAAGCAGTTCGAAAAGACCCATGGGTTCACCATAGAAGACAATCCGGTGGCCATGCAGCGGGTTCGATCCGTTGCGGAGCGGGCCAAGTGCCAGCTGTCGAGCATCACCGAGGTGAATGCCACACTGCGGGAGCTGGTGACCGACAAGCACGGACGCAAGATTGACTTTTCATTCACCATCACCCGGGAGCGATTCGAGACATTGGCCAGCTCACTGGTTGAACGGTCACTGGCCACCTGTGAGGAAGCGCTTGAGTTGGCGAAACTGAAACCGGAGAATCTGGACAATGTGGTGCTGGTTGGCGGCAGTACACGTATTCCTCTGGTTCGAAGACAGGTGGAGGAGTTTTTTGGCCGGAAGCCCAAAACCCAGATTAATCCCGATGAAGTGGTGGCCATTGGCGCGGCAATCAACGCGTTCAGTCTGACCCAGGAGGCGCTGGATCCCGCAATCAGGCCCAAAAAGCGCGCCAATGTCAGGGTCGATCCGTTCGCGGCACAGCCGTCGGCGAAAACAAAACCGTCGGCCCGAACAGAAGACGCCGATCCGTTTTCGTCAACCAAATCACCCCTGGCCGATATGACAGACCCCTTTGCTGACAAAAAGGATCCATTCGCGAGTAAAAAAGGGCCTGTTTCTTCCAGACCGCCCCGCACACTCGGACGAATTGAGCTGAGCCAGAAAAGAACCATGATCGGTATGGGCGGCGCCAATGGGCCACTGAATGTTGGCAGGGACGTAAAGTCCGACAACCGGATGCCCACGGAAACGTCGCTGTCGGGCGCATCTCTCCAGACAGAGGATAACAGTGTGGATTTGCCAGGGTTGCCGGCAACGGGACATCGGGATGAGGATATGAGCATTCCGCCCCCCAGGCACCAGTTTGACAGCGAACTGGATTCATGGGGAGAACCCGACCTTGACGGACCGATTCCCGGCCAGTCCCGTCCTTCGCGGGCGGACGACCCGGATTTGCCGGTTCCAGTCGACAGGCCATCGATGCCTGCGGCGGCGTCGCTGGGTCTACCGGCAGAGGACGCAGACTTGCCCATCCCGATGGGACCGGTTGCAGATGGCTTGGATTTGCCCACTACCGCCGGAAAAGCGGATTTGCCCACTACCGCCGGAAAAACGGATTTGCCCACTACCGCCGGAAAAACGGACCTGCCCACTACCACCGGCATGATGGATTTGCCAGTCGCAGTCGGCGAACGGGATTTGCCAATACCCATGGGACTGTCTTCGGCGCAGACCGGTTTTGATACGGAAATCGGCTGCTATGAGGATGACGCATTTGGCGCTCTCGTTATCGAATCCGATAGCCCCATGACCCGGCCGGATGGCACTTCTCCTTTTGGGGCTGGACCCCATACCCGCGCCCTGAATTCAACCGATGAGATTGACACCCTCGATGACATGGACGTTGAGGAACTTGGCGATGACGAGGCATTCATCGCATCTCCGCCGTCCTTTCATCCCGCACCGGCGGCGGGCCAGTCGTTTATTGAGAGACAGCCCGGTTTTGCAGGGCGTCATGATGACACCATGGATGCCGAACGCCCCCAGACATCGCCTCAAAGAGCGTTTGGACATTCGGAACCGGAGTCGCCGTCTTTTGCAAGACAGTCCATTCCGCCTGCGTTTGATCCGGAACTGGGGGATGGTTTGGATGCCCCGAGAATGCCCAGCTATCACCCCTATCATCCATTGGATGAAGTGGTGGGCGATGATGGCCGGGAGGCTCGAAGCGAAACCCATGAAGCATTTACTGTGCCGATTAAAAATGCAACCCCTGCGGTGTTGCTGGATGTCAGTCCACGGGGACTGGGCATTGCCACCGCCGGTGGGTACTGTGACATTATCATTGAGCGCAACGCCGCCATTCCAATCGAGCAATCGAGGCATTTTTCCACATCAAGGGATTTTCAGACAGAAGTCTATATCGACGTGTATCAGGGAGAAAGCAGGCGAACAGAAGATAATACGCAGCTTGGCCGAATCGAGATGCGCAACCTCAGACCTGCACCTCGGGGTGAAATTTCCATCATGGTGACTTTCGAAGTCGATACGGATGGTATCCTGAATGTTCATGCATTAAACGAAGAGACCAATGCTTCCCAGTCCACGCAGATTAAATTGACCGGTGGATTGGCTGACGACCAGGTTGAGGCCCTGGTAGAAAAATATGCAAAACATGCCAAATAGGGATCCCGCTTTCGACGATTACGTCATTCGAATACATCAGGTCCTGTCCAGACTGGACTATTATCGATTGCTGGGGGTGGCTCAGGATGCAAGTGATTCGGATATTAAAAGAGCATTTCTGAAGATCACAAAAAAATTCCATCCCGATCGGCACAGAGATGCGAGCAAGCAGCTGCATGCCGCCATCTATGATATTTTTAAACGACTCAACGAGGCGTACCGGGTGTTGACGGACTACGAGAAGCGCAGACTGTATGACCATCAGCTCACCAATGGTCAAACGCGGTTTTCGACCGATATTCGCATGTCCATGATTCCCAAGACGCCGGTGGAAACCATTCGCTCCAAGGATGCCCGGCAGTTTTATCTGAAGGCGGTGGAAAACCTGGAGGCCGGCAGTATTATGCAGGCGGAACTGCACGCCAAAATGGCTGCATCCCGCGAAAAGGATAACGACGCCATTAAAAAGCTCATCGCTGAAATTATTGCCGCCAAAAAGAACAGGTAGCCGGATACAACCGATTTATCCGAGTTTTAATTTAATCCGCCGCTTTTCGGTTTTGAATCAGAGATACGGCCATTTCATAAATTCTTTTTTTGCGAAGCCCCAGTGCCGTTGACAGTGTGGCGGCAATGTCCCGGGCGCTTCGGCCGCTGGCCAGCTCGGCGCTGATGAGCGATGACAGCTTTTCATCGGTCATTTCTGTCAGTGTCGTTGACTGGTTGCCTTCCAGCACCAGAGTGATTTCACCGCGCACCTCATCACTTCCAAAGACGGTGGCCAGCAAAGAGAGTCGACCCCGCTGGATTTCTTCGTGCAACTTGGTCAGTTCTCGAAACACCACACACGTTCTGTCGCCACATGCATCCAATAAATCAGACAGCGTTTCTTTTAGCCGATGGGGCGATTCGTAAAGAACGGTGCAGGAGGGATCCTGGGCGATGGTCTGTATCCGTGCGTGGCGATCCCGTCCTTTGCGCGGCAAAAATCCCAGAAAGCGAATGCCGTCTCCCAAAAGGGCGCTTGCTGAAATTGCGGCGCTCATGGCGGATGCGCCTGGAATGGGGCTTACCCGGATGCCCGCGTCGTATGCGGCAGCCACAAGCTCCGCACCGGGGTCGGAAATGGCAGGCGTTCCCGCATCTGAGACCATGGCCACGTTCTGCCCGTCCTTTAGGCGAGCAATCAGTTCCGGCACCACCCGCGCCGCATTCTGTTCCCGGTAGCTGATCAGTGGGGTACTGATTTCAAAATGCGTGAGAAGTTTGCGGGTGACACGGGTATCCTCGGCGGCAATGCATGCCACCTGCTTCAGGGTGCTCACAGCGCGAAACGTCATATCTGAAAGATTGCCAATCGGCGTTGCGACAACGAAGAGGGTGCCGGTCATGCATCCGTTTCCTGGCTGAAATAACCGTCCATCTGATTTTCAAGGTATCCCCGCAATTCATTCATCACGCGTTTTTCGATTTGGCGAATCCGCTCTCTGCTGACGGAGAACTGGTCACCAATCTCCTGCAGGGTTTTGGGAGAGTCGCTGATTAATCGATCCTTGAACACAACTGCTTCCTTGCCGGTCAGATTGCTGCCAAAGTTTTGCAGGTGAAATGCCAAATCGTCATTGAAAATGGCGGCCGATAAGGATTCATCCTGCAACACATCTGCGGAGGGAAGCAGTTCGCCGCGGGTCACGGTACGACCGGAGGCGTCGCCGATTTCCACATCGAGAGAGACGTCCTCCGATTGCATCCGGCGCTCCATTTCCGTGATTTCTCTGGGCTTCACATGAAGTCTTTCGGCCAGCTCATCGGTGGTCGGTTCGATGCCCATGGCGGTCAGTCGCTGGCGTTCCTTGTTCAGGTTGAAGAAAAGCTTGCGCTGGGCCTGAGTCGTGCCCAGTTTCACCAGTCGCCAGTTGCTCAACACAAAACGCAGAATATACGCCCGAATCCACCAGGCGGCATACGATGAGAGTTTCACCCCCTGGGCAGGATCGAATTTTTTTACCGCGTGCATCAGTCCAACGTTGCCCTCCTGAATGAGGTCCATGATGTTGCGATACGCCCGACGATATTCAAATGCGATTTTAACCACCAGTCTGAGATTGGAGGTGACGAGGGTCGCCGCCATCGATACATCACCGGTTTTCTGGTATGTTTCGGCCAGTGCTTTTTCTTCCTCGGGATTGAGCAGGGGGTACTGCTTGATTTCGTTCAAAAACGCGTCAAGGGGATCGTATGACGTTACCGCCGCTCGTTTATCCGGCACCGGAAGATTGGATTTGGACCGTTTCTGAATACTTTTAGGCTGTGGACTCTGTTTTTTTTTCATTACGTGATAAACCCTTGTGGGGTGTGATTTATTTCCTGTTGCCACTGCGAAACAGGTCGCAATGGAAGTCATCTCAAGAGTTCAATACAACGGATTCGATGTTTAGAGCAAGGCCATGACAAAAAAAGTACGACTTAATATATCCTCAATTGCGCCTTTGGGCGATGGCGTTTCGATTGCAGACGGTTCATTTTACTATGTTCCGGGGGCTATTCCTGGCGACGAAGTGGATGCTGAAATCATAAAACGAAACAAACGCGACATATTTACAAGATTGTTGCGCGTAGTTCATCCCTCTGACATGAGACGGGAGCCGGTGTGCCCCGTGTTTGGAAAATGCGGTGGCTGCAGTCTCCTTCATGCGGACGAATCGCTGCAGCGCGACGCGAAGCGTGAGGCACTTAAACGCCAGTTTGCCCGTGATGATGTCGCATTCATCAGTGACGGCCCAGCTTTGGGGTATCGCCGCCTGGCACGTCTGCACGTGCATCGGCTGGGTGACGGTGGTGTGCAGCTGGGTTTTTACGGAAAACGCGCCCATCGCATTGTGGATATTTCAGCGTGTCCGGTTCTGGAATCGCGGATATCTGATGTGCTGCCGTCGCTGAAATCAGGGTTGCTTCGCGGTTTACAGGACGCTGTGGTGCGCATTGCGACCGGAAATGATGGGGTATACCTTCATGTGGAAACGGCAAGTCCCCCGGACCCTGTGTTTTACACGGAAGCTGAAAAAGCGGTGCCCACGTTGCTGGCGGGGGTGGTGCTTAACTGGGATGGCATCACCACGACCGTGGCGGGCGCTGACACCCTGACCATGTCCACCGCAACACGGCAATCGCTGATGGCGCTGCCGGTGGGCAGTTTTGGCCAGGCGAACGCGCATATCAATAATGCGCTCGCAGCGACAGTGGCAAGGTGGGCCAAAGCCAGTGGCGCCAGTGAGATACTGGAACTCTATGCGGGGGCAGGAAATCTTTCATTGGAGCTTTTGGATTGTTTTGACGCGTTTACTCTGGTTGAACTCGATGCCCGG
>JAFGWT010000331.1 GCA_016937015.1 Deltaproteobacteria bacterium | reverse complement strand
TCATACCCCGTGTAAATTGGTTTGAGATTGCAGGCATCCTGCTGCATGAACGCGATGGACTGAGGGCGGGCGCCGGGGACGGCCTCGAACAGCACTGCGTCCTCATAAGTCCTCAGGTCTCCTTCGGTGGGCAGCTCATAGCGAACGCGCCCCGCCGTGGCAAGGGCTGTGGCCTGTCGAATAAATCGCGCCGAGAAATCGAGACCGTCCACGAGGTTAAAGGACGCAGACAGCTCAAAGGCCACCCGCCCGGTGGCGCACCCCATATCCAGCGCCCTGCCCCGGCGATTTTCGGGCACATGGGATAGGGCCAGCGCGGCAATGGTTTTGGCAAAATTGGGCACATTGAAATAGTCGGGGCCATATTGAAATTCCAGGTACATCGACACGACGGCATCGGTTTCGTATGTGCTGAACTGGGTTTTCACCGCCCGGTCCGAGACCACATAGCGAAATCCGGAATGCTGGTAAAAGTGCCGGCGAAAGGCATAGCGGCTGTGGAGCGCTATCTCATTGCCTGTGGAAATCCAGGAGCCACCCTTTATCAGCGCATGGCGATTATCGAATGTGGGGGTGGAGAAGTCGTCGTACAGCGGATGCACTTTGAAACCGTCAAATCCGTAAATGGGGGTTTCATTCCACTGCCACACGTTGCCCACCAGGTCGTAAAAATACCCATGAAAAAAAGTGTCAACCGGGGCCGAACTGGCATGATGTTCCAGATTCCAGTTGGCCGCGATGGGCGCCTCGCAGTGTTCGCGGGAAAGGCCGCTGACGTCCAGCATTCGCCGATATTCGGCCTCATCCGGCAATCGCACCTTTCGTTTGAGCTCGGCGCTCTTCCAGTTGCAAAACGCTTTGGCTTCCAGATAACACACTTCCACCGGCCAGTTTAAAGGCAGCGGAATTTCACGGGTCATCAGCCGAAGCACATAACCGTCGCCGGACTTTTTCCAGAACTCGGGCATCGTCGCACCATGATAGTTGCGCCAGGCCAGGCCTTCGTCGTCCCACCATTCATCGATGCGATAACCGCCATCTCCCATGAACGCAAGGTACTCTCCGTTGGACACCAGCATGCGCGATGCCTCAAAATCCGCCACATCAAACTCGGCGTGACCATATTCGTTATCCCATCCATACAGATGATGGGTGAACGGTTTGCCCAGGGTGACCGTGCCCCCCTTGACCGGCACCATGGTATTGACCGGCGCTTCCCCCACAAAGGGACACGGCTCAAACAGGGGATGGTCCTGCACCTTGGCAATGTCGAGCTGACGAATCAGGACCGAACTGGTCTCCAGATGAATCCGCTCGTGTTCAATTCCCATCACGATGGGCCACATGGGGCTCTCCCAGTCGATGGGCAGCGTGAAATCGAGGCGGTCAATCAGCGCCACCACCACCGCCTTTACCCTGGTGCGATACGCCCGCACCGCCGCCACCTCGGGCCAGTCATAGTGGTCGTCATTTAAATCATCCCAGCTCATTTCATCGACACCAATGGCAAAAATGGACTCCATCCGCGCGTCCACGCGGCTCGGCAGCAGTTTGGCCAGCATGAGTTTGTTGACAAAAAATACCGCCGTGTGACCGAAATAAAATATCAGCGGATGACGCAGGGGCTGCGGGCGCTGGTAAAAAACCGAATCATCCCTAAGGGTCTCAAACAGTTTTTCATACAATTCCCAGGTGGACAGAAAATAGGCGCGAATCGCCGCCCGCTTTTCGTCAACCGTCCCATCAGTAAGCGACATGTTCTGGGTGATATACGGTTTCAGTGGACTGATATGGGTCATTAACCTGCTCCTCTCCAGCCGGATTCGAGTGGTAAGGTAACCCATAATCCCGAAATCTCAAGAGAATTTAAAGCACAACCTTGGCAGAGGACATTTAAGGGGGAATGGGGCGCCCAAGCGACCCAGCTGCAGGGCGGCGCAGTGGGCAGGTATCAGTCATTTGACGATGGCAATGCGATGCCACCCAGGAACCCGGTTGTCATTGGGGGGGAAGGCCGGCGTTATTCCATATCTTCGAGCATCTCCGGACATTTCTCAGCCACTGCCGCGCATTCATCGGGGGTCTCAACGTCGTCGGACATCTCGTCCATCTGCTGGGGATTATCGTAGTATTCGGCAGTCAGCTCGCCGCACTCGGGCATTTGGGCCATGTATGCGGTAAAGGCAGCCATCTGGGCATTGTACATGGCCACCATGCAGTCCGCGATTTCGCCCGCCGTGGCATCGCAATCGGCAACGCTCTCCTCTGCACCCTCACAGAATTCCGCTTCGGTCATTTCTTCAGACGACCCCATATCCATCATGTCGTCCATCTCGCCGTTTTCGCAGGCGGTCACATTTTCTTCGCAGGCGGCCACGATGTCCGCATCCGACCCACCGGTCATCGCGGTCATCTGCGCCATGCCAACCCCCATCATCGCGCAGCCGAAGGCCGCTGCGTCCGCTTCCATTTCGGCCATGCCTTTTGAGACCACATCGTAGATGTCGCCGCATACATCCTGAAGCTCGTCCGCCGTCAGCTCATCCGCCGGCGTATCCTCGTCGACAGAGAGATTCACGTCATTTACAGTGCCGTCTCCGTTGCTGCCGCCGTTGCCGCCGTCGTCGCCGCTGTCATCGCCACAGCCAGATGCCAGTGCAAACGCCAATACAACCACTGAGATTATTTGCCAGTATTTCATCTTTTTTGTCCTTCCATGGTCTGACCGAATGAACCATCGAAAGGCGCATTCGGGATGTTGAATATGGCAGTGATAACGTTTGGAAAATACTTTTCTTAACGAGTAAAATTTGACACCCGGTGGGTCTCTTTACAAATTGGCTGTATCGGCATATTCAACGATACCATCGCCAACCAGTCAGTGAACAGGTTTGATTAAAATGAAAAATACACAATTCCAAAACGGTCCGGCGCATTCACGCACGGACATCAATCTAGGCATCATGCATTTCGCCCTGCTGTGCGTTGTGCTGGGTGTCGGATTTCCAGCCGCATGCGGCACCACCCAGCCCATGCCCACAGCAACAGCCGAATCCCTGGCCACAACAGCCAAAAACGGGGATACCCATGCAGACCCAGTGTCAGAGGCCCCGGCTGATTT
>JAFGWT010000330.1 GCA_016937015.1 Deltaproteobacteria bacterium | reverse complement strand
GCTGCGAGCGGCGCCCTTCTTGTTTCCACCCTGTGGTTGCCTCAGCTGGGGGTACACTGGACATGCGTTCTGATATTCATCCTTAAAGTTCCGCTGCTGATTAAATATTTTAGTCAAAAAGGATAAATTGAAGAGCGATTCACAACAGTTACACTGTATTTTCTTTTTTTTATGTGCTACAACGCGCTGACAACCGATTAACATTGACCACAAAACTGAAAACTTTTTGGGGCAAGGAGCAAAATATGAAGCGGATCACCGTCGTTTGTTTGGCAGTATTAACCAGTCTGTTCGTTTTTTCGGCATGTGGCGAGGAAGACGGCACCAGCAATGTCCAGGTAACTCAGGCGAGTGGATACAAACCCAATCTGCCTCCGGTTCCCAGCATTCCCAAACCCAGCGTGCCCGAAACCTATTCGGATGGTTCGTATTCAATTTACGGTCTGCGCAAAAATGTGGGCAAAACCATGAACACCCAGGTGGAAGTGACCGCTTATATCGTGAAGGTCTACGAAAAACCCGAGTGCGCAGAGGGACAGACATGTCACGTTATGATGCCCCACCTTTATCTGGCGGACGAGCAGGGCGAAAAACTGACCAAGCGTCACATTCGACTGGTGGGATTCGCCCAGAGTTTTAAAGAGATGGAAGATGAGAAAGAGCGTGATCTGAAAGGCCAGGAGCCTGAAGAACTGCCCGAGGGCGTTTATCTGCCACCGGTGGTCTGGGACTGGCGCGTGGGTCAGAAGTACAAAATCAAAGCGGCATTCGTCAATCGTTCCAGCGCCGGTTTCATGGACACTGATGGTCTTCTCGAGTACAAAGGTCACGAATGTCTGGATTGCCCGGCTGAAGAAGAATCCGGCAAGAAGAAACGCAAATAGCTTTCGCTGTTCCTCCCTTCCGAAAATCCCCAGGTCCCCTCGACAGCACCCCGGCTTAAGAAATATGTCATACGATTCGGTTACAGCTGGTGAGCGGATGTTTCGCACAAGTTGTATTGAACCACTTCTGTAAACGATTGCGCCACTGCCACAAGCGCTGTTGAAACCTGAAACCGATTTATTGGTGTCAATTCCAGATTCAGCAGTACACCCGACAGGATAAAAACACTTCGCGCGCCTGCGCCATTGACCTGTTTGGCAAATCATGATTAATTTTCAAGCCGTTTTCAGGGCGCCCTAAATGTCGCCCATAAAACTGAACTGCCAAGGAAAAGGTTGTGTCTGAAATTGCCGAGAAAATACATAAGCTGAAAAAAGAGCGCAACGCCGTTATTCTTGCGCACAATTATCAACTTGCAGAGGTGCAGGACATTGCCGATTTTTCCGGGGATTCTCTTGAACTGGCAAGGAAGGCCGCTAATCTCGATGAGGACGTGGTGGTGTTTTGCGGTGTGCATTTCATGGCGGAGACCGCTGCAATGCTGTCGCCTGAAAAAATCGTTTTACTGCCGGATGCCCATGCGGGATGTCCCATGGCAGATATGGCGACCGGCGAGGATGTCATCGCACTGAAAAGGCAGTATCCCGATGCGGTGGTGGTGTGTTACGTCAACAGTACTGCAGATGTGAAGGCCGTCAGTGATGTATGCTGCACATCTTCAAACGCTGTCGATATCATCAACCGGATTCCCAAAGAAAAGCAGATCATTTTTGTCCCTGACAAGTATCTCGGTGGGCATGTCGCCCGAATGACCGGTCGCGACATAATTTTGTTTGATGGTTATTGTCCCACCCACGCTCGTCAACTGGTGGAACATATTGACGCAGTTCGAAAGTTGTATCCGGGCGCACCGGTGATTGTGCATCCCGAGAGTCGAAAAGAGGTATGTCTGGCAGCGGACGAAGCGTTGAGCACCGGGCAGATGTGTGCCTGGGCTAAACAGTCCAGTGCGTCCACCATTATTGTGGGGACAGAGACAGGGCTGCTGCATCGGCTGCGAAGGGAAAATCCGGAAAAGATGTTTGTGCCGCTGTTCGACCAGGCAGTGTGCGAAAATATGAAAAAAATTACCCTTGAAAAAATTCTTTGGTCTCTCGAAGATTTGTCGCCGCGCATCACCGTCCCCGAAGACGTTGCGAAAAAGGCAAACCGGGCGGTGGTGGCGATGCTGGGGGATGGCCCAATTGGGTAAGGTTGCCAGGGAAGCAAGGGGAATGGCGCACGCCCAGTGGGGAAAGCGCAGTAAGGAATGAAATGTCAGATAATTTAGTCATAGCAGGCCGAACGTTTTCATCCAGACTGATGGTGGGAACCGGCAAGTTTTCCAGTGCGCAGGTGATGAAGGAAGCAGTGGAGGCATCCGGCGCGGAAATTGTGACAGTGGCGCTGCGCCGTGTGGATTTGGACGCCCCGAGCGACAACATGCTGGCGGCCCTCGATATGGATAAATACCTCGTGCTGGCCAATACCTCCGGTGCCCGGGATGCCAAAGAGGCGGTGCGTCTGGCCAAAATCGCCAGGGATGGCGGGTTGCCCCCATGGGTAAAAATTGAAGTGACACCCGATCCGCGCACGCTCCTGCCGGATCCGGTGGAAACCCTGAAGGCCGCCGAAGAACTGGTCAAAGCCGGGTTTACAGTGTTGCCCTACATGCCTGCGGACCCAATCCTGGCAAAGCATCTCGAAGAAGTGGGCTGCGCCACCGTGATGCCGCTGGGGTCGATGATCGGCAGTGGTATGGGCATTCGCACCCGCGACGCTATCGAAATCATCATTGACAATGCCAGGGTGCCGGTGGTGGTGGATGCGGGGCTGGGATTGCCCAGTCATGCGGCTGAAGCCATGGAGATGGGCGCAGATGCCGTATTGGCCAACACGGCACTGGCCATCGCCCGTGATCCCAAACAAATCGCTGAGGGGTTTAAACTCGCCACCATTGCCGGGCGCATGGGCTATCTCTCAGGCCCCGGGGCGGCGTCCAGAGAAGCCAGGGCATCTTCACCGCTGACTGGATTTATTCGATGACCCCATTTTGGGACATGCTCAACCGGATTGAACAGAGCGATGTGATGGCGCTGCTCGAAAATACCAGTGCGGAAAAAGTAAGGCCTCTCATTGGCCGCCCTCGGCTGAGCGAAGCCGATCTTGCACTGCTGCTGTCGAAAGGCGCGACCCCGTTGCTGGAGGAGATGGCGCAGCAGGCCAGACGTATCACCCAGGCCCGGTTTGGCAATGCGGTGAGCCTTTATGCACCACTTTATGTATCCAACAAATGCAGCGGCACCTGTCCCTACTGCGGGTTTAAAAAAACGCAAAAAATCAAACGACGGACACTGAGCATCGACGAAGTTGAAGCCGAAGGGGAGGTGCTGAGTCGGAGCGGCATTCAGCACGTGTTGCTGGTGACCGGCGATTGTCCTGGCAAAGGTGTCGAGTTTCTGTGCGAGGCGGCGAGACGCCTTAAGAAGCGGTTTCCCAGTGTCACCGTGGAAATTCCGCCGCTTGACGAAGCGGACTATCGCGCGTTGACCGAATGCGGCGTGGATGGGGTGACCCTTTATCAGGAAACGTATGATAAGGCGCTGTACGATGAGCTCCATCGCGGCAGTCCCAAAGATAATTACATGTATCGGCTGGATGCGCTGTCGCGAGCGGGCGCCGCGGGGATGCGCAAGCTGAATCTGGGCGTGTTGTGGGGGCTTTCCGACTGGCGTTACGATGCATTCAGGCTGGCGCTCCATGCCCGATTTCTCGAAAAGAATCATTGGCGCAGTCAGATTTTGCTGGGGATGCCCAGACTGCACAATGTGCCTGGAGATTTCACCATTCCGTGCAAAGTGAGCGACAGGGATTTTGTCCACATCATTGTGACCATGCGTCTCTTTTTACACGATGCGGGCATTGTGGTATCCACACGGGAGAAACCCGGGTTTCGCGATAACCTGCTGGCCATTGGCGCCACCCAGTTTTCGGCGGGCTCCAAAACCGAACCCGGTGGCTACAGTGCCGCCGAACGCCAGAGCGGCGCGCAATTTGAAATTGATGACCAGCGCAGCCCCAAAGCAGTTGAAGCGGATTTGGCCCGCCTTGGGTACGATCCGGTCTTTAAAGACTGGGACCGCGGATTTATCAGTTAGGAAAAAATGCCTATGAACATCACTGTAAATGGAAAAGCAAATCAGGTGGATAGCGGAACAAGTATTGTGATGCTACTTAGCCAGTACAAAATCAACAGTCCCATGACTATTGTGGAAGTGAACGGGACGGTCATTCCCAAAGACGAGTGGGAGAGCCACGCCGTTCAAGAAAACGATCAGATTGAAATCATTCAGCTGATGGGCGGGGGTTGAAAGGATAATGATAATGAGCGAAAAATACGATGCGCTTGTCAGCTATATTATAGACCTTGAGTCCGTGGTTGTTGCCTACTCAGGTGGCGTGGACAGCACGTTTCTTTTAGCTGTGGCAACCAAAGCCATTGGCGATAAGGCGGTGGGCGTGATTGGCCGATCCCCAAGCTACGCACAGCGGGAACAGGCGGAAGCGGTGACCCTGGCCAAACAGATGGGCGCTCGCATTCATCTGATAGACACCAACGAAATGGAACATGAAGCGTACAACACCAATCCGCCCACGCGCTGCTTTGCCTGCAAAACCATTCTGTTTGAGGGGGTGTGGCAGGCCGCCGATGAACTGGGATGCAGGTATGTGCTCGAAGGCAGCAACGCCGATGACCTTGGTGATTTTCGACCAGGAATGGATGCGGCAAGAAAGTTAAGGGTCAAGGCACCTCTGGTGGATTTGAAATTTACCAAAGATGAAATACGCGCACTTTCCAAAGAGATGGGGTTGCCCACCTGGAACAAACCGGCATTTGCGTGTCTTTCTTCCCGCGTGCCCTATGGTCAGCCCATTACCATTCAAAAACTGGAACGTATCGAAAAAGGGGAATACGCGCTGCGGGATATGGGCTTCAACGGACTTCGGGTACGCGATTACGACGAGCTGTGCCGTATTGAAGTGCCGCCTGCAGAGATTGGCCGGTTTTTGGATGATGCGGTACGTACCAGCGTTGTAACAAAGCTGAAGGAAGCCGGCTATAAATTTGTATGTCTGGATTTGGAAGGATATCGCACCGGATCCATGAACGAAAGTCTGAGCACGGATGTGAAAATCAACGCGAGAAAATCAGACAAAACAGGAAGTGAATCATGACCGCTCCAATTACTGCAGAACACGCCCTCACCCTTTTAAAATCAGATGGGCCCAAAATGTACGAACTGTTTTTCAGGGCCAATGCCGTGCGCCTTGAACATCGCGGCGATACCGTTAATTTATGCGGAATCGTAAACGCCAAAAGCGGCATGTGCACCGAAGACTGTACGTTCTGCGCCCAGTCCGCTCACAACGATGTCGAGAATGTCGCCTGCTACAAATTGATGGATACTGATAGCATAGTGGCGAAAGGCAAAATCTCAGAGGCCAACCAGGCGTCCCGTTTTGGGATTGTTACCTCCGGTGTCGCGGTTGAAGCCGAAGAAGAAATTCAAAGCCTTGAAAAGACCATCAGCACAATGTCAAAAGAGCTGACCGCCCTGCCCTGCGCGTCCCTTGGCAATATCTCAAAGGAGACGATGCTTAGATTAAAGGCAGCTGGGCTGACACGCTATCACTGCAATATCGAAACCGCAAAAAGCTACTACCCGCAAATATGCAGCACGCGTCCATGGGAAGATGCGGTGAATACCATTAAAATCGCTAAGGCCACCGGTTTGGCCGTATGTTGCGGCGGACTGGTGGGACTTGGCGAGTCCCTTGCGCAGCGGGTTGAGCTTTTGGAGCAGATCCGCGAACTGGATGTGGATTCGGTGCCGCTCAACTTTTTTTATCCGGTCAAAGGCACCAAAGTGACAATCGATGCCCCCATCGCGCCCCTTGAGTGTCTCAAATTCATCGCGGTCGCCAGACTGATGATGCCCACAAAGGAAATCCGCGTCTGCGGCGGTCGAGAATTCAACCTGGGGGATTTGCAGTCGTGGAGCCTCATCTGCGGTGCCGATGGCATGATGGTGGGGGGGTATCTCACCACCCGCGGCCGAGCTGTGGAAGACGATTTAAAAATGATCAGCGACGCCGGCTTCAAGGTCCAGTGGCACCATCACTGAATTGTTTAATGGCAACCGATATTATGGCCCTTTGTGTTGACGACCTGAGGCCAGACGGCTTAACAGGGCATGGCCACATTGATTGCCGCACCGAACAGTCACACCGGATAAACAGAATGCCACATCTTCAACAATTGCGTCGCCATTAAAAAATTCCTAGAGAGCGCTGTTTTGACGATTCACCACCCAGCCAGATCCCGTTCAAGCGTCCATTGAACAAATATGCAGATTGAAAAAGCGTGCCATTCTGTTTAATATTCCGCGTTCGTTTGTTGCGCAGGTTCCTGGTCGACCTTGCAGTAAGGAGATAAAGAATGACATTTCACGCCGATTCCCAATCTGGTTCCCATGTATTTTTCGGCGGTTCCAGAAAACTGATCACGACGCTGAACCTGGTGTTTGTGCTGGCCTTTTCCCTTGGGGCCGCAAATGCGTTTGCAGGAAAACTCAAACTGGCGGTTTTTCCGGTGAATGACACAATGAACCTGCAAAAACAGCAGCAGGAATATCTTTACGATGTGATTCGTGAGGCGGCTTCAGCCAGCGCCGGGTCGTACATCGCATTAATTCATGAGCAGAAAATAAAGAGTCTGGTGAAAAAGAAAAAAGGGGCCTGCGACGAGGAATGCGCACTCACTTCGGCTGAGTCGATGGGTGCCCGGGTGGCGCTGGTGGTTGAAATGCATCAGCACGACACACAGATACTGGGTGTCGTGAAGCTGCTGGATGTAAAAGAAGAAGTGCTGCTCACGGTGAAGCGGTTCTTCAGCAATACCCTTCAGGGGGCGGAACAGGAGCTGCAGGGGGCTGTCATGTTTGTACTCAGCGCACAGTTTCTGCCCATCAGCGATACCGAGCGCGCTGCACTGGCAGCCGAGCAGCAGAATATCTCAATGACATATTCACGCCCCAGTCAGGACGTGCAGCCTCAGGTGCAGCAGCAGATGGCTCCCCCACCGCCGACACAGCAGTCCCCGTCCGCTGAGCCCGCGCCGCCTCAGCAGCCGGAATACACCTACAGTAACACCGATATTGCGCAACCCGACGAACCGCCCAGTCCGCAGGCGTATCTCGTGACAGCGATTGTGACCGGGGCCGTGGGGCTGGGGCTGGGCGTGGGTGCGGCATTGGCAGGTGCGCAACTGGGCAAGGAACTTAAACGGAAAAAGAACGAAGTGAACGAACGGGATGCTCTCGCATCGGACTACAACGCGGTGGTGACCGGGGACCTGACCGAGTGGCAGTTCAACCAGAGGTACGAAAATCTCGGACTGACTTTCGAGAATACCTCGGCGGTGAATGAAGTCATTGATATTCATAACCTGAATATTGACGAAATACGCTCTAAAATTAAGCTCAACGGCATTCTCACGGGTGTGTTCGGCGGACTCTCCCTTGCGTCGATTGCGGTCTCGGTGACATTCACCGTAAAATACATGTCTGCAATTAAATCAGGCAGACAGGCCCAGGGCGGACCCCGGTTTTACGCATCCCCCATGATCTCCCCCGGGATGAGCGGCGCCGTTTTGGGCGGCACGTTTTAAACCGCTTCCGTCTCCCCGTTTTTCGTCCCCTTTTTTCCATGGGAATGTCCGCCATCGGTGGTACACTCCCGCCATGAAACACGTCATTCGTTCCCTTGCAGTCTTTTTTCTTTTGTCATCCTGCCACCCTGCGCAGGAGTGCCCCACCATAGGCCCCTGGCGCACCGCTGTCGAAACGCAAACCCAAAAGGTGGTGCTGGACCCGGATGTGATGCGCATTTTCAGTAGCCGGAGCACCCAAAAGCCGCCGTCTCGGCTGGCGTGGTCTCCAGACGGAAAGACCATTGCGATGCTGGAAAAATCGCTGGAGTCGCCGGATACCACACGCCTGTGGCTGGCAGATGTCGAAAAACGTCGTAAAAGGCCGCTGTTTCTGGGCGAAGATACCACGGTACAGGACTTTGGCTGGCTCACGGCGGACACCCTGGCCGTGCAGACCCGCGACAAAATAATCCGTGCGTCTCTGGACGGCCAGGTTACTGAGACCATACCCGATTCCTCGGATATTTCCCGATTGACCCCGTCACCGGATGGACAGTGGCTGGCCTATGTACGGGACAATAATCTGTACGCGTTTTCGCTTCGCATCCAAACAGAAATACCGCTCAGTGTTAACGACGCGGCCAATGTCTGCTCCGGCTGCGTGTCGTGGCTGTACGAAGAGGAGTTTCGGACTCAAAAAGGCTTTGAGTGGTCAAAGGACAGCACACGTCTCTGGTTTAGACAGGTGGATACGGGCGAAATGGAATCGGCGACGATTGCCACTGAACAATCCGACGCGATGGAGACTGTGCCGTATGCGCATCCTGGCAAAAATAACCCCAGGGTGTCCATTGGCGTTGTGTCCCTCAACGGGGACGCCACCAAAACGGTTGTGCTGCCGCCGGCAGGAGACAACGACTGGTATTTGCCGGATGTGATGTGGCATCCCAATGGGGCCACTGTGCTTATGACGCGCATGGATCGGCTCCAGACCCATTTCGAACTGTTACAATGCAGCATTGGGTCGGAGCCACCATGCGAGTCAGTATACACCCAGATGGATCCGCGCTGGATAAATTATCCGGGACTACCGGTCTTTACCCCCGATGGGACACAGTACGTGATGCGCCTGGAGCTGGACGATTTTGCCCAAGCATATATGTTTGACGCCACGACTCATGTGTATCGTCCGTTGACCCACGGCGAATTTCAGGTGCGACAGATTGCAACGGTGGACAACGCAGCGGTGTATTTTACCGCCGGAACAACTGATCCGCTGAATGTGGGAATTCATCGGGTGGCCGTTGCCGATGGGGTGATTACACCGGTCAATGACAGCCCCGGAACCCATGCGCCCCTCTTTGCACCGTCCCGAAGCGAATATCCGCTGATGTTTGTGGACACTTTTTCCAGTGTTGACGTGGCGCCTGTGGTGAATCTTTGCGATAAGTCCGGAACCACCGTATTCCGACTGGATGCCTTTGGAGAAGCAGACTACCGACCGCCGGTGGACGTCATCAACGAGTTTGGCACCCTTGAAAATGCCGACGGAGTGACACTTCATGTGCACATCACCCGGCCCAAAGTGACCGGGGATCTGAAGTATCCGGCAATGGTTTACGTTTATGGCGGACCAGGATATCAGGCGGTGGCCAATCGCTACAACACCACGTTCACCGCCTGGAGGGATATGATGGCGAAGCGGGGATTTGTTATCTTCACCCTCGACAACCGCGGGTCCACCGGTCGCGGGCGCAGCTTTGAAACCCCCATTCATCGAAATCTGAATGCCGTGGCGCTGGCCGATCAGCTGGATGGTGTGCGCTGGCTCAAAAAGCAATCGTATGTGGATGCCAATCGAATCGGGATTATTGGATGGTCTTTTGGCGGAACGTTGACATTGACCGCATTGCTGAGTACAGAAAATGTATTTCGACTGGGTGTGGCCATTGCACCGGTCACCGACTGGCATCGCTACGATACCGCTTACACGGAACGATACATGCAGCGTCCCGAAGACAATGCGGAAAACTATGCCGCCACCGACTTGACTCGCATGACCACCGGGTTAACTGAGAAGCTGCTGCTGGTGCATGGTACCAGCGATCGCAATGTGTTGCCGGCGCATTCCTTTGAGTTTGTCAGGCAGTGTGCATTGAATGGGCGGAAAATCGATACCTTGTTTTATCCCGGCGAAGATCACAGTATCGAAAATCGAAAAATGCGCGCTCACCTGTTTAGCGCCATTACAAAATTCATTGAGTCTAACCTGTAAATACCGGCACAGGAAGAACAGGTGAATGAAATGCCATACTACGGAGAAAGCAAAAGAGACCCAGGCTTCAGGCGCTATCAATGGGTCATATGGGCCATTCTTGTGGCCTTTTTCATCTGGCAAATTCTGCCGATGATTGAGCGGATGTGGATTCGCTCGGCGGCCGAACCGCGGGCAGTGACCGCGCGAGGCGAGTTGGCATCAGACGAAAAAGCCACCATCGAGCTGTTTGAAAACGCCAGCCCCTCGGTCGTATTTATCACCACCAAGCAGCGGGTGAGGGATTTTTGGTCCAGGAACGTATTCAGTGTGCCCCAGGGCACTGGCTCGGGATTTATCTGGGACGACCATGGACATGTGGTGACCAATTTCCATGTGATTCAGAATGCATCAGAAGCCAGCGTGCGACTCAACGACGGGCGCAGCCTGGACGCGGTGCTGGTGGGCGCCAGTCCGGCCCATGATCTGGCGGTGCTGCGGATTAACGTAAAATTTGACCAGCCGCCGCCGGTGCCCATTGGCACCAGCGAAGATTTAAAAGTCGGCCAGAAGGTCTTTGCCATTGGCAACCCCTTTGGTCTGGACTACACCCTCACCGGCGGTTTGGTCTCTGCGCTCGATCGATCGCTCACAGAGGAAAACGGCGTCACCATCGAGCATCTGATTCAAACCGATGCGGCCATCAACCCCGGTAATTCCGGCGGTCCGCTCCTCGATAGCGCGGGCCGTCTGGTTGGTATCAATACCGCCATCTACAGCCCATCCGGGGCATATGCCGGCATCGGATTTGCCGTACCGGTGGATACGGTGAATCGGGTGGTGCCCGAGCTGATTGCCCGGGGAAAATTCACACGGCCATCCCTGGGCATTCAGGTGGACGAACGCTATAACCGAATGCTTTCGGAGCGACTGAATCGCAAGGGCGTTTTTGGGCTCGGAGGCGAACCGTCGTCGTCCGCCGAACGAGCGGGACTTCGAGGTGCGAAAATCGACGCCCAGGGAATGGTGACGGCCGGGGATGTGATTCTGGCACTGGACGGCAAACCGCTTGAATCAGTGTCTGAGCTGCTCACCCGACTGAACGATTACAGCATTGGCGACAAAGTCACTCTGCGGGTGTTTCGCAATGACGGTGAAACAGAAATTGAGGTTCTGCTGGGCGGTTCCTGATTCGTTATACCACTGCCGTGCCCGAGGACGACACAGATAGACAACTGCAGCTGTATAAACCGTGATAAAACCGATGGCCATGGTCGTGTACTCAACCAGCATGACCATTCCGGTGAGTGCCTCATGATTCTACACAAGTATTGCTTGACTTCCTGGGCGCACCGTCATTGCCGCGCAGGCGGCAATCCAGTTGTTTAAAGCTGG
>JAFGWT010000329.1 GCA_016937015.1 Deltaproteobacteria bacterium | reverse complement strand
CTCATAGGTGGATGGGGTGTCGTCGGCGGACACTGGGGCACATACGTTGGCATCCCCATCCATATTGGAGATACCGGGCGCAACGAAGCGCGGATTGGCTTAGGTCTGGAGGGCGGTCTCGTAGAGGGGGTTGAATTCGGTGAAATGGATGAAGAAGGATATAGCCCTGCTGCTCTGGGACCGATGCCTTCTTTTGAGTTTACCTATCACAGACACGTGAAAAAGCATTTAAGTTTTCAGACAGGTTTGGCCCTAAGAATATATCCGCTGCAAGAAACATCGGGCATCCCGCCATCTGTAAATCTTTTTGCTGGAATTACCATCTGACCATTGAACGAAGACGTGAGGTTTCCTATATACCAAAAAGTCGCAAAATCTTCTTCGTTGTATCCACGCCTTTATTTACCGTATCGATTGTTTTCTCGGTAGTTTCCAACACCTTATCCACTTTTTCCAATTTTCCAATGCCGTTGTTCGACCCACTCGGTTGCTGACTTGTAGTGGCATTATGATGTGGCGTGCTCTGCTGTTGTCGTTGTGCAAGTAAATCAGTCTCTATATCCCTAATCCGAGCCTCGTAGATTTCTGAATTCCGAACATCTAGCACCTTCTCGCGTTCGGCAATTGCTTTAGACCATGACACAACAGCGTTTGGGTCGCCAGCTTCCAACGCTGAAAGCATTTTATCTCGAAGATCAATCAGGACATTATCGTTGAGCCCAATAATCTGCATTAACTTTTCCTCCTGCATCTGAATTTGCATCAGGTCTCTTCGCGAAAAATTTGTTCCACAATTTCTTTCAAAAGTCTTTAGAGTATCCAACCATACCCGACGTGTTACTTCAGCTGCCGAAAAATCGCGCCGCAGTGCCTCGCTGGCGAAGCGTGATTCATATGGCCACAGACGAAGGCGATTGGTAGTTTGTAATTTTTCACAATTACCGCTTTTAAGATAATCATCTATAGAGTGTTCCGACTCGATACTTGCCCCGCTCGAAATCTGTGAAAGTTCATGTGCTCCGCCACATTTTTCCTGATAACGATCTATCAACTGTAGCCAGACGCTATATGCATTTGCGCCGCTGCCGGACGCGGGTTCAATCCGAAAAAGCTGTTCCATCCATTTTTCTTTTGCAGCAGGATTTTCCTTCAATACGACCAGCGTTCTATTCAGCCCGGGCAGTTCAATACATGTGGGCAAATGGCGAAGTGCCACGCGAACAGCTGAAATAGATACATTACCCTGTTCGATGCTCTTTAGAATTGGACCTTCTGTACAAATCTGATTTTCACAGTACATATCCTGACCACAATCATCATCCCGGATGCACATATTGCCCAGATTCGGCCCACCAATCATACTTCCGTTCGAATTTTGCACGATGCCGCCTCTTTGGGGCGAAGGCCCCTGCACGTTACCCCCAACAGTGGGAATCCGGCGCCCGGAAGCAGAATGACACCCACCCGCAGTCTGAATGATCAAAAACAGATATATAAATGAAATAACGACTTTTTTTGCCATAGTATCCTCTTCTGTCAGCCTTGGAATTCGCAAAATGAATCACCGATGCACCAGCGGAATCGCAGGAACCGATTTTATATTTAATAGGTTTGCTTGTCCAAAGCAATTGCATCAGTATCAAAACTTTATTTTTGCTGTGGATTTTGGATGTCGAAAACTAAAAAGCATAAACACGGCGGAAAGTAAATTCATCCCTAAAAAGAAGGGACTGCTGTAAATAGCTTTGAAATGAGGGGGAAAGCATAATGGGGGTAACATGCGTGGGATTATCGTTTATTTTTATCAATGAGGGCGAATGTTATGACAGGCGAACACAATCAGCAATATCAGCGTTTCAGGCGCGCGTGGCGGTGGCTGACGGTTCTATGGGTCATCGTCAATCTGCTGCTGATCGCCTTTTTAAACACGCCGGTGATATGGGAGATTTATCGTTTTTTTCGAGACAATGTGTACTGGGTGCTGCTCGGCTCGACCGGTCTGTTTGCTTTTCCTGTTGTTTTCAGAATGATTGCGGCATTCAGATGGGGACGCCGCGGCGTGCGGCATATGTTTGAGGGGGGCGCGATAGTTGTGGGGCTGATGCTTTGTCAGCTGGTGTTCCTGGCGCTGATTGCTATTTCAGGCATCGAATTTATGTGCACGACTCAGTTGGCACATCGGCACGTGTTCGAACCGTATGGCAAATCAATCGTTGTTTATCGGCATGACTGCATACCGGATGGGAACGAGACCTGGTATGTAAAGAGCCGATATTCGCCATTCTTAACACAGGTTGGATTTCGTGCGACGCCCATCGCACAAGGCGAGCATGACAGGTACTACTCTGTAAAAGGCAACATGCTTCGGATTGAAATGGGTGATGAAAGTGTGTTGTACAATCTCGACACTGGAGAGCTGCTGAGGCGGCGATGAGTCCGGTTTGGCGTGGTGCCGTGCTGTCTTTTATGGATCGGTCCCCCAATAACCTTTCCCCCCTTTCGTGGGGCCGGCGGATAGGAGAGATAGCGGTTTTAAGGCCATATTCCGTGTTTCAGAGACAGGCCGACTTTGCGACCATATCGACGAATCCGACGCAATTGACGAATTCGACACCGCTTCGCCGTCTGGGAATAAGGGCTGGGCCGTGGCGTTATGCATTACATGTTGAACTCGATTGATCCAGGGGGGGAATCAGGGCTATCGAGTTCTATTTTTTCCTGCGCTGTCATCCTCAACTTGATTGGGGATCCAGTGAATTGTCCAAAACTGGATGCCTGCCTTCGCCTTCGCAGGCATGAAGGAACAAAGAAAGGGAGAACTCAATTGTCAAGGGGGGGCTTCTCCGCTGGTTGCTCGCTTTCAATGGTTGCGGTTGGAAGACTGTTCAGTTTGAGGTACAGTGGTTTCATGTGATTTCTGATTTTCTGCCGCCGCTGCTTTCAGGGGGGTATTGATGGTTTGGTATGCGTCGTTTGTTTCGTAAATATATTTCAAGGCTTCGAGTGACCAACCCCGATGTGCCTCTGTACATTCTGATTGTGCTGATTGTGTTGATTCTGGCGGTGAGCGTGATGCTTTATTTTGCATTCAAACAAACCCGTCAGGCGTTTCATGAGCGGCAGGTGGCGGAATTTCGGGGGGAATTTAACGTTGGTATCGAGGGATATGCCCTTATCGCGGATTCCTTCTTTAATACGATGGTGGACAGGGATGACGTCAAGGCACTGTTTGCAATGGGAATAACCGCAAAATCGGCAGCGGAAAAAAACAAATACCGAACCCGGCTGTATAATTATCTGGAAGACGGTTACAGGCACATACAGCAATATGATTTTACTCAGCTTCATTTTCACGAAAAGGATAACCGGAGTTACCTTCGATTTCATCGTCCGAAAACATTTGGAGACGACCTGACCGGTGTCCGACAATCCGTTATGACAGTGAATCAGACCCATCGATATGTTCGTGGGTTTGAAGCCGGTCGTACGTTTAGCGGTTTCAGATATGTGTATCCCCTTGAGTATCGGGGCGAACATCTGGGTTCGGTGGAAATAGGCATTTCCATGAAGAGTATACTGAATCTGATGAAGCGCATGTTCGGACGGGATACCCTGTTTGTCGTGTCCCGCAGCCTGTTGGATAACAGGGAAGGGAAGTCGGCGACGTCAGGCCATATCCCCTGGAAAGGGGATTCGGACTATATGCTGGATCGCAGTGTGAACGCCAAATCCATGTTTCAGTCCCGACTGGGCGACGATGGCGCAAAAAAAATTCGCGAGGCGCTTAAACGCCATTTGAATACCGTCAACGGATTTGCGATAGACCTTGCCGGTGAAGGCATATATGCATCGCTGGTGGCCATCCCCATCCAGAACTTTAAAAAACAAACGGTGGCGTTTGTTATCGCGGAGGAAGCTGCACCCGATGCGAACGCGTATCATCTGAGCTTCACGTCAATTGCAACAGTGCTGTGGATATTGATTTTTACCCTGGTGGTCTTTACATTTTACTATCGGTATTCTCAAAGGAAAATAGCGCAGCTTGCGGAGCGTGATGGGTTGACCACCGTTTATAATCGCGCGGCATTCATGCGACGGCTTCAGGAGGAATTCTCCCGATTTCAGCGATATAAAAAGCCCTTTACGCTGATCATTCTCGATATTGATCATTTTAAAAAAGTGAATGATCGGTTCGGACATCTTGTTGGAGACAGGGTGCTGAAACAGTTTTGCCTCATAGTGTTAAACCAGATTCGGGAAATAGACGTGGTGGGCCGATATGGCGGTGAAGAGTTTTTTGTGCTGCTTCCGGATTCAACCCTCGAGGCCGGGCATATGGTTGCCAATCGAATCCGAAGCAAGGTGGCATCGGCCAATTGGCCCGAAGTGAAGACAGTCACGGTCAGTGCCGGATTTGCGCAGGTTAACGCACAGCATGCGACCATTGAACAGTTGATTGAATCAGCGGACAGATTGCTTTACATCGCAAAGGAAAGCGGCCGCAACCAGGTACGCGGGCCGGATTTGAATTGAGTAATGGGCCCTCAAACGGCATCATATTTTAAACGGGCTTCAGACAGCCGGCATCTGTTACGATCTCAGTCAGAGCGCCAGCCTCTCTGTTCCGCTCCATTTTTGCCCCACAGAAAGCATCAGATGTCACTCGGTGCACTCAATATGAATTCGGTTTTCCAGCGTTGACATGCCTGCGCCGCGGAAAGAGCCGGAGACGGGCATGGTTTGTTCCGGAAACGGGCTGGCGGCGATGGGAATGTGGTTCATGGCACAGGTCAGTCCGTGAGTGGGGTCCAGCCCAAACCAGCCAGCGCCAGGGATGTAGGCCTCGACCCAGGCGTGCAGTTCCCAATCTGGCTTTTCATCGGTGACCAGGTAGCAGTATCCACTCACGAATCGCGCGGCAATACCGTTGTGTCGAAGCAATTGAATCTGCAGCCAGGCAAGGTCCCTGCAGGACCCCTGTCTGGAAGCGAAGGTTTCTTCAGGGGGCAAAGGAGGGCCGTCGTCCCGAGTGACCGCGGTGAACCGGGATGAAATGTCGCGGGTCATGGTGGTAAGGAAAGTCATGGTGTTTCCGGCGGTGTTGGCGCGGATATTGTTTGCAAAGTCGGTCACCGCCTGCCCGAGCGGCAGGGCATTCATGGCAGCGGCCATCATGGTCAATGTGGTTGCGTCGTATTGAATGGGCAATTGGGCATTTTCCGGCGGTGAAATGAAAAAGGAAAACGGATTATGGGCGGGAATTTCAACGGACATTCTGGCCCGAATCTGCAGGGTATGGTGCAGCCCTTCAAACCAGCACTGCTGCGCGATGGTGCCGCTGGATTCTTCGCTGATGCCGGTACCTTCGGGCGTGGGGGTGACTTCCAGGTGATACGCAAGCAATCTGCAGTGGGGAGACTGTCTTGGATAGAACCGGAACGTATGGGGTTCCAGAAAAATGGGATTTTCAAAGGTATATTTGCTGTCGTGAGAAATGGTGTATTTCATGGGAATCGGTTCTCAGTTCTATGGAATAGGTTATTCTGATGACATCAGCTTCGTCGTCCATTCGTCGGGAAGGCTTGAAACCGATTCACTCAGTTTGGCACTCCAGAATGTGGAAACGTCCCGCAGCTCGTCTTTGGCATAGCGCTTTTCGACAATTTTAAAGCTGTCCTTCTCGTAGTAGAGTACGTCGATGGGGTAGTCCACATCATTGGAGCTGATGCGGGTGGCATCGAAGGAGAGAAATCCCGCCTTGAGGGCAAACTTCATGGATGAATTGAATTTTACGGTACGATCGAGAATGGGTTTTCCGTACCCGGTGTTGCCGATGATAACAAAGGGAGATCCCTCGGAGACTTCTATCCAGTTGCCCTCCGGGTAAAGCAGATAAATTTTATGTTCTCTGTCGTCCTGCAGCTGGCCGCCCACGATGGAATGAAGATTGAAGTGAAACCCGGATTCCGTGAGTGCGGCTTTGTCCTCGCTGGCCACGCGCTTGACCTGGGTGGCGAAGGCATTGACTGCCTTGTAGAGCTTGTTGAAGCTTTTGTCTTCGCTTTCGATAATTTCGTCGAAATAGGTGATGGCCTTGTCACGAACGGAGCGAAGCCCCGATGTCATGATGAAAAAGGAGTGGTTGGCGTGATTGACAGTGAACACCTTTTTAGCAGTGGTGGTGGCGTTGCCTGACGTGATGCGGGTATCGGCGATACCGATGAATCCGGATTCAAGTTTGATGGCCATACAGTATGTCATTGGGAGAAATGCCCTTCCTGGGTGCGCAGATGCACGGCGGAAATGGAGAAATAATCCTCGAAGATGGTATTGGAAATGGCGTTCAGTGTGTTTTGAAAATTGTCCAGATAAGCGTGCATGCCGTCCGGGTTAATGTCAGTCACATCGGCGTATTCCAGTTGAGATTTCAATAACCCCAGCTGTTTGGCGCTGGTGGTATGGGTGCCGGGACGTCCCTGGGAAACAATGTTGAGGGATATTTCGGCGATCATCAGACAGCGCAGCATGGCCCGTGGGAAGTCTTTGTCGAAAATGAGAAACTGGGCGATGTTGTCGATGCTGAGCCGACCGTATTTTTTTCGGTACATATCGTAGGCGCTGGCGGATTTCAGCAGGGCAACCGATTGTATGAGTTCCAGCGGAAATCCATGCTCTTTGGTGTCGGGCTGCAGCATGTGATACTTGACATCGAGAATCCGGGAGGTTTTATCGGCCCTTTCAATGAGCTTGCCAATGTTGCCAAAATGCCAGCTGTTGTTGCGCGCCAGTATGCAATCGAACATGCCGTACAGCAGTTGGCAGCCTCGCTTCACATCGTTAAAAAAAGGACGGGGATCCTTTCGTTGCCAAAGTTTTTTTTGTTCCGCATCCTTAACCATGTAGTACATGGCGTTGATTTGCTCCCAGACCTCCTTTGTGATCTCTGGCCGAATGGAGCGGGCGTTTTCCCGGGCATTGGAAATGCAGTTGTAAATGGAACTGGGGTTTTCCTTTTCGAATCCCAGAAATAAAATGACATTGTTGCGGTTGGCCTTACCGTGAATGGCTTCAAACAACGGCCAGTCTCCAGTGGTGACCACCAGCGGTTTCCACTGTTCCGGCAGACTGGGCGGCATCTCCAGTGAAAGATTGTAATTTACATCGATAAAACGCGCGTAATTTTCGGCCCGTTCAATGTATCGATTCATCCAGTATACGGCGTTGGCGACTCGGCTAAGCATTTTTCTCTCCTCCCATCAGTACCCACGTGTCTTTGCTGCCGCCCCCCTGAGACGAATTGACCACCAAAGACCCTTTTTTTAAAGCCACTCTGGTTAGCGCCCCGGGCACAATCTGGATTTTTTTTCCGTACAGAATGTAGGGCCTTAAGTCCACATGGCGGCCTTCGATGCCGTCGTCGGTGACTGTGGGCACCCGGGACAGCTGTATTACCGGCTGGGCGATGTAGTTTCGGGGGGTGGCCGTGATTTTGTCGGCGAATTCAGACAATTCCCTTTGGGTGGCGGCGGGGCCAATCAGCATGCCGTAACCCCCGGATGCGTCGGTCTGTTTGACCACAAGGTCCCTGAGGTTTTCGAGTACATGCTGCCTTGCCTTTTTCTCCGCGCAAATAAAAGTGTCTACATTGGAAAGGCGCATGTCCTCTCCCAGATAGTATTTGATGATTTTGGGGACGTAGGCGTAAACGGCTTTGTCATCGGCCACCCCTGTGCCCGGCGCGTTTACCAGCACCACATTGCCTTTTCGATACGCTTCAAAAATGCCGCGCACCCCAAGCAGGGAATCGGGGCGAAACACGGATGGATCCATGAAGTCGTCATCCACCCGGCGGTAAATGACATCGACGCGTTGCAGCCCAAGGGTGGTCACCATGTACACCACGTCGTCCTGCACCACCAAATCCTGTCCTTCCACCAGTTCCGCCCCCATTTGCTGGGCGAGGTACGAATGCTCGAAGTATGCCGAATTGTGACTGCCAGGCGTCAGCACGGCAATGGTGGCCGGATTTCGCGGCGAGAGAGATTCCAGCATGTCCCGCAGCAGATGGGTGTAGTTTGCCACCGGTCGCACATTCAGTTTTTCAAACATCTCCGGAAATGTTCGCTTCAGGATTTCGCGGTTTTCAAGCATGTAGGAAACCCCGGAGGGGCATCGAAGATTGTCTTCAAGTACATAAAAATCTCCGTCATGACCTCGAATGATATCGGTTCCGGTAATGTGACACCATATGCCTTTGGGCGGCTTCAGTGCGCGGCACTGCTTAAGATACGTGGCGCTGGACAAAATGAGATCCGCCGGCACAACTTTATCTTTGAGGATTTTCTGATCTCCGTAGATGTCCTGAATGAACAGGTTGAGGGCGGTGATGCGCTGGGTGAGTCCTGTCTCGATGTGGTCCCATGCGGCGGCATTGATAATTCGCGGAATGATGTCCAGATGCAAAATCCGTTCAACCCCCTGATTGTCGCTGTAAACATTAAAAGTCATTCCCTGTGACAACTGGGCCCGGTCCGTGGAATGTTGGAGGGAACTCAGCTTTTTCCATCCCATTTGCTGCAGTCTTTCCATAAACATCTGATACTGGGGACGAATCGAGAGGTCCTTGTCCACCATTTCATCGAAAAAGTTATCGGTGATATAATTTTCGAGGGTCAACTTTGGCATTGCACTCCATCTCCTCCTGGAAACCATTTCCTTCCCAGATATGACTTTTAAGAATCCCGCTCCAGAAAATTCTGTACAAAGTCAATACCACATTCTGCCCCAAATAACAAACGTCGCCGTTGTGCGCTCAAGAGCTCCTGCGAGAGTTACACGGTGTGTAGCGGCGAAAAATTTTTCGCCCCTGCGAGGAACATACCGGCTGCGGAATAAAAACATGGACGTGTGAAAAATCCCTGTGGTCCCTCTTAAAAAAGTCAGGTGCGGGCTGTGTATCTGACAGGCCTGTTTGGTGTTTCCTTTAATCTTAAAGGTACTGGCCTGTTGCTTTTTACCGCTATTCGTTGAGTGCTTGCTTTGGTTATTTCATTTTTAAAAAGCGGGCGTGGCCTTCTTCCATCAGCTTTTGGTTGATGTAGATGTGTTCATCAACGAGAAGATCGGCGTTATAGCGCCCGAATTTGTCTTAGGAGTAGGTGAAGATGTGGACGCTTTGCGCCGGTTTGGGTGATGTACATGCCCGGTGCGACCGCCTCATGATTCTACACAAGTATTGCTTGACTTCCTGGGCGCACCGTCATTGCCGCGCAGGCGGCAATCCAGTTGTTTAAAGCTGG
>JAFGWT010000328.1 GCA_016937015.1 Deltaproteobacteria bacterium | reverse complement strand
TTCGAGTGATTATATGCGAAGCCACAGTTCTGGAAAGAGTTTAATATTCCACAGATAATTCATGCATTATATCAAATGATAGTATTGATCATAATGCGAATTTTTTTTTCACTTAATTTGTATTTTTTCATCTACACTGTGTTGCACCTTTGCTGTTACGGGGTACAATTAAGGTATGGGCAATGTAAATCAGAGGATCAGTATAGTAAGGCGAATCATATGGGCAGATGTTTCGCCACGCTTAAAGCCACACCCCGAATTCTAATTGTGTGACCGAACAAAACACGATTAGCCCTCACTGATTTACATCTCCACTGAACATATTGCAAAAACATGAATTTGATTACGATTAATCAAGTTCACCGAGCTTTTTTGCGCAAGCTGTAAATCATATTCCGATTGAATCGCGAGTAGTTGGGACTTTGCGTTCCATGGTGCGTTGCATTCGACAAAGGAGATGACAAAAATGAGTACCTTACCGACATCAGAAAAGTCCACCACCGTTAGCCGGCAGTTACGACGTCTGAGACTGCTCATCAGTCATGGCATGTTCGCTCCGCTGCCCGAAAACAGCGTCTGCAAACGCGCCACCACAGTGGATGAATTGCGCGAAGCATATCGGTTAGTGCATGATATATACGTTGATCAAAAATATATTCTCCCCACCGAGTCAAAAATGCGGGTTCGCGCCTTTGAAGTGTCCCCCGACACGGCAACCTTTATCACCCGTTTCAATGGGGCCACAGTGGGTGTCTTCAGCTGCATCATGGATTCACCCGAGTTGAGACTGCCAACGGACAAGGTGTTCCCCGACGAACTGGCACAGCTGCGGGACGCCGGCGCCGTTTTATGCGAATTCAGCAATCAGGTGATATTGCCCGAATGCCGCAGTACGTCAGCAACTACGGAGTTGATGAAAATCATGTTTGCCCACATCTGGTTCCACAACATCACCGATGCCGTCTGCGCTGTCAGTCCCAACCAGATAGAGTTTTTCAGGCTGATTGGCTTTACCCAAATCGGTGACGTAAAAAGCTACTCGGATGTGGTGTACGATCCGGTGGTACTCATGCAATTGCCCGATGTGCAGAATATTTTGGGAAAACCCAAACGCCCGGGACTGGCGCTTGAAGAATTTCGCTATCAGTATTTCACAGCGGATAACCCATATATGTCAATAATTCCATTTTGGGACGCGATGGTTGAACGTCTCTTTGCCAATGGGGCGGCGGTGCAATCGCTTTTCGCAGAATGCATAACCGAATTTGAAATGCTTCCTTATGAGGAGCGCGAGGCAATTGCCCAGTACATCAGTCTGGAATCAGGTTTGCTGGACAGTGGCAGGGAATCCTATTCGGATACTGTTATTTAAAACCCTGAATTTCGCCACATAGTACCGCTGAGTGACAGCTCCGGGAAACGCTCGACCTAATCAGGAGGTATACAGTGATTGAATTTTTACTCTTCAACGGATTCACACCACTCAGGCGCTCGCCGGCAGACGTGTTTCTCGACAATGGTCTTGGTGTACTGGAATCTGCACTTCAAATGAATAATATCTCATATGAAATAGAAGACAGGGCCACTTTGCCTGACATAGCCACTTTCAATCTGCCGACCGTGTCACGGCCATTGCGGCAGCTTTTCGAAAAGCACCTCTTTTCGTCCGAGTCGCTAACGCAACCGGAACAGGCGCAGCTGCAGCATCTTTATACAGAACTGCTTTCCCATCATCAAAAAAAGATGCGCCACTATCTATCCGGACTGGCGCTGAAAATTCAGAAAAAAAATATTCCGGCTGTTGGCATTAAGCTGTGGGCAGGCAGCACGTATCAGTACTGTGTGTCGCTGTGCCAGCAGATACACGCGGTCAGTCCGGATACCATCGTCATTGCGGGTGGACCACAGGTAAACTGCTTTGCCTCTGAAGGCCACATTCTTCGCCTGAGCCCATTTGACGTGGCAGTCTATTCGGAAGGCGAGAATGCACTGATTCAAATACTGAAAGCCATTCAGCACTGTTCAACCAGAACCGACCGGTTGGCCGCCATTGCCAACGCAGCCATTCCAAACACCATTTACAGAAATCACAATCAGGATGTTGTTAAAGTGCAGGCGAAATGCACAGACATTCAGCAAAAGCCGACTCCCCTTTATCGTATGCGGGAAGGAGTTGTGCCAGTACATACCATCATTGATGCGTTGGGATGTGATTATGGCAAGTGTACGTTCTGCATTCATCCGAAAATATCCCCCGGGTTCAGACGCCGCTCTCCGGAAAAAATCGTGGATGAGATGGCGCAAATGATACAGCAGGAAATAGGTCTCTTTTCGTTCACCGCATCAGATACGCCCCTGTCTCATGGTGTACAAATCAGTGAAGAAATTTTAAAACGCCGCCTTAAACTCGAGTTCACCATGTTGAGCCGCGCACAGCGCAACGCGGCAAACCGGCAGGAAAAAATCATTAAGCAGTTTAGAACGCTGATCCGTGCAGGTCTGAAGTCTGTGTTTTTCGGAGTGGAGTCCGGCAGCGATGCAGTGCTTGAACATGTGATGAACAAAGGGGTTTCAACAGAAGACATGGCCATCACGATGGCGTGTCTTCGCACCGCGTCCAAACTCGAAAACACCCAGGTGAACATTATCGCATCCTTTATTTTCCCGGTCCCTCTCCCGTCCGAGCTGACACGCATGGGCATTACCAGCGAGACTGTAATGGAAGACAACCTCAAATTTTTGCAGAGAATCAAACCGGATTCATTCCATGCCGCCCCGGGACTGCTCTATCCTGGCACTGACTGGTATTCCGAGAAGGCGCGGTTTCAAATAGAATTTGACGAAAGCAGCTTTTTGCCCAAATGGATTACACAGGAATTTTCGTATCACGGTTTTCTTGCCCCCCCCCAATCGCACCTGTACACCTTCAACGACATTCCGCTGCAGGAGATGATTCCCGCCAGCATGGCGTTCGCCAGACGCGGCAATGCACTGGGCATCCCATCGGACTTATGGGATGAGCATTTTATCTTCGCAAGAGCCAACGGTATTGAAGGCGCCAATTCCCTGCAAAAGATATCCCGGGAGCTGTTTTTGGATTTGCTTACCTGCAACGACGAAAACACCCGTCATTTATATGAGGGGACTATCCGCCATAGCCGCGCTGTGGCGGCTCAAAACCGGCTGTAATCAGGGTTCCATAATACAAAGTTAAAGATGGCAAATTTCATTTTCAACTTTCACCCTCGGCTGCATGCAGCTGCCATGCGACCGCGATTCCGCCGATAATCACGCAGAAAAGTCCCATTGCCACCAGAACATGCAGACCGAAGTGCCAGTATAGCAGCGGCAGAATCTCAACAGAAAGCGCCATGGCGCCCTGCATCACCATCGTTATCAGCGCCGAAGCAAGCGCGAGGCGTTGCACTGGCACCTTCTCAAGAATGACTATATCCACCGCGCTCAATGCCAACCCCAACGCCATGCCGAGAAAAAAGTATATCGCAATCGCTGGACTGTCACATAGACTGCTGCGAAACGCCAGAGCAGCAAGCAGTCCCCCCCAGCTCATCACGCCAATCACCGCCGCCCTATCCACTGTCCTGAAAAATCTGCTGCCAATTCCTGCGACATTTTGAAATGCCATGCCTGCGGCCACCGTTGCGAGCGCCCAGCCGTTTACATCCGGGGCGGCTTTCATTGTCTGCTGCAAATGGATGGTAACTATCAGATTGGCACCAACCAAAGAAAACGACAGCACAAAATGCAGAACAAATCCCCATGCGCCACTTTTGAAAATCGTTTTTACACTTTCGGCAAATAAAAATTTTTCTGGAGGAATGCTCTCTTTGCCCAACACGGGAACCATTTTGTCAATGCTCATGGAAGACGCTGCTGCGATCAGTGCAACTATCGTCCCTGCACCAAAAAATAAGCGCCACCACAGCGCATGGGCGGTCCACGCGCCAAGCAGCGGTCCAAGAAAAAGTCCAACCGCCGTGCCAATCAAGACAATTTCCACTGCACGGTGGGGATGTCGCCAGTACTTCAGGATTATTGTAAACTGGCTGGTAAATATGCCCGCGGCGCAAACCCCCTTGACCGCTCGGGCAAAGAAAAAAATCCACATATTATCGGATAATGCACAAGTCAGGGAGCCGAGTGCGAACCCGAGTGCGCTTAGTCTCAGCATTCTTTGAGGGATATTCAATCTGTCAATTAAAACGCCCAGAGGAACGATGAAAATCGCGAATGGCAGCAGGTAGGCGCTAAGTATCCATGATGTCTGGCTGTTACTTAGCGAAAAATCCGACTGAAGCGTGGGCACGAGCACTGTCACGCCACTTACGTCTATTGCCGCAAGCAGTTCAAGAAGAATGAAGGCCGCCAATGGCAGTCGTTGCACATTACCAGACACATTGGTGAGCATATCTGCTTTTGATCAGAGAAAGCAAATTGCGTAACTGCCAGAAAAAACATTCGACAGTGATAAAATTGAAACTCGATACAATTACAATAACAAAATTGCAATTTGCAAAGACTATACATGAACAACCAATATGTTATAGTGACACGCTCAACATAGCTGCCATGGAAACTTAACATGACCATATTTGCGATTACATCTCTACTGTCGTTCATCATCGCAACTTTTCTTGGCGCGTTTCTATTTTTTAGAGACACGCGGAATATTCTGAATCGTCTGTATTTCGTTATTTCGATGTCGATTGCCTGTTTTTCCCTCATTGAATTTGGATACAGGCAATCGCGTGATTTGGCAGAAGCAACCATGTGGTGGCAGTTTGACAACTTTTGGTCCGTGCACACCGCAGCCTGGCTGCATCTGGCGCTGGCGTTCACC
>JAFGWT010000327.1 GCA_016937015.1 Deltaproteobacteria bacterium | reverse complement strand
TGACGCCGCGTTTACCACCGAGGAGGCATCAGCAACACTCACCGGCCTCGCAAAGCGCTCCCATATCGCCCTTTCAATGACGGCCGTGGCCGACAGGATGAATGAGAATTACGCCAGACTCTTCCCAGGGGCGGAGGGAGAGGCCGGAATAACGGTGCGGAACGGTCATGAGGTGGTGCTGCCGCCGTCACCGTTTTCTCCGCTGCCGCCCACAACGACCGGAACCGTGAGAGCGCTCGCCATCGTTGTCGACTTTGATGACGCGCCCGCGCCCCTCTCACTGCCTGAGTACGAAGCGAGCCTTAATGACCCCAACTGGGCGGATGACGGGAATACGGTATCCTTGCATCGGTACTACTCCGAAGTGTCCAACGGCCTTTTGGACTTACAGTATGTGGTGTTCGGCATCTATCGCGCTCCCAAGCCCTTTTCGTATTACGACTCTCTCGGATTTGGCGACGGTGCCCTGGAGATCCTGGATTATATGCTTCGTCTAATCGATGCCGATGAAAATTTTGACTTTTCCAGCTTGAGTACATCGGGGTCGGTGATTCGAGCCATCACCCTCATCTATCCCGGCAAGCCAGCGGCGTGGTCTGAGGGCATGTGGCACCACTCCGGTTGGTTTACCGGTTTCAGCGCGGATGGTGTTCGGACTCAGCAATACGCCACCGGCAACGGCAATTCGCCCATTAACATTGGCACCGCAATCCACGAAAACGGACACATGGTCTGTGACTATCAGGACACCTACCTTTACGCCGGTGGCGACGACCCGATTCAGGATTTCTGCATTATGTCAACAGTGAGTCAGCGCCCCGTACCGCCCAACGCCTATTTTCGAACCGCTTCGGGGTGGAGCGACATTGTGGATATCACCGGTCGGGATGGCGTCTGGACCACGGTGGCCAACGACAACCGAATCTTCAAGTGGGAGAAGCCTGGAGCCCCCTCCGAATATCTCCTCATTGAGGCCCGGATGCGGGACGGTCTACTGAATCAGTCGATTCCAGATGAGGGGCTTACTATCTGGAAAGTGGACGAAAATGGTGATCAACAAGCATGGCCGCAGAGCGCACAGGATCATTTGGAGGTGGACCTGATGCATGCCAACGGCCGCGCCACCGACATGAACGGCGCCTGCTACCACGCGGGCGGCGTAGATGCATTCAACGACACGACTTCTCCCAGTGCCCAATTCTGGGGCAATCCGATGGTGGACTCTGGGCTCGACCTCCATTCGGTGAGCGAGCCTGGCGCCAAGATGACCTTCGCTACCGGAACTGGCGTGGCGGATGCCGATTCAGATACTGACACCGATACGGATAGCGATACTGACACCGATACGGACAGCGATACGGACAGCGATACGGATACTGACACGGATAGCGACACCGATACGGACAGCGATACTGATTCTGACACCGATACCGATTCCGATTCGGATTCAGACTGTCCGGGAACCTGTGTTGCACAGGGTGAATGTCGAAACCTGAACGGTACGTACCTGCCGGACTATACCTGTCCGGGGGCCAATCCTATTTGCTGCGACATCGTCGCCACCACAGATAGCGATTCCGACTCTGATTCTGACAGCGATTCCGACTCCGATTCCGACTCTGATTCTGACAGCGATTCCGACTCTGATTCCGACTCTGATTCTGACAGCGACACTGACAGCGATTCCGACTCTGATTCCGATAGTGACTCTGACAGCGATTCAGATAGTGACACCGAAAGCGATTCCGATAGCAATTCCGACAGCGATGAGGCAGAGGAACAATCTTCAAAATCCTCTGATGATGGTTCCTGCGGCTGCGTCGCGGCCGGCGCGCCTTCGCGGATGAACGTCAACCTGTTGCATCTTTTGCTATAATTCAGCTGTCCCGAATGGCAGTTGTCAGCAACAGCGCCGACAGCGAAAATGCAGGGCATCACCATGGCGCAGCTGCAACAGGCTGCCCAAATAAGCGATGCCCCCAGCAAACAAAAGGCTGCGGCCACTGTTCAGCAGCGGCTGCAAAACGAACGCAAACTGCTGCGCGACCAGGCATACACCCACGTAAAAAAAATTGTCGACACAATACGTCAGTATGGTCCGCTCGAATTCTGGAGAAGCCCCGACCCTCTCAAATCAGAACCCCCCAAAACAGACCCGCCAGCCACCACTTTGAAGATGGCCTTGTACGGGGCCACACCCCCTGCGATGATTCGACTATCCATGTGGAAATCCCGATGGTTCCTTTCTATACAAGGGCGCGTGCATCCGTCTTCCAATGACTTTGTCGGTGGCTCAAAAGTGTGAGTGATATCTGTTGCCGTTGTATCGTTGTTGAAATTATATTTATTTGGCCTTTTCAAATAATGTTAAAGTATCGAGAGCATCGTCCTATTGGTGGAAAGGAAACGACGTATGAAAACTGTGTCCTGTTTGTTATGTTTTACGGTAATGTTGATGGGGGTTGTGGCGCTGACGGGATGTGGAGGAAATGGTAACGCGAATGCCCAAAACGATAGTGGCGACAGCGATACGGAAACCGACACCAACACTGGATCCGACACCGACACAGACACGGACACGGATACAGACACAGACACGGATACAGACACGGATACAGATACAGACACGGATACAGACACGGATACAGACACGGATACAGATACGGATACAGATACAGACACGGATACAGACACAGATACAGACACGGATACAGACACGGATACAGATACGGATACAGACACAGACACGGATACAGATACGGATACAGACACAGACACGGATACAGATACCGACACGGGGACAGAAAAGGCGGCAACGGATGAATACTGCGACCAAACGGTCGACCTCAACGGCAACGGTATTGCTGATTGCAAAGAAACACTGGTGGTCAACGGTCAGTTTTCGTCGAATATTGATGGGTGGGAACCCACCTCTGAATTAGTTATTGAGTATAGTTCTGACGATGCAAATGAGAATACCCAAAGCGGATCGTTGCTTACCTCGCTTAATGCCAGATCGAACGGCAGCCTCGTCAACTACACGATGCAATGTGTGCCCATCAACGACTCGTCTCACAGCTTTTGGGTTCAATACTATATTCCGCCAAATCAGGAAGGGGATCAGTTTCCGGGGATAAGGCTGACATACTATACCGACCCGGACTGTACCGAGGGCATTGGTTTTGATCAGGCATCCATTGTGTATAACATCTCCGATGTAATAGAGGGCAGTTGGGAAACATTCAGCCTGCAAAATCGAATGGACCCACCTGGCGCAGCGTCCCTCCTGCTTTTTCTGTCGAATGTGGAACACGACAGTTTTTCGCCAGGCGTTGTTCAGTATGACAACGTATTGTTGATTGAGGACGGGGAACCCTGTCCTGGTGAGGACGCTGGAATCGACATCAACGAGGATTCAATCGCGGACTGCCAACAAAATTTATTGACCAACGGACAATTCAAATGGTTTGCGTTCCCATGGCAACCCGACCCTCAAGCGTCTGCATGGGCGCACGATGACGTGGGCGACAGGCATTCCCTGCAGGTGACATACTATCGGTTTTTTGAGTCGGAAATTGAGTTTTCCGGTGTCACACAATGTGTCCCGGCCTCTGAAGATGAGATGTATTCCTTATACTCTCAAGCTTATATTATTGACGCAACCGAAGATGTCGGCGCGTCCATCAGCCTTCAGTTTTTTGGAGATGGGGATTGCCAGGAAGCGTTGGATGACGGTATGCATCAAACAGCGACATCCCTTGAAACGGATAGCTGGATAATGCACCAGTTAAGCGACATTGTGCCACCGGCTGGAACGCTATCGGCTCAGGTGAGGTTAAATACCCACGTTCTGGTCAACTATTCCAACACTTCAAAAGTGACATATCACGCGAATGCGTTGCTCATTGCAAAGTGATGCCCGTCATCTGATAAAAGGGGGAGTCCGAGGCGGATGAATTCATCCACTTCGCCCATTCAACGTGGTTTTCGAGGCGGGTTGACGCTGTTAAACAGACAGATTGCCACTGACGACATTGGCACCATGTGGAATGAATGGGTGTCACCTGTTGTGGGGTATGGCATTCGCGGAACGATCTGGATACAGGGGGAAAACAACTGCAATGCCACCGACGCGGCAGGGTATGGAAATGTCTTTGGCCTTCTTATCAATGGCTGGCGAAATATCTGGGGACAGGGAGAGTTTCCGTTTTATTTTGGACAGCTTTCCAATATCCATGATTTGCAGACCGATCCAAACAATACTAGTTACGTGGCGATGGTGCGCGAAGGATAGCGGCAGGCGCTGGCGTTAACGAATACAGCCATGAGTGTGAACATGGATATCGGGATTGCCGACGACTGGCATTTTCCCAACAAACCTGAAGCTGGAAGAAGACTTTCTTTGCCAGCGAGAGCGCTGTTATATGGGGAGTCAGATGTTGTTTACTCCGGTCCTCTGTATCGAAGCAGTTCCATCAACGGCTACGAAGTAACACTTTACTTTGACCATGTTGGTGGCGGGCTGAAATCATTTGATGGCCAGACCCTCTCCGGTTTCGCGATTGCTGATGCTTCCGGTGTATGGAAATGGGGCCGCGCAGAGATACGCGGTGACATGGTTGTGGTATCAGATGCCAACGTACCGAATCCGACGAAGGTCCGATACGCATGGGGAGATAACCCGATATTCAGCCTTTATAATGAGGAAGGACTGCCAGCCGCTTCTTTCACTACGGAAGCTGACAATCGATAATAAAAGTCGGTTGGCGGATATGGCTTCATTGTTCCGGATGAACGCAATGCCCAACGCCGTTTCAACATCTCGTTTCCCACGCCGGTCGGGGATACTGACAGCGCCAACAAGCTCTCCGAACAGCATCGTCATCCCCGACTCCGTTCGGGGATCTTGATAGCGCTCATCGGATTTCCTCCTTCGAGGAAATGAATGACGCTGGCGGTTCTTTTTTATTGCTGTTTCGGAGGGGCGAGTGCCGTGGGGGAGGGGGAGCTGATTGGGAAATTGGGAACGGAGGTCTGGAAATCTGTGCGAAATCCTGCACAAACAGGGTTGACGGGGCTGTTAAATTGGGTTGACGGGGCTGTTAAATTGGGTTGACGGAGGTGTGAAGACTGGGGTTGGGACTGTTAATTGGCCATTTACCCTTGGCAACATGGCGCCCGGAGCAGTCATGATTGTCCGAACCCCTTGTCATAACTGGCGTTCGTGTGAGAACAACAGGGAGATGGTTAGCGTTTGATGCGGCTGGCGCCGGCTTTGAGGCGGACCGCATTGATGCGGATAAAGCCCGCGGCGTCTTTTTGGTCGTAGCCGCCTTCGATATCCATGCTGGACATGTCTTCGTTGTAGAGGGACTTGGGGCTCTTTCGGCCGGTGACGTATACGCCACCTTTGTAGAGTTTGAGGGATACTACGCCGTCCACGTCTTCCTGACTTTTGTCGATGATGGTGTTCAAAAAGTCCATCTCAGGGCTGAACCAGTAGCCGTTGTATATGGCGTCGGCGTACTTTTGCACGATCATATCGCGGATGCGCATGACTTCGCGGTCCATCGTTATTCCTTCGATGTCTCTGTGAGCTTCCAGCAATATGGTGCCTCCGGGGGTCTCATACACACCGCGTGATTTTAGTCCCACATAGCGGTTTTCAACGATGTCCACGCGGCCGATGCCGTTGTCGTGACCCAGCTGGTTGAGGTACAGGAACAGCTCCAATGGTTTTTCGACCACGGTGCCATCTTCTTCGTTCTCAACTTTGACGGGAACCCCTTTGGCAAACGTCACGTTGATATTGGTGGGTTTATCAGGGGCGTCTTCGGGATCAACGGTTTTGCTGAATACCTCTTTGGGCGGACGGAAGAATGGATCTTCGAGAACCCCGGCTTCGTGGCTGATGTGCAGCAGATTGTCGTCTTCACTGTACGGTTTTTTGTGGGTCACTGTTGTTTGGATGCCGTGTTTCTCAGCGTAGTTCAGCAAATCGGTGCGCCCTTTGAATTCATCGAGGAATTCCTGCATTTTCCATGGGGCAATCACTTTCACGTCGGGTTTGAGGGCGTAGAATCCCAATTCAAATCGCACCTGGTCATTGCCTTTGCCAGTCGCACCGTGGGATACGTACTCCGCATTCTCTTTTTCGGCGATTTCAATATGGCGCTTGGCGATAATGGGCCGGGCGATACTGGTGCCCAGCAGATACCGTCCTTCGTAAACTGTATTGGCTTTGAACATCTGGAAAATATAGTCCGTTACGAATTCCTCGCGGAGATCTTCAACGTATACCTTGCTCGCGCCAATTTTGAGCGCCTTTACCCGTGCCGCCTCAAAGTCATCATTTTGACCCACGTCGGCGATGTAGGCGATTACTTCGAAATCCCGTTCGAGCAACCATTTTAATATGATGGATGTATCCAGACCGCCGCTGTAGGCGAGAACCACTTTCTTTTTGGCATCTGTGCTCATGTTATTTCCTCTCGTTACCAATTTGTCTAATGACTTTTTAAAAGATGGGATTTGTAACATGATTTAAAGCGCTTCAAAATTCATAAATTTGATTTATTGATGAACTGAGACAGCTGCGTCCTGCTGATAGATCCCCGTTACATTTTTATTCGATTACTGATTGAACTAATTCCGGAATACTGTATATAAGTCCGAAACAAACATTTTGTTCCACTGAAATGGAAGGTCTGTGATGTTTATTCATACAGTACCCGAACGGGATTTTACGTTATTTTATTTTAATAAAAATGATTCGTACCGGAATATTTTAAAGATTCTCGAAAAATATCTGGAGGCAGGGCCAACCCGTGATGAGTTGTTCTATTTTGATTCGGATGCACGGCTGATCACCCCGTCGCTGACTAAAAAGCTGATTCCAATAGTTGCACGATCCACAACCCTTCGCCCTCCAGGATCCCGAACCGCTGTATTGCTCGGGCGGGACAGCCTTTACGGACTGGGGCGAATCTATAAAGCCGCGGAAAACAAAATTTTCAGGCGCCCGTGGGTTACCAGACTCTTTCGAGATCTACAGGGCGCTGCCCAGTGGCTGAACGTCGACGAATATTTCATAGCGGATATCGTCAGTGAGTACAACGCATCCAGACCTTTCGTCAGTTGCTGAATAAACCATTTTAAAGAAAAATCCGGACCAACTGCAATATGCAACAAAATCCCTCAGCTCCTATCCAGTGAATTATAGCGCAGATATTCCCTTTGTAACGCGTGTAAAGGGGCGAAACGCCTTGTCGGAACACACGCAATGGGACCTGAAAAATATTTAATGGTTTCGGTGGTAGGATTTTGGTGTGATTCGCTGGAACTGATACGCTGCGGATTACCGCAGCAGGTCGTAATACGCTGCGGATTACCGCAGCAGGTCGTAATACACTGCGGATTACCGCAGCAGGTCGTAATACGCTGCGGATTACCGCAGCAGGTCGTAATACGCTGCGGATTACCGCAGCAGGTTAATGAGATCTTCGCGAGTGATTGAAAGAGCCTGACCGGCGTCGCCGATGGCGGCTTCGGCGAGTTTGCGTTTTTTCTCCTGGAGCCCAAGGATTTTCTCTTCCACTGTGCCCGAGGCCACGATGCGGTAAACAAACACGGGTTTGTCCTGTCCGATGCGGTGTGTTCGGTCAGCAGCCTGGTCTTCTGCCGCCGGATTCCACCATGGATCCAGCAAAAAGACATGATCGGCCGCCGTGAGGTTGAGCCCGGTGCCTCCGGCTTTCAGCGAGATGAGCATCACCGGCGGTCCATCATCCCCCTGAAAGGTTTCAACTACACCGGCGCGATCCCTGGTGCTCCCGTCCAGTCGCACAAAAGTAATGTTCGACTGCCTGAGGTGGGGCTCCACCAAATCCAGAAAACCGGTCCATTGGGAAAAAATCAGTGCCTTGTGACCGTTGGCGATGGTGGCGGTGATTTCCTGCATCAGCAGGTCAATTTTGGATGATGTGGCTGCCTCATGGCCGGGTACAAGAGATGGGTGACAGGCCGCCTGGCGAAGGCGAAGCAGTTGCTCGAGTGCTGCCATAATACTCCCGCCGGCCTCCAGGGATTTAACAATGGAACTGCTGGTTGCCGCACGAACCGCATCGTAGATGTTCCGCTCGGATTCATTGAGCTCGCAGTACAGCAATAGATTGGTTCGGCTGGGCAGCTCCAGCTCCACTTCGTCTTTGCGGCGACGCAAAACGAATGGTTTGATTTTCTGACGCAGACTGGCGGTGGCAATCTGATCACCCAGTCCAATCGGAATGGAAAACCGCTTTTGGAATTTGCGGTAATTGCCCAGCAGGCCGGGGTTGGTAAAATTGAAGACGCTCCACAGTTCTTCGAGACGGTTCTCTACCGGGGTGCCGCTCATGGCGAGACGGAACGACGCCTTGAGTCGAAATGCGGCTTTGGCAGCCTGACTGCCGGGATTCTTGATATTCTGAGATTCGTCAAGGACTACACAGTCCCACTCGTGGCTGGTGAGTGCTGCCCGTTCAATTCGAAGCAGAGAATAGTTGGTGATAATCAGATCCGCAGACATGTCCAGGGTGCGGTTCTGTCCGTGGAATACGCAAACTTTGAGTCCAGGACGGAAGGTCGCCGCTTCAGACGCCCAGTTGTGAATCACGCTGGTGGGACAGATCACGAGGGTCTTGCCAGTCATGGCGCATAGCGCCTGAATGGTTTTTCCCAGACCCATATCATCGGCGAGCACCCCCCCAAGACTGGCGTTGCGCAGAAATACCAGCCAGTCGACGCCGCGCTTCTGGTATCCCCGCAACGTGGCGGTGAGATCACCCGGAAGCGGGGCTTCTGTAATCGTATTAAAATTATCAATCAGCGGCGATAGCCGGCTAAAACACGGTTGATGCTCGATGTCGAGGTCATCGCAGAGCCTGGCGAGCATTGGAACGGCAGCGGTTGCAACTTTTTTGTCTTCATCCCGTCTGGCATCGAGCAGGTCCAGAACCAGCGCCGCGTGCTTATCCAGCCAGCTCTGCGGGATGGGAGCAAAACCGCCGCCTTCCAGTGGCGCCAGATTGAGTCCTTCCCCCCAGGCTTCGAGCACATTTCGGGCGTTGGCCTGACGCCCGTTAAATGTCGGATCTTCCATGTTTTCCAATGTAAACCAGATGTCGAATGCGTCGTCGTTCACCTCAACCCTGGGCACGAGAGGCGCAGCGTTTCGGATGGCATGCTGGGTTGCATCCAGAGTGGATTCGCTCCATTCCTGCGCTTTTTCAACAAAAATCGATGCATCACGGCGATTGTATAGGACTTTTCTACCCGGGACCAGATTGAGATCGTCCCTGAGGGTGGCTTCCATCTCTTTTTCGGCCTTGATGTCACGCACCGGAATGCTGCCATCAATATACTCCATCCGGCCGTTCTTTATTTTTACATGAGGCGGATTTCCATATACAATTTCCGGAAGGACCGTCACAGTGCTGCCATCCTGGCGCATGTTCATAATGAGCCGCGGCTCTACAAATCGTGAGATCGGAGGCAGGATATCCGTTCGGATGTCCACATAATTATCCCGTTCCAGTTGTGGCAGGACATCGGCGACAAACTCCGCCAGATCCTTGCGGCCGTAAGTGATTCGCCGGGGCAGCTTTTCCATGGCGTCACCGCAAATCCCACGCTGACCAATTGGCTGAATGGTGTTTCCACACAGGCCTGCCCCGGGAGCCAGAATCTCGTCGAGATCGGGATTGGGGTTCAAACGCAGCTCCACGCCGCCGTCGCCGGTGGCAAGCACCTCTATCCGCGGCAGTACTGGTTCCGGAGAAACGGCGATAGGGTGATCATCGAGAAAAACCAATTCCACTTCGCCCAGTTCCGCTATGAGGTCCGCAAGCAGGTCGGCGGGGAGTTTTTTCTGGGGGTGAATGTTTCGTCCAATGATTAAATCCGCATTCAGATCAAGCTGTGCGGGCCGATAGCCCAAAGGAAAGGTACGCGCGGCAATCTGCGACATAATAGGGCGGGTCAAAGTCTGCCTTTGCCCTGTGGCGGCAATGTAATTGCGGGTCAGCGTTAGCATGGTCCCATGTCTGTAAAAGCGATATTCAAGGCGGGTGGGGCGTTTCTCCTTTTTAGGCAAAGGAGCGCCGCGCTGATTGGCTGAAAGGGTAGCGATGATGCATGCCGCCACATGAGCACAGCAATCTGTTTTCAGTTTGCACGAACATTCCCATTCATTGTCTTCTGGATACAAAATCACCGTTGGATCGGTCACCTCGGCCGGTGTATTCACACGAAATTCAATTTCATCGGTTGATGAAGATAAGCCTTCGACCGCATCCATCTGGGCCAGACGCTCGCCCTGTGCCCAGACTTGGGCACCGCAACGCTGTCTAAAAAGGACTTGCAATTGACGGAGCGATGGGAAGTTAGTGTTCATTAATGTTTTATTATTACTGTTTTATTAAAAATGCTTCGATTTCGGCTTATACCATATTTGGGCAGCCCAAGACAAGAAGATGTCTCGATATTTGAATAATAAAATACATTAATTTATATGTTTTAAGCTTTTTATATTATTATGTTTTTTCGATTGTTTGATGCCACTTGTTTACAGTCGCTTTCCTGGCTAACTAGTTAGGTAAGAAACGAAAGACGCAAAAGCCAGATAACTCAGCTTAATTTCCATGGTGCCGGACCGATACACAAACTGGACTGGGGCTAAAACAAAAGTGTATTGTGTCTGAAAGCGATAAAACATATATGAGCAACGGGCAGAATCCCTATGGAAATCGAGTGCCAATGGGAGTGTCCATCGCTCCGGCGCCAGCCAAAATGGCGGTGGACATACTGCTGGTAGACGACCGGCGGGAAAATCTGTTTGCGCTTGAAAATCTTCTCGGGAGCGATTCACTGGCAATTACATCGGTGAATTCCGGGCAGGATGCCCTGCGTCAGCTGCTGCTGAAGGAATTTGCGCTGGTTATCATGGATGTGCAGATGCCGGGGATGGATGGTTATGAAACAGCGGAACTTATGAGGTCCAATAGTAAAACAAACCATATCCCGATTATTTTTGTGTCAGCCGTCAATAAGGATGAACATCACCTCTTTCGCGGATATGATTCCGGTGCAGTGGACTATCTGTTCAAGCCGATTGAGCCCAAAATTCTGATCAGCAAGACCCGTGTCTTTGTGGATTTGTTCAGGCAGCGCAAGGAACTCGAACGGACGAGTCTGGCGCTTGAAAAAAGTCTGGCTGAAATCCGGTCCAAGGATGAACAACTGCGTCAAAAGCAAAAGCTGGAAGCCATTGGTAAACTGGTGGGGGGAGTGGCACACGAAATACGCAACCCGCTTTCATTTATGTTGTCACATTTGCGCAGGGCCGCCAAGGGCAGTCAGTCGATTATTGAGTTGACAAAATCGTTTAAAGATGATGAACAATATGCTGAAATTATTAAAAAAATTACGGCTATTCACGAAGGGATGGAGATTGCCATTGACGGGGCAAATCGCATATCGAAAATTGTACAGGACCTGTCCCGGTTTGCACGCACCGACCGAAATGAGAACACCAGACATGTGTCCATAAACGATGTACTTCGCAAGGTTGTCAACCTCGCGAGACACGATATTCGCATTTTTGCGACGCTCCATGAAGAGTACGCGGAGCTGCCATCCATTTCAGTTAATGAGAGTAAACTGTTTCAGGTTTTTCTGAATCTGCTGACCAATGCGATTCATTCGCTGAAATATACCCAATCCGAATCCAATGAAATCAGTATTCGTTCATGGCTTGAAGACGCTCAGGTGATGGTGGCCATTCGCGATACCGGCTGCGGAATTCCGGAGGAAAATCTTTCCAAAATATTTGATCCCTTCTTTACTACAAAAGACGTCGGTGAAGGCACCGGACTGGGGTTGGCAACATGTTTTGGCATCGTGCATTCTTACGGCGGCGGGATACGTGTTGAATCCAAAGTGAATGTTGGCAGCCGATTTGTTGTGAACCTGCCGCTCCACCCTGAGCGCGGCAACTGAAAGACCACATATTTTCATGCCGTTTTTTTCGATCTTCATTTTATTTTGCTAGTATTGATTGAAGAAGGCAGAGGAAAAAATGAATTTTGCAGAAGAGCTGGCATTGAACTTAAGGTCTGAGTTTCCAATTGTATTTATTTCGGCATTCGAAGAGCAGAGTGTCATTCCAGAGATTCATAAAGCTTGCGAGCTGGCGAATCTGGATTGCATCATCCCCCGAAAACCAGGGACTCTGGTGGAGATTGAGTCGCAGATGACTCAGCTGTCAAAGGGAAAAGTGCTGGTGTTGGCCGAAGCGGCAAGGCAGTTGGAGAATCCGTCGGTCGTTAGATTGTTATCGGATCTCGATCTTTCCGATGGGGGATCGGTGGTTATGATTCTTTCGTGGATTTCGATTCCGCCTGAAATTGAGCGATTGAGTTCAATTATGGAATATCCGCTGCCGGATGTGCGCCGGTTAAAAGAGATCCTTGACGCAGTATGCGTTGAAACGGGTGTGCTACTGGTGGATGTGGACGCTGAAACGATGGTGCGCGTGTCCCAGGGATTAACTGAAGGGGAGGCGAGGCGCGGTTTTCGAAAAGCTCTTTTGGGATGGCCCGAAGAGATTGCGGCAGCCCAGGCTTCCCTGGAAAAGGAAAAGCGAAAAGCCCTGCTGCGAAGCAATGTGCTTGAACATGTGGAAGTGGATTCCGATTTCACCCAGGTAGGGGGAATGAATATGCTGAAAGGGTGGCTTCGCTCCAGAGAAAAGGCGTTTTCATCCAAGGCGCAGTCATACGGATTACCTGTTCCCAAGGGGTTGCTTTTAATGGGAATTCAGGGATGCGGCAAATCGCTGGCAGCGAAATCCGTTGCTGGATTCTGGCAATTGCCGCTGGTGCGGATGGATATCGCCGCAGTATTTGGACAGCGATTTCCAGAGGAATCGCTTCGCTCATCCTTGAAGATCGCCGAGGCAATGGCGCCAATGGTGTTGTGGATAGATGAGATAGAGAAGGGCTTTGACAACCAGTACAAGGGGACGGAGGCAAGGCTTCTTGGCGGACTAATCACTTGGCTGCAGGAAAAGAAAAAGGAAGTGTTTGTGGTTGCCACTGCCAACAAAGTGGATGCGTTGCCGCCAGAGTTGCCGCGTAAGGGGCGATTTGATGAGATTTTCTTTGTGGATTTACCAGATTCAAACGAGCGCCTGGATATCCTGACGCTGCATATGAAGAAGCGTCAGCTGAATCCAACGGATTATGATGTGACTGCACTGGTTGCCAAAACGGAAAAGTTCACTGGCAGTGAGTTGGAGCAGTTGATTATCAGTGCCATGTATCTGGCATTCGAGCGAGACGAGCGTGTTTCGGACGCGGATTTTCGGCGCGCACTGAATAATAATGTGACTCTGTACGAAACATTTGAGCCTGAAATCAAAAAAATGAGAGAGTGGGCCCGGAAACGTGCCCGGATGGCCAGTAGTGACCGCTCCAAAATCGATTATTTCAGTCGTTGAATCCTACCGTTGCCCTTTGTGGCACAAAGCCGGCATAAATATCGACCATGTTGACATTGCTGTCAGACATTCTCGTGACACACTTAGACAATTGAATACTGAACGGCGCCCAATTGCGCGTCTTTTTACCAAAGGACTACAAATGAAAAAGTGTGGACTGATTTTGATTATTTGTCTCTTCTCATTGATGACGATTTCATCCTGTTCCGACAGCGATGACGATGCCCCGCCGGAAAAAACGAAGAATCAGGTGGTTCAGGTCATGTGCAGCCAGCTGTCAGCCTGTAATGCCCCCATGTACGAGCAGTTGGGTGGGGACAGTCAGTGCGTGCAGTCTTTGATCGCATCAGTTATGTCAGATGATACGTGTCCAGCTGCAACGTTCGACACTGCACTTGGCGGGGAATGCGCGGCAGGCATTGAAGCGCTTTCGTGCGATCAGTTCAATGAATCCGTCGCCGCAATGTCTGGTGGAACGGAGGGGACATCCTATCCCGACGCCTGCGATTCCATGTGCGGCGGGAATTGATTCGCCCCTTCTTTTGAATCATTTCGGTAGCCCGAATGTTGCTTGAACAGCTGCTTTTTCGTCTTCGCGTAAGTGCTGCAGCCTGAAGATCTTTTAACTGAAACAGAGCATTGCAGTCGAGCATTGCACGTTGGTTTTAGGGTGCGTCATTCCGGCCAGAATCCATGTTTTTATCGTCTATCAATTCGACAAAAGGCAGTGACCATTCGGCTAAATTTATGGTCGGAGAACATTTAAGCCATTTGAGCGCGATTAAAATTAATTTTCGGGCGTCCAAATACAATGGTTTCCCTTGACGCAAATTTTTGCAGGGGCAAATACACCGATTTTATGGATGCATATCTACCATATTTCGACCCGCACTCCGGTGCGCGACGCTTGAACAAAAAACACCTATGGGATTGGGATAATATTTTTAACGATAAATATGCAGAAGTATTGTTCCCCAGTAATTTGAAAGTGATTTTCGGAGAATTGACGATTACTGGCCAATCGTGGAAGGTGAAACGAGAGTGCGTTATTTTCGGGGGACACTGGTATTGGACCAATCAGCGTCCAGTACGTCTGCCCGCGGGCGGGTTCATGTCCCTTACATATTACAATTTGCAAGGCGATGCCAGGGAGTACGACAAATGAAAAGCGGCGCTTTTCCCACAGCCTTTGTTGTCGCGGTTATGCTGATCATCAGCACTGTATCTTCGGGAAATACGAGTGGGCAGCCCGATGACATTCTTGTGATTGTGAACAAATCCTCAGCGATTACTTCAATTGATATCACTGATGTTCGCAGACTGTTTTTAAAACAGAAGAGTTCAGTAAAAGGCGTTTCTGTAGTTGTGATTAATGCACCGGAATCGTCTCAGCTTAGAGCAAAATTTGTCCAGAAAGTGTTTGATCGCACAGTAAAGGATGAAAACGCCTACTGGGAGGCGCAAAAAATTAAAATCGGTTTGCGTAAACCCTTTGAACTGTCCAATACCATTCGCGCGGTATTTTCGAAAAAGGACAGTGTCAGTTATTGTTTTAGACGAGATTTTAATCCGCTGTCCGCCAGGGTTGTACTAACAATTCAGTAATTGGACCACATGATAGGTCTGCCACGCATCCGCCTATATTGACATCCAAGACTTTTAAACGGGGTCTCCGACGAAAAATACATTTGTCGCAGTGTTGCATCTATTGTCGCAGTTAATCCTGTCTGCCTGTGCCGAATGAGGGAGGAACGAAAACAATCCACGCCGGATCAACTTGATGACATTCAGATAGCAGAAGCTTCGAAACCGCTTGTTGCAATAGTGGCCGGGTACAGTCCAAATCCCTGTCAGGAACGACCGATTCGTTAACTGTTGCTACACCGCTTCGCATATCGGATCGCATCTGTAAGCGAACAGATTTGGGCGGGATTGTAACAACTGACATAAAACAAATTTGCGATTCAAATACTGAAATAACCCACCTACGAGTACCGCTTGAATATATTTTTTTTTTTGACCGGGACAAAGCGGACGTATTTAATTTATATGTTATTTTTATACTCACGTGAAAGCGGTTCCAGGTCTCGGGGCACTTGGGTTTGTCTTCCTGGACTGGCAGAAAAAAAAAGAGGTTATTGGTTTGAAAGTTATAAGACCTGTTTTTTCAATGGTTATCGGTATTTATTGCCTCTGCTACTCTGGGATGTCGCACGCGGATGATGATTCCTCTGTGTCTCTTATTGAGAATCCGAGTGAGATGCTGGCGCTTGGTCTTGAAGATCTTCTCAATACGCCTGTTGAAGTCTGGTCTGCGACCCGAACCAAATCCACCACTGACGAAGCGCCCTCCGTTATTACCGTGATCTCTCACCAGGATATTGAGATGTGGTCATATCGTTCTCTTGCCGATGCATTGAAGCACGTGGTGGGGTTTTATGTTGTTGACGATCATATCTTACCCAATGTCGGCGTGCGCGGTGTTGCGGGTGGTTTGCTGGGCGAAAGCGGCACTGTGAAACTGATGATTGACGGGCGTTCGGTCGCGTTTCGCGCCACATCCGGAAACTGGACCGGCCCTGAGCTGATACCGCTCACCGCCGTTGAACGCATTGAAATTATCCGGGGGCCGGTTTCCTCGCTATATGGTGCGGATGCGTTTTTAGCAATTATCAATGTAGTGACGAGAAGCGCTGCCAATGCCTCGGCAGAGGGCAGCCATAGGAGCGATAACGGCGAGGCAAATGTATATGCCACCATGGCCAGCGCGCAAAATCTGGGTGGCGGGTTTGATACCGCCATAAGCGTTAAAAAGGGCAACACAAATGTCCTTGTATCTGCACGGTTTGACCGGGAGGATCGGTCTGGCCTCAGGCTGCCGGACAGTTCGCCGGCACCATCGATTCCCTCGTATAATACTGGCGAGATTGAGTCTGAATCACTGATTCTCGATTCGAAAGTCGCGTTGTTGAAAATAGGATACGATTTTAACGAAAAGCATAATCTCACCCTGACGGGGTATCTGTCAGTAATTGAGCGTGGCGCGGAATTTAACGCATGGGCGCCGTTGTCTTATGGGTATAGCGACACCGGGCAGTTTAATTACAGCACAGTTGCTCTTTATAACAGCATATTGGCGGCAGCATATTCGGCCCGATTCAGTAAAAAATTTCAGCTGGATGCTAAAGTGAACTACTTTACCGGAGGGCCGCGGGATAAAGATCGAATTGAGGTTGGCAGCTCAACGTATTTCATCAGACGTAAATTTGGGTTTGACGGTGTGGATGGCTCGATTGAAGGGCGGTGGTCCTATGGCGAAAAGGTCACGCTGGTTGTCGGCACGGAAATGCTGTTTGATCGTGAGAGTCTGCCGTCCACACTGCACGTTTTAAAGTCGGCCAGCGGCGACATGGATACAGGGGATGTACTGACGGAAAGTTCGTATCGGCAGGGAACTGCTGATTTTATTAACTTCGCAGCATTCACGCAGGCCATATTCAAACCATTGGGGCGTTATTTGAATCTGATCGCCGGTGCCAGATATGATCGTCATAATGTTTACGGCAGCAAATTGAGCAGCAGATTTGCTGCTGTGACCAACCCGGTATCTCCACTCTATATCAAAGTGTTGTACGGCAGTGCATATAAAGCGCCGTCTCCTTTGTTGCTGCATGCCACGCCCTACGAGGTTGGGGATGTGGTTGGCAATGATTCCTTGAAGCCTCAATTTGTACATTCCGTCGAGGGAAATGTTTCACTGAAATGGGAGCACTTTTCGATTTCGACGGGGCTTGCGTATAATCTGCTCACGGACAAAGCCGAATTTGTGCAGCAGGGCGTTAATCGCATTGCAACGAATCTTTCTGAAACAGAGAGTCTTTCGTGGGAATCAGAGATTCGCGCCGGATACAGCGAATGGATAAAGGGGTATCTGTCGTCAGAAGTGCAGCTGACACGTCGCAATATGGGCATGGACGGATATCAGGCCGAGTTGTATGGCACCGAAAATGTTATTTATCCGCCGTATATTTTCCGGGGAGGTCTTATTGGAAAAATTCCCGGGATGCCGCTTCATGCGATCATCGATGGTATGTATGTTGGTCCACGGCGCTCAAGCGATATGAACAGTCTCGAGAATTTTTCCGCCTACACACTTGAGCCATACATTCATTTGAATGCATCTGTTGCAGTCAGGGAGGTTGAATTGCTGGATGGGCGGAATACCAGTTTTAACTTAAGCTGTAAAAATCTGACCAACGCAATCGGGCCCGATCCTGGATTTACAGGCATTGATTATCCACTTGCAGGAAGAACGTTCTTATTAAACGTAAAGCAGGAGCTCTAGTCATGATGGTTGGAAATAGAAGAATCGTGGATATTTTGAAAAACGTGTGTGTGTTGTTTGCGTTGGTGTGTGTTCTCATCCTTGGTGCCTTTGCAACTGCATGCATGGAATTGCCGGAGGAAAAGCAGCATACTGATTCGGTGAAAATAGGTGCACTGTTGCCTTTTACCGGGGATTTGGCGGCCTCGGGGGCAAACATTGAACGGGCATTGATATGGGTAACGGAGCAGATTAACGCCAACGGCGGGCTTGCCGGGCGTCATGTTGAATTGATTACAAGGGATACCAATTCGGATGTGGACCAGGGGATGAATGCAGCCAGGGAGCTGATTGAAAACGAGGGCGTTATCGCAATTATTGGCCCCGAGCACGCAGACCTTGCGCTTGAAATGATGCCGCTTATTTCTTCTCGGAATATCGTGCAGGTTTCGGGCGGTGTTTCATCGACTGCATTTACGGACCTGGATGAGAAAAATCTGTGGTTTCGAACCTGTCCGTCTTCGTTAACCCTGGGGAGTGTGCTGGCCAAAAAAATGGTGGACGATGGTGTGTCCAATCCACTAATTCTTCACGTCAACGACGAATACGGATCCAATTTCAGCAAGATGTTGAGTCAGGAACTGGCTGTCAGACTTGGCGAAACACCAATCCAACTGGCTTTTAAACCGGGGTTGCAGTCTTATCGAACTGTTCTTGGATTGGCGTTTGATCACGATCCGGATGCAATTGTGCTGGTGGCCTATCCCAAGACCGGGGCCACGATTATCGCTGATTGGAGCGCCATGGGGGGAAATCAGCTTTTATACTTCTCAAATTCACTGACCAATGATGTGTTTGTCCAGAATGTTCCACCTGGAACCATAGATGGGATGGTTGGCGTGGTGAATGCCGATGCGATCGATGCCAGCGTTTTTGCCGGGGAGTTTGCCAAACGTTGGCCAGGGGACTATCCACTGCTTTCCGCATACTACAATTATGACGCCCTGGCGATACTCGCGCTTGCTATTGAAGAGGCATATGTGGAATCCGGAAAAGACGAAATCCCCAGTGCGAGCGAGATTTCAAAACACATTTTAACAGTTTCATCCATATCAACCGGAAAGAAAGTGGCCTGGTATGAATTGGCGGATGGGTTAAATCTGCTAAGATATAAAAACGTGGCAGCCTACGCTGGAATAAACTATCGGGGCGCTTCCGGATTTGTCGAGCTGGATGAGCACGGAGAGATATATTCGGGGCTGGCCAAGCTGTGGACGGTGCAGCATGGAAAAATCGTAAAAGGCGAAAATATGCTGGCGTTGCCGGCATCCAACCAAGTGGAAGAATGAGCGTTTGCGCGATTGAAAGGGGAATACGAATGACAATGTCTCTACGAGGAATAACTCTGTTGTTATGCTTTCTGCTGTTACTGCCTTTGATATCCTGTAACTCGGATGATGAAGGGGACAGCAAGGATGACGGCAAACTGACTATTGCATGGATTCCAAAGGAAAAAGGAAACGAGGTATTTCAGATTGGTTTGGATGGTGCAAAACTGAAGGCTCTGGATCTGACGCAAACCACCGGAAAGCAGGTTGATATTCTCTACGTTGCCCCTCAGAGCGCCGCTGATATAGAAGGGCAGAAGGCATCCATTCAGGAAGCCATTGACGCCCAGGTTGATGCCATCGCCATTTCGTGCTCAAGCCCTGATGTTGCATCGAAAGTGGATGAGGCGATTGCTGCGGGAATACCGGTAATGGCATGGGATTCAGATTGTCGTTATCCCAACGGCGATCCGAGTGGGCGAATGACCTACTACGGAATTGACTGTCGCTCGACAGGACAGACCGTCGCGAAGCTGACTGGCGCTGTACTGGCAGCAGATACGGCGGTACAGAAGCCATGGCGCGTTGGCATTTTCAGTGGTGTTCCCGTTGCGACGAATCTTCAGGAACGGGTTGCCGGCGTTTGGGATGCGCTGAAGGAGCAGGGCGCCTGCATTTACGAGGGCACTACAAATCCACAACTGGTCAAATGCTGGCCCGCAACGTTGGCCGCTGCACCTGAAACAGCCACGTATCACGTGTATCGTGATGAACCTGAAAAATGTCAAAACGTGTATGATCCCGATTCCTGCGCAACTGTGTATGCGGAATATGAGACAGAGGCCTGTGGCGTTCAATTGGATGAGATGGTTTCCAGGGACAGAGACGGTGATGGTTCTCCTGATTTGGATGCTGCCATTCTTATTGGACTGTGGCCGCTGTTCGCCTACAGCGCCGACCCCACACTCAACGGACTCCCCGATTGGACCGCCAGAATGATAGACGGTTCCCTTAAAACAGTCACCTATGACACGCTCAAGTTTCAGATAGACATGGCTCAAAGTGGGCTGTTAAACGCGATGGTTGGCCAGAAGTATTGGGGGTGGGGGTACGACGTTATTCAAATGGTGTACGACAATCTGGTAAATGGGAAGAAATACAATCCAGAATTCTTCGATTCCGGTGCGGATGTGGTTTGCCCCAATAACTGGAACGAAATGTCCCTGATGTGGACATCGGGGGATTTCACGCAACAGCTTTCCGCCTGCACATTGCTTCAGTAATCTCTGAATACACACCACAGCACGATCTCTGGCAGGCGGGTAATAAAAACTCTGACGCTGCCGATTTATCAGGGCAGCCGCCAGGATTGTCCGGAGATACGTTCTTCTCTATTTGAGATTTCTGCCACTTCGAACGATGTTGCATTTGCCCGGCGAAATTCCATTTTTCAGTTGATGAATCCTTCGCTTTATTTTAATTCGAAATTCTATCATGAAACCTCTCGTACAAAGCAATTTAAGGGAATTGTTTCTGGCAGTTGTCATTTTGGCAATTGTGGCGATGATGATCATACCGCTGTCGCCATGGATGATGGATCTGCTCATTTCGTTTAATCTGGGCATCTCCATGCTCATTTTTGCGATGGCTGTTTTTCAGAAGAACCCGCTGCATTTCAGTGGATTTCCCTCTGTACTGCTGATGGCCACCCTGTATCGACTGGCACTCAATATTTCGTCAACCCGTTTAATTTTGACACGTGGAAATCCCGGCCGGATTATTGGTGGGTTTGGCGGTTTTATTGTTGGTGGCGATATTATTGTGGGCGCTGTCATTTTTGGTGTCATTCTGATGGTGCTTTTTCTGGTGATTACCCGCGGCGCGGAACGGGTAGCCGAAGTTGCTGCCCGATTTACGCTGGATGCGCTGCCTGGCATGCAAATGGCGATTGAAGCGGATTTGCGCAGTAAAACCATTTCACCAAGGGAGTTGACCCTGCGACGGGAAGCACTCGAAAAGCGCAGCATGTATTATGGATCGCTGGACGGCGCCATGAAGTTTGTTCGCGGCGATGCGGTAGCGGCGCTGGTCATAACGGTAATTAATGTTTTAGGCGGTACGCTTGTGGGCGTGCTTCGTAAAAATATGTCCATTGCCGATGCGTTAGATCTTTATGGGAGACTTACTGTCGGGGATGGCCTGGTTTCCATGATTCCGGCACTGCTGATTTCAACGGCAGCAGGATTGCTGGTCACTCGTTTGGCACAGGGGCATTCCTCGGGGGACGGAGATGGCGCGATGGGGATGGAGTTGCTTTCTGTACCATCGGCAATTATTGCCGCTGCTGCCATGATGTTGTTGCTGGCACTGATTCCCGGGCTTCCTGCATGGCCTTTTCTGATTGCGGCGTCGGTCCTGGCGGTGAGCGTCGCTGTTCAAAAAAGGCTGAGCGAGGGTGTGGCAACGCGCATTACATCACCGAATATCCGTCGCAATGAAGCCGCTATATCACTGGATCGAATGCAGCAACTGCTGGATGAAGTGGCTGCCCGGCATCCCGTTCTGGTCAGGGAAGCGGTTTGGGAACGGATTGAACTTGCCATGTTGGCCGATATTATTGGTGAACTCAAAATGGAAGGTATTTCGGAGCAGCATTTACCGGATGTACTGGAAGCCATCGCGCGAGAAAAAGTGGTGGCAGATCTTGATGATATGCTGGTTCGGATCAGAAGGCGTCTGGCGTATCTAATTACCGAATCATTACAGCATGATATGTTTTCGGCACCCTCTGCGGCACCGGCAAATACTGCAGAAAAGCGCGATGGTTCCATGTTGCGCATCACAACTGTGGATGTTGAAACGGAGCAGCTGCTTCAGGCCAGCGTTGTAAGTACATCCGCCGGCAAGCGCATGACACTGCAGCCCGATCTGGAAGCAGATCTGGTCGATAACCTGAATCAGATCGTGGAGGACAAAGGCCCACAGATTCTGCTTGTTTCTGCGTCCCTTCGCAGACCGCTGCAACAATTGTTGCCAGAATCCGTGAAGCACATTCGAGTTATCGGGCATGGTGAAATTACACCGTCTGTTCCCGTTGAAGTCTGTGCTCAATTGTCCCTCTGATTAATTGTTATACGAAATATTACTTTTCCCCTGGTCAATTATCCCGCCATCAGCCCATGTCGGGCGTTGTGGAAAAAGTTGTTTCGCTGTAAGTTGGTAATGTTTAAGGGTTAATTATTAAATATTCGGTTCAATTGTCGTTATAGTATTGAAAGGCACCTGAAGGGGCTTCGATGCGTAATTCGGTTTCACAGCGACCAGCCACATCTGACAGTCAGTTTCATGTAGCAAAATCCGGGCTATGGTTTGGATTCTGGAGCGCGCTAATATTGGTACTCGCGGGAACAGGATTTGCAGTCACGTTGAACCTGATTCCGATTGCAGTGCCCATTTCACTGGCGCTGGTTGCTATTCCCATGGCAGTGCTGACATTGACCTACGAACATGAGCGCAGTCGTCGGTTCAAGGCGGAAGCCAACATTCACAGTGTGTTGGAAGAATCCGAACGCATCAATGCGCAGCTTCGCAAACAAACGGCATTTGCCAATTCCATGGCCCGGGAGGCTGAAAACGCCAACAAAGCGAAGTCCGAATTCCTCGCCAACATGTCGCATGAAATCCGGACGCCAATGAATGGTGTTCTTGGAATGCTTTCGCTTCTGGAGGATACCCATCTTAACAACGAACAGCAATCGTTTGCCAGTGTAGCGAAAAACAGCGCGGAATCTTTGCTGACGCTCATTAATGACATCCTTGATTTTTCGAAAATAGAAGCACGAAAAATGAAAATCGAAGAAATCGATTTTGATATTCGCTCAATGCTCGAAGACTTTGCGTCAACGTTGGCCTTTAGAGCCAATGATCGGGCGTTGGAATTCATTTGCGGCCTGGCGCCGGATGTGCCTGCGTTCGTAAAAGGCGATCCTGGAAGGCTGCGTCAGATACTGACCAATCTGGCCGGGAACGCCTTTAAGTTTACACGCAAAGGCGAGGTGTCGGTTCGTGGTCGACTTGTTGATGAGGATGTTGAAACGGTCACCGTTGAATTTCACGTAAAGGATTCCGGTATTGGTATTCCCAAAGAAAGTCAGGAAAAGCTGTTTGAAAGCTTCACGCAGGCGGACGGTTCCACGACACGACTGTATGGCGGCACTGGTTTGGGGCTGTCCATTTCCAAGCAGCTGGCAGAGATGATGGGCGGCAAAATCGGATTTGAAAGTGAGGAGGGGAAAGGGGCGGATTTTTGGTTCACGGCACGTCTGAAGCGTTCTGAAAAGCTGCCTGAACCCAGAGCAATGGGAAATATCGCCGGTGTGCGTGCACTGATTGTGGATGATAATCAGTCGAATCTGGATTTAACCGAGTCTCTTCTGAATTCATGGGGAATGATTGTCACTATTACTCAAAGTGGCCCGGAAGCGTTGCAGGCGATGTATGATGCCGTTGACAATGGGTTGCCTTATCGCCTGGTACTTATTGACATGCGTATGCCGCATATGACGGGGGAAACGCTGGGTAAAATAATCAAGGAAGACAGCCGGCTCTCTGAGGCTCGACTCGTGCTAATGACCGACGTGGGGCGTCGTGGCGACGCGGGGACATTCAAATCCGCAGGGTTTTCCGCTTACCTGACGAAACCCGTCCTTCAGTCGGATTTATATGTATGCCTGGCGCAACTGATCGGCGGTGCAGACGAAAAGGTCGTTGTGAAACCGGCACGGGATCTGATTACGCGTCATAGCATCGCCGAAGATCGTAAAGCGAGACTTAAAATTTTGCTGGCGGAAGACAATTTGACCAACCAGAAAGTGGCTCTGGGATTATTGAAGAAGCTTGGATATCGTGCAGATGCAGTGTCCGACGGGGAAGAGGCGATTAAGGCATTGGAGTCCAGGTATTACGATCTTGTACTGATGGATGTGCAGATGCCACGTCTGGATGGTTACGGCGCCACGCGGCGAATTCGCGACGCGTCGCGAACCAGCGTTTTTGATCCCAATATACCCATTGTCGCGATGACTGCCCATGCCATGGAAGGGGATCGACAAAAATGTCTCGAACATGGAATGGATGATTATGTTTCCAAGCCCATCGATCCGGCCAGACTCGAAGAGGTTGTTACGCGTTGGCTCTATCGCAGTCAGTCATTTGTGACCAGGAGACCCACCGGTGCAAAGACATTACATAAGAAGTCGACTGCTGGCGCAACTGGGGGCGCAGCCGTGTTGCCGGCAACAGCCGAAGGCCAATCCTGTGACACCAGTCCTCGATCATCGTCGGTTGTCCCGGCGGCGGCCGCTTTTTCCGTGTTTGACCGGGACGGCCTAATGGATCGCCTGATGGGTGATGAGACCCTGTTTCAGACCATTGTGGCTGAATATCTTGTTGATATGGATAACCAGTTGAATGAATTGAGTAAGGCGGTCGCAGATCAGGATGTGGTAGAAGCGGGAAAAATTGCACATCGTATTAAGGGGGCTTCGGCAAATGTGGGGGGGGATGCGCTGGCCCAGGTTGCGTTTCAGCTTGAGGAAGCCGGTGAGCGGAAAGGAGATTTGCAGCGTGTGGGGCAGTTGCTGCCGCTTATTACTCATGAATTCAACCAACTGAAAGCGATAATGCAAAAGGAAGTGAATCAATGAGTCTTGATGGCACTATCTGTCCCGTTTCCGGGTTTCCCATTTGCGCAAAGCCAGAATGGACGGATCTGCGCGTTACAGACCAATATTCCGCGAGCTTTTATCGTCTGGGTGATTCCATATTTTTTACCAAAGGAAAAGGGAGTATCAAAGAAGTGCCCCTTGAATATCTGGACACAATTGAAACCTATGTGTTAGCGGAATTTTCCAGCTGGCCGATTGTGGAAATAAAGGATCTCTCCGAAACAAAAGGTATTCCGTCCCGAGCGTACCGGTTGAAACTTGTTGACTACTATTTACGCAACAAGGAACGCATTGCGGGTCTTATTTATCTGAATGCGCCATTTCAACTCAATATGGCGCTAAAGTCCGCAGACATTATGTACGAAAGGGCCGTTCCCCAGGCAGTCTGTTCGAGCTATGCCGAAGCCATGGAACTGGCCGCGCAGTTTTTACAGGCACGCATCCGCGAGGATGAATCCAATACCAATCCGCGCTCTTCTTTCGAGTCGGATGAGAAGGTTCCGGTAAGTAAGAAGGATATTTTCAGTCTGTCCAAATATCTGGCTATCAATGCATGGCACTCCCAGGATGGCGTTGAACAGCGCGCGCCGATGTTTGCTGACGATCATCCATTGATGCCAATTCTTGAGTCGATTGTGCTTTTGAAAAATGACCTGGAAGATATGAGGGCAGAAATGGAGCGGGAAGCCGCCAGGGCGAATGAACTTGCTGTCATGGCATTTGAGAAGAAGCTGATTGCAGAGTCACTCAACCGGGAATTGAAAACTCAGGCGCGAAATGCGAACCTGCTGGCGCAAAAAGCGGAATCCGCCAATCGGGCGAAATCCGAATTTATGGCCAATATGTCCCATGAAATTCGTACGCCAATGAACGGCATTATTGGCATGACCGGATTGTTGCTCGATACACCACTTTCTCGGGAACAGCGAGAGTATGCCGAAATTGTAAAACGATCCAGTTCGTCTTTGATGACTCTGATTAACGACATTCTCGATTTCTCTAAAATTGAGGCCGAAGATTTACAGCTCGAGAACATCGATTTTAACCTGTTTGCCATGATGGATGACTTTGCTGCGGCGTACGCGGTTTACACCGAAGAAAAGGATATTGAGTTTGTTTGTGCCGTGGAGCCTCGGCTCGACGTTTATTACAGAGGAGATCCTGGCCGAATCCGGCAGGTGTTGAGCAATATGGTGGACAATGCATTCAAGTTTACTTCCCAGGGGGAGGTGTCCATCTATGTTGAACCAGGTCAACGTTCCGGCAATCAGACCGAGCTTCGGTTTTCGGTGGCAGATACTGGTATTGGGCTGGATCCGGATTTACAGGGTAATCTGTTTGACAGCTTCACGCAGTTGGACGGCACCAGCACCCGAAGATTTGGCGGTACAGGACTTGGGCTTGCGATTGCAAAAAAGCTGGTGGAAATGATGGATGGTGAAATAGGAGTCTTTAGCGAAAAGGGAAAAGGGGCGGAGTTCTGGTTTACCGTAGGGCTCGAAAATTCGTCCAGGGATACAGAATCGCTTAAAATCAGTGAGATACAGGGGGCGCGTATTTTACTGGTTGATGACAACACGAGCAGCAGAAAAGCCACAATGAGGCTTCTGGAATCCTGGCACACTGAGTCTGTTGCCGTTGCTGATGGGAGTACCGCGCTGCAACGACTCTATGAAGCCTCCCAAAACGGCGACCCGTTTGAAATAGTCATAGTGGACACAAAGATGCCAGGGATGAGCGGCGAAACACTGGGCAAAACAATACGTGCCGATGTCACGCTTCAGGATACGCGAATGGTGCTGATGACCATGGTGGGCAATCGCGGGGACGCCAGACGCGCGCGGGAGATGGGGTTTGACGCATATATCACCAAGCCCGTTCGATACACCGACCTGTACGATTGCCTTGTTCGGTTGATTGAACAGGACACCAGTGAACTTGAGTTTATCACCCGTCACAGTCTTTACGAGCAGCGGAGAAGCAAGTTCCGGATACTGGTGGTGGAGGACAATGCCACCAACCAGAAGGTGGCCATGGGAATGTTGAAACGGTTGGGATTTCGTGCGGATTCAGTTGGCAATGGCGAGGAAGCAATTGAACAGTTGAGGATGGTGCAATACGATTTGGTGTTAATGGATGTGCAGATGCCGATTATGGATGGCTACACTGCGACACATATTATTCGCACAGATTCGACAATTCTATGCAGTGATGTGCCGGTTATTGCCATGACTGCCAGTGCGCTCAAGGGGGATCGCCAGAAATGTCTGGATGCCGGAATGGACGATTATATTTCGAAGCCGGTCGATCTTAAAAAGCTTCAGCGGGTGGTGACGCGCCAGTTGATGTCTGAAAAAAAACAGCATCGGGATTCCCTGATGCCAAGAGATGGGGCCGGATGGCAAACAGATTTGCTGGACTCGCCCCCTCCTGATGCATCATCAGAGAGTTGAATTTTGGCGGTTTTGCCATAGTGCGCGCTGGTAAAAGTCCTCAGCCAGGGCCACATAGCCCGCTTCATTGAAGTGCTCTATTTTTATAAGACCAAACTGTTGTGCAGCGCGATTGTTCTGCCCCAGATGCAGGTATGAACGGCCAAGAGTGAATCTTGCCTGTGCATAAAACATGGGTGCGATTTGTGCAATATTTTGACTGAGTGCGCGTTTCATTTCCACTGCCGCGTCAAAATGGGCGCTTTCGCTAAAGAGGATTCGTGCACTAAGGTATGCGGGCAGCGGTTCGTAAGGAAGAGAGCGTCGGATATTATTTAATGCATAAATGGTTTGGGTGGAAGTTGGTCTTCGTGAACTTGTTACCGTGTTCAAATACCGCACTGCCGTCTCGGCATTTTGGGTTGCCATCCGGGCGAAAAAGAACTTGGCGTAAATACGACGTTTGTCGTCTACATTGCTGGTTTGATTTAGAATCGCCTGATATTTTACTGCCAGTTCGGCAAGTGGCACAGTGCCAATCTGCATATCGATTAATGCTTCGTTAATTTGAAGTTCACGTTGGATACCCGGTTTCTGCCTAAGTAATTGCCGGCTTTGGTCACGCGCGGCTTTGGGATCGCAAACTGTTCGGGTAAAAAACAGATCCAGCGCGGTATCTGTGGCATAGCCGGATACCCGATGGGCATCCAACAGAGAATCAGCAGCCTTTTGCCATTGAGACGCTTCCTGTTGCGCCGCGGCGTTCTTTTGCAGACGTGCGACTTCGCGTGCACATCGGCTCTGGACAATCGACGGGCGATCGAATTGATATCGGACCATTTGAAGATCTTCCTGTGAAACCGTGACAGTGTCCAGGAATTGATGCCATTTAAACTCGATGGTTGCCATGCTGTGACCGGTTGCGCTTTTCGCGGTGGCGCCTGCATAGAGCTGTCTAAGCGCCGTTGCGCCGAAGGTATCGTGAATGTATAGACAAAAGGAACCGGCAGTGGTGTATGCGCTGCGCGAATACATACTGAGAAATCCGATGCCCATCAACTGCGGGATATCCGGCAGAATATTCAGTTCGCGCATAGCTTTGGCGCTTTGATGCAATGACAGCGGCCCCTGAACCGGTGTGGCTGCAACGGCAATTCCTTCCACCAGAGCTGGAATCGGTACGAGTCCCGTATGGTCCGTTGCAATTTGAAATGGCCCCCTGCCGAAACCCGCGGCGACCAGATGTGCCAGTTCGTGGCGGAGCGTCCAGTGTGGAGCACTTTCCTGCACAATGTAGGTTTCGTTTAGCCATGGTTTGGCAACGGAAGTATGACGGGCCCCCATGTATGCGTGTTTCTGTGCCGCATCCCAAAATACGTATACGGTAAGTGAAGGGTGAGATTTGATTTGAAAAAAACGTTTAATCATGGCCAGACTGAACTGTGCGTCGGTGGCCAGCTCCCGTCGCTTCATGTCCGGAATTCGTGCGTCAAAGTAAATATCCAGATTGTCACTGTGGATATGATGTACCAAAGCCGCTTTCAGTCGATTTGCGCTGGTGCGATGACCCAATTGGTCACTTGAAAGCAGAAACACTCCGATGACGCAAAGCCCTCCCGTAAGCCAGCCTGCAGCCTTAAGAGACGGGACACGAAACCGTAGTCGAATCTCTTTGCTGTAAAAAAAACAACGCATCACCATCACCAGCCACCCTGCCACAACGGCATTATAGAGACGATATGACAGAAAGGCCGGAGTAACAGAAATATATTTGTCGTACCAGACTCCAGGCCAGTAACCGATGAATGGCCCAAAACTGAAAACCGCTGGCGTGCGCCATAATTCAATTACAGAGAGAAAAATGGAGAATGTCCAGAGCATATACCAAACTGCAATGCCAATAATGCCAATTTTTTTTTGGGGAATCAGTGTGCCAATGAATAGTCCGGTGATGGCGGCTGCAAGGCTGGAGACAGTTGGGAGCATCAAATAGAAAAGAATTCCCTGCGCATCGTTGCAGGGCGGAATGAAAATTCGATTGGTGATGACAATCAGCAGCGAGAGCAGGAGCATTGCAACGGGGGGGAGGAGAGCGCCGGCAAGAAGGCCACTAAATGATACGGGAGCGGTTTCAGCGAACGATTCCCCTTTGATGAGAAGTGATTTACGCCATCGAAAGGGCAATGCCGCCGCGAGATGACCTGCGCCAAGCGAAATGGGAATACCGATGATAAATGCAAATTCAAATCCCAGGACCTGGGTCATTGGGAGGGTGCAAAGGAAAACGGACGCAATTGCGGTCAGGGTAAGCCACACCCAAAACAGGGGAACAGATAGCGACGCTGCGATATATCTCATTAAGATTTAAGCATCAGCGCAATCACCTGCACTGCCCGGTAAATTTCCTCTTGTTCGCCTCCTGCGATGAGTTTTAGAGCTGTTTCGACTGCTTCCAGTTTGCCGTCGTCAATTTTTTCGGTGATGAATCTCGCCAGCCGAATTCGTCGATCCTCCCGTTTTTCATCAGTATTTTTTAGACGGAAGCTGGGTTTTAAAGGCGGTTCAGGCGTGTTGAGATAAAATCCTTTTTTTTGGGCCATATCAATCAACGATTCAGCATCGGCCACATACAGACTCAGTATGTTAAACAGCTCTTCGCGGACCGGAGACAGACTCAACGTGAAAACCCGTTTACTTTGAAGCAACCTGGGCGACGTCAGTTTCTTTTCGAAGATGTCGAGGGTTTCATCCTCGCTCATTCCAACAAGCATCACCGGGTTTTTGCGAACGAATGCATCCATCCGCCGGGCCAATCGCTCGTCATTGAGTTCAAATACCGCACAGATATTAATCCAGTGATGAGGTTCAATAGGCATCTCGTGCAGTTCCAGCTGCTTCCAAATATCCGTGGACCATTTTGCTTTGGACGCAGCCTCTTTAGTTGACCAGCCATACCGCTCCCGCTCAAGTTTCATCAAGGTCCTCAGAAAGTATTGCACACAAACAGCGACTGCCTTATCCACATTTAGATGCATATTTTTCCCTTAATACAAATTTATGGTTGTCCGGGGATTATTACCGTTCACATCAGTTTAGTTGAGCCTGTGTATTCAACTGATGATTACGGCCAATTTATGGCATTTGTCAAGTCATCCCCAGATGTAAATTGGGGCGCTTCATTCCCCTGCAAAACGCTGAACTGCAACTATCTCATTAATCTCTTTTCCTAAATCGCCTTTTCTTCTAGTATGGCGGCGGAAAATCCGAGGAGTGAGAGTAATAATGAAGATTCGTGCAATTGTTTCCAATAATATTATATTGTTTTCTTTTTTGGTGAGTTCGGTTGCATTTATGCCAGCCGTTGCATCCGGGTTTGTGTGCTATCGATACGAAGCAGGCTATTCCGTAGCGGATGACTGGGATGACGATGGTGCGCTTGACGCAGTTGACAACTGCCCGCAATCTTTTAATCCCGACATGGATGACTACGATGATGACGGTGTGGGTGATGTGTGCGACAGTTGCCCGCTGGTCCGCAATCAGGCGCAGACTGATTTGGATCGAGATGGGATCGGCGATGCCTGTGACGACGACATTGATGGCGATATGATCCTCAATCCCCGCGGCCTGGTTGCCGGTGACGCTCTGGATACAGCAACCGATTCCGTCGTCGTTTTCGATATATCGGATAGCGGCACTACGTCAGACACAAGCGCAGGCGTTGTCGATACCGTTTCTGATACAGAGACAGTGACTGATGGGATGATCGTGTCGACAGAATCGGAAACCGGGACAGCGACGGAGGCTGATACTGTCGCCAATACCGGAACCGATGATACCCAGACGGATTTCGCCGTACTGCAGGTGCTGGACAATTGCCCGAAAACCTATAATCCCAGGCAGGAAGATCAGGACGGAGACGGCGAAGGCGATGCGTGTGATCCGGATGTGGATGGCGATGGGGTTGTCAATGAATTGGATTTTTGCCCCTTTGACAGCGCAGTGTCAGCATACGTGAGTGATGCGGTACATACGTCGCTACAATGTTTGGGTGACTCCGATGAGGATAGCGTTTTGAATTTTCAGGTAGTCAATGGTGAGCTGCTGCCTCTGGATAACTGTCAGTATGTGGCTAACCCGTCTCAGACCGACCTGGACGGTGATGGGGTGGGGGATGACTGCGACAGCGACGTGGATGGAGACAATGTTGTCGACAGCAAGGACAACTGTACATACAGCGCGTTTTTCAATGATATAGTTGCAGATATTGAGAACTTACATTTGCTAAAGGCGTCCAACCCAAATACCACCGAAACGTGCGCCATCGAGGCTGGAAATATCAGCGATTTGGACATTGAGAGTTTGAGTGCGCAGGAAAAAGCGACGATGCTCCTAGCCACCATGTCAAACGCGGATCTGCTTGGATTTCTGCAGAATACGGCACAGGAAGATCTTGATCGCGACAGGCTGGGTGATTCCTGTGACAGGGATTTCTGCAAAGTCGGTTATCCATTTGGCAATTGTTTCGTTGTAAACGATGACGAGGCCAATTGTCTTGAAATCGGGAATCCCGCCCTGAAGGTGTATTCACCCAGGGTGATTGCATCAAAGACCGATGATGACCCTGTTCGGTTGCGTATTTTTGCCAATAGAGAAAACGAGCGACTGCGGTACAATTGGCGGCTTGAAGAAGGCGATCCGGATGGGATCGATTTGCACAACGCCACGGGCGAAGTCAGCTGTTCGTCAGGCTATGAATATCATTATCGGACCTATGCCAAAAGTGGCGCCATTTCCGGAACTGACGATACTCAAGTGGATGAAGACGAAATAGTGGACATGGCTGCCACGTACGAAACCCATCTGGAAGGTTCATATGTTTTAAGGCTGAAAGTTGTCGCCCTGGACGCCAACGGTATGCCAAAGAGTGGTGAGTTAAACAGCGATGAGGTTTCGGTTACGGTGAATGTGTCCGGTTCCGATGACTATATTGCCGACGATTGCGGCTGTGAAGTGGTGGGGCATCCTGGCGCGGGGGCGTGGAGCGGGTTATTATTGGCGCTAATGGTTGCATTGGCGTTTTTGCTAAGACGGCTTATCCGGCTGTAGTTTCCCATGCCCGAAACCGCTTACTCCCGAAAGAAGCGCATCCGTCACAGCATGAGTCTGACAGGCGCGATTGTGGCGACAGCGGTAGGCGTGCTTTTGCCGGTGATTCTTTCAACGTCCGTAGGTATTGTTGCCATCTCCATCGGCAAGGGCTCATGGTGGATTTTATTTGGGGTATTGGTAATAAGTTTCGCTGCTGCGGCAATTGGTGGAGGTGTGGTGGTGACGGTGCTGCTGATTCGCAAGCATCGGATTGCGCGGCTGCAGGCAGATTTTGTTGCCAATATGACTCATGAGCTGCGTACCCCGCTGACTTCGATTCGCATGTACGCCCAGACCATTGAGATGGGCGCGCTTGAGAATGAACCCGAGTTGGTGCAAAAAAGCGTTCAGACAATTTTAAGGGAAACCGAATGGCTGGAGGCGATGATCGACCGGGTGCTTACATGGCGCGCCGCCTCACGGGACAGAATTGCACCCAACCTGAAAACCGACCGTATCGATGTCACAGTTCAGGCTGCGGTGGATCGCTTTTTAAGAATGACCTCTGGAACTGATCTGAAATTTAGCATTCGGCTAGGATCGAGATCGCTCGTGACCCATGATGAACAGTCGATACATTCCATTGTGCTTAATTTGCTGGTCAATGCATATAAGTACACAGGTCGGCTAAAAAAAATTGAGCTTCGTCTGTTTGACAGTGACGACAAAGTGATTCTCGAAGTTGAAGATAATGGCATTGGGTTTCCCCAGACCGAGGAAAAGCGTATTTTCGAGCCGTTTTATCGGGTGGACTCCAGATTGAGCGGAAAATCTTCAGGTGCGGGATTGGGACTTGCCATTGTAAAACATCAGGTTTTGCTGCACAAAGGAAGTATTCTGGTTCGCAGCGAGCCACAGAAGGGCACGACATTTATTGTTCAACTGCCTGTGAGTAAATCTTCGAAAGGAATATCCCGTGCACAAGACGATGAGAGATGAAACGATTTTGGTAATCGAAGACGATAACGCAGTTCGTGAAGGTCTGGTGATGAATCTGCAGTTGCAGGGATACAAAGTACTGTCAGCGTGCGATGGAGACGAGGGCATGGAGATGGCATTCGATAGCAAACCTGATCTCATTGTGCTGGACATCATGTTGCCTGGATGGAGTGGCCTTGATATTTTGGCAGAGCTGCGTGAACAGTCACGCGATACACCGGTGCTGTTGCTGTCAGCGCGCGACAGGATGGAAAACAAAATAGAGGGTCTTGAACTGGGCGCTGATGATTACGTGACCAAACCTTTTGAATTACCGGAACTGCTCGCGCGAATTGAGGCACTGCTGCGAAGACATCGGGGATTCGCCCGCAGCGATGCGGCCATTGCGTTTGGTGAAGTGCGAATCGATCCGTTGAACCGGTCGGTAACCCTTGGTGGTAATCCGATAGACCTGTCTTTAAAGGAATTCGATTTGCTGCTGTTGCTCGCCAAAGCACCTGGGCGGCCGTTCAGTCGCGAATCCATTCTCAGTAGCGTCTGGGGCTGGAATTTTGATGGTACCACGCGAACGGTTGACAATTTTATCATGTCGCTTCGGCAAAAAATTGAAAAGGATCCCTCCAAACCAACGCACATAAAAACGGTTCGCCAACTGGGTTACAAACTCGAACTGTAGTTGTCATTTTCGCCCATATCCTGGACAAAACACAAATTTGATGCATGTGGCGCAGCGAAAAATTTATGCGGTTTTCCTGGGCAATCCGCTATTTGCGGCGAATGAGGGAGCAAGCGTTTCATTTATGTGCTGCAACACCTGGGATTTGGCAACTGGCTCATGTAAAAACAGATGTCCCCCCTCAACGGTATGAAGAGCAAACTGCGTGGTGAAAGTCTGCCAGTGAGCGATAAGTTCCTCTGAATAAAGGTGGTCTGATGTTCCTGCAATTGCAGTAATTGGCGATTTCAGCACATGGTCTTTGGTAAACAGCCGTTGTCTGGTAATGCCCAAATCAGCGCGCAACGCTGGAAGCATGGTTGCAAATCTGGGGGCATCTTCCAGCAGCTCTCGCGGTGTTCCAATTCTTTCAAGCAGTGCCCTCATTCTGTTTTCAGAAAGCTTCAGCGCGTCTTCGGTATCCGTTAACCTGAACTCATTTTCAAGCGGATTCTCCACACCAGGGGGAATTGCCGCACCAATGAACACATGCTCCGCCCGTTTGCCGAGGTTGCCATCCAGATATGATGCCAGGCTCATCGCCAGATTTCCGCCATAGCTGTGGCCATACAGGGCAAAAGGTTTGTCAAGCAGTGGTGCAATCCCGGCAGCCATTTCGCTTATCAGATTCTCGCCGACGCTTATTGGGGGCTCGTTGCTGCGTTCTTCACGGCCTGGCAGCTGAATGGGGCATACTTCTATTTCGGGCGATAAACGCCAGTCAGAAAATATCGACGCGCCCGCCCCAAGATACGGCAAGGTAAACAGGCGAACGGATGCCTTGCGACGCCGGATGATGGGTCTGGACCATACGGTTTTGGGCGTCTTTTTAGTATTTTTATCTGTGGTGACCGGTTTGAGTCCATGCTCTATTTCGGTGGCCAGGTCCGTTAGTGTTGGGCCCTGCATGATTTGCATCAGTGAAAACTCGACGCCTGTTTGCTGCGTCAAAACACTGCGAAGTTGATTGGACATCAGTGAATCCATTCCCATTCGGTTTATTGGCGTTTTAAAATCGAGTTTGTTCCTGTCGATGCCAAGTATTTTTTCCATTGCTTCTTTGAGAATCTGATGAATAAGTGTGCGCCTTTCCTTTTCAGATGCTGACGTCAGTTGCTGTTTAATGTTACTCGCATCTCCTTTATCAGCTTGAATTGCAAGCTGTTTGCGAACAGCTTGGTACCTTGGAGACGCAGCGAGGGCCGGAAATGCGTTGTTCAATTTGGCCCAGTCCAGTCGAAATACACCTGTCTGGGTATGGCCTTCCAGTATGACGCGTTCGAGCGCTCGAAACACCTCGCTGTTTGAGAGCGGCAGCCAGCCACTTTGGTCAAGGTAATCGTGAATTTTTTCCTCTCTCGAAACAAACCCGGTTTCCCCCAATGGCCCCAGATTTATCGTCGATGCCGTCAGTCCCAATGCGCGTCGGTATCTGCAGAAGTCATCCAGAAACCGGTTGGCAGCAGCATAATTACCCTGACCGGGCAATCCATACAGCGAAGACACAGAGGAAAATGAAATGAAGAAATCCAACGAAATATTTTGGGTGGCGCGATGCAGATTCCATGTGCCTTCAATTTTTGGACGCAAGGGGGCCACCATTTGATCCGGTGTCATCTGATGCAGCAATGCATCTTCCAGTACCAGCGTGGATTGGACAATTCCCGCCAACGGTCTGCCGATATTATGAACTTTATGCACAAGGTCGTTCACAGCATCCTGATCACAAATATCAACCGCGAACGTCTCTACCTGTATACCATTCGCCTGCATCGCTTTCACTCGGTCAATTTCTTCCTGGCCGTGGAGGCCGCTTCGAGAAAACAGGGCAATATGGCGTGCTCCTTTTTGCGTTAAAAATTCTGCTGTTGCAAGACCGAGTCCTCTGGTTCCGCCTGCGATAAGATATGTTGCATCATCTCTGAGTATCAGGCTATCTTTGGGATGTACCGAAACAATTCCACTGTCCAAAATGATTTTGCCCACGTGATTTCCGGCAGCCATTTGAGTTAAGGCGTTCGCAACGTTTTCAAATGGCATATGAACAACCGGGATGTTTGGCCATCCGTTTTTTTCGAGAAAATCAACTGCGTCACTAAATAACGTTGAAATCAACTGCGGCGCCTGAGACAAAAGTCGGTCAATATCAAGTGCGTGATAAGATATATTATCAGCGAGCAGACGCATGCCAATTCGTTTGTCGGCGTATAGATCTTTTTTACCAATTTCGATAAATCTGCCCATTGGTGAAAGCAGCTTGAGACTCTGGGTAATATGACTGCCGGAAAGGGAGTTCAGTACCACATTGATACCCGCACCTTTTGTGTCGGCCATAATTTCGCTGTAGTAGGCGGTCGAACGAGAGTTGTATATATAATGCACTCCGATTTCCCTTAGAAGTCCGTGTTTCTCGGGGGATGCAGTTGCGAAAACCGTGGCACCGGCGGATAGGGCAAAATGAATCGCATACATTCCTACCCCACCTGCACCTGCGTGGATTAGTACCCTGCTGCCTGGCTGGATGTTTCCCAGATGCACCAGAGCTGTGTACGCCGTCAATGCCGCCATCGGAATCGACGCAGCCATTTCCATTGTAACATTTTGTGGTATCCGCCGTACAAAAGACGATTTTGCGACTGCTCGGCCGGAAATGGCGTTGGCGGAGATGGCCATTACACGATCACCTGCTTTAACATGGGAAACATGACTTCCCGTATCGAGTACTATACCGGCGCATTCCAGTCCCAGACCGTTGCCAAAAATGCCACCATCAATGGCGTCTTTGGGCAATGCACCGCCAGCGACCATAACATCTCTGAAATTCAGCCCTGCGTGATGGACTTCAATGATTACTTCGTCCCGAGAAAGGGGCGCGCCATCATATGGAGCAAAATATACCTGTTGAATAATCCCGTTTTCGTTGGGGTTAAGTCTAATTCCAAGTCCAGTGATATTTTCTCGTTTCAATGAGTTGCTTCGGCGTTTTTGTGGAGAGAGGGGCTCCAATCGAATCGAGAAACGCTGACCACTGCCAAGTATTACTTCTTCGTCAATGCTGTCTCCATTCTCCAGTTCATCCCATAGCTGTTCAATGTGTTGAAGGTCTGTAGTTGCAATATCTATCAAACGGATGCGATTGTCTGAAAGCTCGTTAAACATAACGCGACCAATTCCCCATATCGCCGATTGCGTTATGTTCGGCATGGCATTGTGAACGCCCTCCGTAATAATGGATAAGGTGACATTTCTTAGACCTTTTTCAATTAGAATGCGGGAGAGTGCGGTCATCTCAACCAGAACTTCATTGCGTATTGTTAAGAAATGCTCGGTATCTTCAATGTCACCAATATCGATTGGCCTGGCAAATACAATTTCGACACGAGTCTCTTTGATACCGTCGAACAGATGCCTAATCGATGACAAATCACCGGGAAGGTGGAACAGCTCTCGTTTGGCGTCGCTTTTAGCGATGCTTCCCGATGTCACCAGCGTCCACTCATCACCGCGATTCTTAATTCGCGAAATGAGTTGAGTCGCTGTTCCCTTGCTATCGCCAAAAATAATCCACTTGGCTGGCATTGGGGATGGCTCGATTTTAGGACGCTGAACAGCCGCTCTGGCAATGACCACACTCTGCTGCGGAAAGTCACCATCCTCCACATCTGTCATAGCGACTGCGTCTGCAAAACCGGTTTGTTCAAGAACGTTTATCCAGTCGTTGCGCTTCATGGTGCAGTGGGACATTCTGACATCATCATTATATCTCCACCACCCTTCAGTCATGCCGAATGCTATGTTTACATAAAACGGCACTGTGGTTGCCTCGAGTAAGCACAATACGCCATTGTTGGCGAGTAAGCCGTGTACGTTTTTAAGTGTGTCCTGAATATTTTTGGTTGCATGAAGAGCGTTCGCTGCAATCACCAAATCGTAGCTGTGCTCGCTTTGCCCCTGTGCCTCAACTGGGTCTTCGATGTTCAAGGTTTTGTAGGAAATAAAATCAAAATCGGCGAACCGTTTCTGAGCCTGTTCCATAAATGCCGGAGAAATATCGGTGAAAACATATGATGCGTTTTTCTGGGATAGCAGCGGTAAAATAGCCTGTGTAACACCGCCGGTGCCGCCTCCAATTTCAATAATTCGAATGGATCTGTTTCCAGCGTCACGAACAAGGGATTCAATTGCGGCCGCGGCAATGCGGTTATACTTGTTCATGGAATATGCGGACGAATAATATTCAATTGTGTCGTTCCATTTGGATTCGGCAAAAAGCACCTCAGTGGGATCCAGCGACCCTGTCAGCACCTCTGCTATTGATTCTCCAACTGGCTTGAAGAAATTCAATTCGGATGAGAACGGCTTAAGGTCAGCTGTTGCCCGGCGCAAAATGGCCTCGGGTTGCGGCAGTGTGATTTTTGATGCAACAGTATATGTGGTGCCATCCGCTATAAAAATTTTTCGTTCTTCGAGCTGCTGAAGGATATATTTGAAGAGTCGTATATGCCTTTGTGCAATTTTCAGTTTGGTGGGCAATCCCTCTATATCGTATCTGCGACCAGGGACAATGGGAGCGCCCATTTTCTCAAATGCGCGAACGATATATCCAATCGCCAGGTCATCCATTGCGGGCCCCAACTCGTCAAAGAAAGGACTGAATACCGCGTCCGACTGGACCCGTGCGATTTCAGCCAGTGCAGCCTGTCTTACATCAGTGAGAGGCGTCAACGTTTTTTCCGAATGGCGGTTCAATAGTTGAGACGGTCTGAATGAACGTCGAAGATGGGGGCTGAAGAACAGATTGTCTATTTCTCCGTCCACTTCACCTCTGGAGCCCTTCAAATATTGCCCCATGAAATTTTGAATTTCGGCTACTAGTGTTCCGTTTTCACTGAACACCCATATGTCGACAAGTATAAATTCCGCTTCATGCTTTTTCGCACTGGCATAGGAATAGATAAAATCTCCGTCCGGTTGGGTATAAAATTTTATTCTGCCAATTTTTTTTGGAATGTACACACCCATATTGTGATGGTCCTCGATAATGCCAAATGCGGATTGGAATGACGCATCAAGCAGTGCCGGGTGCAATTTGAATTGATTCATGAACGGCTTTATGGACGGATGTATTCGAATTTTGCCAAGCGCCTCGTTGTCGCGACGTTTCAATGCTTCAATTCCTCTAAACGTATCGCCAAGGTCAAGTCCGCCGTTGCTCAGTGTCTCAAAGAGAGGCGCCAGTTCGACGGGCTCTTCTATTCGGGATTTCAACACAGCCAGCGTTACTGGTGTGCTGTCAAACCTGTCGCCTATATAATTAAGTTTGCCTTTCGAATGCAAGGTCCATTCGCTGCTGTGATTTTGGGAATCTCTCGACGCGATGGTGAATTGCCCATCATCGGTATCAATGTGAATCTGAACTTCATTGGGCGCGCCGTCTTCTTTCAGGAAAAGCGGAGACATAAACTCCATATCTTCAATGAAGCCAAATGCGTCATTAAACGAAGCCATGCCTGCTGCAACAGCAAGATCAACATGACCCGCACCGGGGTAGACCACTGGGCCCTGAACCCGATGGTCCAGAATATAGGGTGCGGTCCGGGCATCCAGTTCCACTTCCCATATAATATCCGTGGTATTGTCGGCGGCCACTGTTTTTCGGCGAAGATGATGATGTATGTGATTGGAAAGGCGTGCCTCTCTGGCTACATTTGATTCGATCCAGAATTTCTCCCTTTGCCAGGGGTACAAAGGCAATTGAATATTTTTGTCTGCCACACGGCTGAAAATATATTTCCAGTCCAATGACACCCCATTGACATGCAGTGCAGCAAGCGATCGTGTCATCGTCAGTTTTTCTGAGTCTTTCCGTCGAAGGGAGGGCACGATAACACCGCTCACACGCTTTGCATCAAGCGCTTCACGAATGCCATGGGATAAGATGGGGTGCGGGCCGATTTCCACGAAAACCGTTGCGCCATCGTCGATCATCTTTTCAATCGTGGGATAAAACTGGACAGTGTCCCTGATATTTCTGGCCCAATACTCACGATTAATTTTGGCGCCCGCTGTTGCGCAACCAAAAACGGTGGAATAGTATGGGATTTGCGTGTCCGCTCCTTTAAATTGCGGTGCACGGGATTTAAATTGTTCCGCCACATCATCGAGCAGATAGCTGTGAAAGGGTACATCCACTACTAAAAAGCGACAGAATATTTTGTCGTCTTTGAGCATTTGAGAGAGTACCTCAAGTGCCTCACTTTCTCCCGCAAGTGTCAGCATTGCCGCACCATTAACCGCAGCTATATCTATTTTTCCATCAAATCTGGACAGGTATGGTTGGGCATCATTCACAGTAAGACCGGCGGCCATCATGCGGCCGCGGCCTGCTGCGTTTGCCTGACATCGACTTCGCCAGAATACGACCTTTACCGCGTCTGCCATTGAGATGGCGCCGCTGACATAAGCAGCTGCAACTTCGCCAATGGAATGCCCTGTTACCATGGCGGGTTCCACGCCCAGCCGTTTCCAGATACGGGCGAGACCAACCTGAAGTGCGAAGATCGCGGGTTGTACAATTTCAGTCTTATCTATTCGACTTTCGGCTTCGTCCAGTTGCAACTCCTCAAGAAGGGAGCTATTGTCGCGTTCAAGCCATCCGAGCGATTTGAGGTGGCCGTTGACTTCCTCTATAGTGTCGCGGAACGTTTCATCCGTTTTCAGCAGTTCCCTTCCCATGGCATACCACTGGGGGCCCTGACCGGAAAAAACGAAAGCTATTTTATCAGCCTGTCGTAATGTGGGTCGCTCTTTTATTACATGAGGGTGTGAAATACCCTTCTCCATATCCGACAGTTTGGCAATGGCGTCACTCCTGTCTGTGGCGGCAACCGCTGCACGAATCTCCAGTTGAGAACGCCGGGTTGCGGCTTGTTTTGACAATTCAGGCAGGGAAACATTGTCCGCTTCCAGGATGCGTTTGTATGCCCCCGCCAATTGCTGCAGTGCACTGTCGTTTCTTGCCGACAGCAGGAGAGGAAGAGGAAACGATTCATGGGTGACAGTTGTACCGGTATGTGGAGTGGAATAGCTTTGCATTACCAAATGCACATTCGCTCCACCAAAACCAAAAGAGTTGATACCCGCGTATATGATACCATTTCTCGAAGGAATCGGCATGTGGCGATCTACCACCTGAATCTTCAGCCTGTTGAAGTCAACTTTGGGATTGGGTGTCTTGAAGTGAACAACCGGGGGGGCTTCCCGATGATACAACGACAGTGCAAGTTTAATAAGTCCGGCACTCCCGGATGCCAATTCTGTATGTCCGATATTGCTTTTCACTGATCCGATTAAGCAGGTGTCATTTCGGTCTTTTCCGATAACAGCACCAATGCTGTTGCACTCAATTGGATCACCCGCCGCGGTGCCGGTGCCGTGGGCCTCCACTAATGTCACCATTTCCGGTTTAATGCCTGCATCGGCATATGCCATGGTGATGACATCAATCTGTGCATCCGGATTAGGCAAGGCGATACCGTTGGTGCGTCCATCCTCGTTGGTGGCACTTCCAATGATCGTTGCGTAAATTCTATTGCCGTCTGCAATGGCCTGGTCGAGGGGCTTGAGGTATAGGACACCAACCCCTTCACTGCGTACATAACCGTTGGCGCTGGCATCGAATGACTTTGAACGGGCATCGGGAGAAAGAAATCCTGCCGTGCTGAAACCAATGTGGAGTTCCGGTTTCAGCATCAGGTTGACGCCTGCCACTACAGCGGCGCTCGACTCGCCATTCCAGATGCTGCGACATGCGAGGTGCGCGGCCAAAAGGCTGGCAGAGCAGGCGGTGTCCACCGCGAAGCTTGGGCCGTGAAAATCAAACACGTACGATATTCGATTGGCTGTGATTGCTGGAGAACTGCCGGCGTTTGTATGTGAATTGATACTGGCCCGCTCGGTGAAGTTTTGCATGATGCCGCCATACTCGGATGAGGAGGTCCCCACAAATACGCCGACTCGCTCGCCTTCGATACGATTGAGTGGTTCGCCGGCATCCTCGAATGCCATAAATGTGTGCTCCAAAAGAAGTCGATGCGATGGATCCATGCTGTGCGCCTCGTGGGGCGAAATGCCAAAAAAAGAAGCGTCGAATTCATCTACTCTGCTGATGAATCCGCCTTCCTTAATGTGGATTTTTCCTCGCGTTTTGTGATTGGGATCGTAGAGGAGATCTGAATTCCATCTGTCTCGGGGAACGGGTCCTATGGCATCGGTGCCATCCTTGAGCATATTCCAGAACCGTTCAGGTGTATCTGCTTCGCCGGGAAAATGGCAACCTATGCCGCAAATTGCGATGGGCGTTCTTTTCTCGCCCTTTAACGTTTTCATAATGCGCCTCCACTGGAATAAAAATGGTCAATACTTAAAGATTGGAACAGTTTTAGCTGGTCATTGTTTTGTTGAAGATGGGTCAGTTTGAATTGGCCTTCACGCTGGCCCTGTGACAGTTGGTGAAGTTTGTATTCAGTAAACGCATTTGTCCGCAGCAAATGTATTTTCAGTGGACGCAGGCGATTGGATTTTCGTTTTGCCGCATATTCCGGATTCTTTGTCTGCAGTGTCTTGTCCAGTCGACTGGCGAGTTCGTCGGTTGGCACTGCGTTGATATTTTCAGCAGCTGCGAGTTCCACAAAGCAGTGATACATCGATTCCTCAAGATCCGCAAATGCCGCATGAAATACTGTCTGAAGCCTGAGTGACGCCGCCGCTTCCGCAAATGCATCCAGATACTGAGACTCATACAGTTTTTCGCCTGTCAGACTCGTAACACCACTTCCTTTCTGAACAAAACGGACCATGGGAAATGTGCCGTAAAAATCTTCGACCCTGAGAATATCATTGATGTTGTATCGATATAGCCCGCTTGGTGTCGTAATTAAAATCGCGTATTCACCGCCTTTTTCGAGCTCATGTGCACCCAGCACAGTTGGTTGCGAGTTATATAAATCGCTACGTTCGATGAACTCGAAATAAAGCAGGTGAGCAGCGAGGATACTGGTTTCCTGATTGTTATCAAGGACTATGCCGGCTCTGGCCTCCGTAGCAAGATAACCGAATTCTCGAATAACAGTATGAGGGGGGTAGAAATTCTTTGTCTGCGCCAGATAAAGCGCTGCGTTCCCGCTTTTCCAGGTGTTGATCATTTGAAGTGTGGGCCAGTAGTGCTTTGGACGCAGATTGTCTCCATGCATTGCAAGCAGCGCTTCCAACTGCCGCGCCCGTTTTGGTGACGGTTTCAGTCGTATTTCAATTCTCTGGCGGATTTGCGGTGAAATCAGGAGGCTGGACTTCAGAGTGCCGTCATGGATGTCCCGTACAATTTCTTCTATGCTGGTCATTGCCGAACGGTGCAATTCCAGTAGCGTGCTGGGGTTCGCGGCCACTATCCATCGAATAGGATGGGCCAGGGCAACACGCAGCAACGCGTAATATTTTGATGGATAATCGTCTATATCGTGTATTTCAAAGGGGATTACCCGAAATCGCTTTATAAAATCAGGCATGTATGCATTCATATGCCCTGAAAACGAGCCAAATGAGGTGCCATCATCGGTATATCCTTCAATTGCCTTGCCAACCATACTGATGTCGTAGCCGTCCATGAAGCCTGGCGATTGCTGAAACATGCTGTGCAGCCAGATATTTGAGAGCCCATTGTAACATTCATCGTGGTATTTTCTGGAAATGGGTATCCGCTTAGGTGCTGATGTGGTTCCACTGGTGGTCGCATAAAACATTGGTTTTCCCGGAAACAGCACGTTGGGTTCACCTTTTTCGTGGCGTTCCACCCATGGCCTGTGGGCTTCCCAGTCATTGACGGGCACTGCAGACGTGAAATCCCTGGTCGATTTAATGGAACCAAATCCATGAGATTTTCCATATGCTGTATTCGTCGCGTACTCTATAATTCCTCGCAGGGTGTTTTGCTGTGCCTGTTTCACGTTAGCCGATGCGACATCTAATTGCTTCAGCATCGGTAAACCTTTTCTGCGAATGCCAAATGCCATTATTCCAGACGCAATACGTCTTCCCTTAATCATAAATTGTCTCTCCGAATCAAGTAAAATCTGTTCAATTTATTAATCACATCTTTTCAAACACGCAATGTAAACAAGTAAATTATTCATTATTTGTTCATTTCTTTATTTTGAATAGTTTTAACTTGCATGTCTATCAACGGCAGAGTGCGTGCCAGTTTGTTTTAGGCTGGAGTCTGCTGAACCCATTAGTAGGGACAGGGTAGCCATTCGCCTCCAGCATCAGCGCAGGCATATTCGGGAGGATCCGCTACATTCCCGCTGAGCGGTGAGTAGCAGATGGTTTTCAGTGTAATACTGACGTCATCGACAACAAGTAGTTTGCATGATTCCGGGAAAAGGGCGCTGCTGCAGCCTTCCCAGTTGACCAGATCGCACATTCCGACGGTCACGTAGCCTGTCAGTGCGCACGAATAGTAACCATCGTGATATATCACGCATCCAGGTGGCTGCTGGGAGTTGATATCGCGGTCACTGGGGTCAAACAGGGAGCCGTAGGCCGTATCGGGAATCGGGTTTTCTGAAGATGAGGTATCCTTCTGCAACGGCACTGAAGCTGTATCAGAATCATCTGTGTCGTCCGCGGAGTCCTGTTGTACAGTCCCTGAAATGGTGCTGCCCGTTTGGGGACTATCCCCGGTCTGAATATGATCGGATGGGGCGATGCATTTGCCTTGAACGCACATCATGTCATCGTTGCAGTCTTTGGTGGTTTCGCATTCATCATTGTCGCATCCGCCTGAGATAAAGGTGAAAACAGTAAGTAAAAAAAACAATGACCAATAATGAAAGCGGCATGCTGCCGACGCTGATAAATAAAATTGCTTTGTCATTTTTTTTTTGTAGCATGCTTTGTACTGGCACTCAATCATCAATGATGCGATACATCTATGCAGTTGCCGGGGCCGACTTTGACTCCGATACGATAAGCAGAAACTATGAAACGATACAGTCTGGGACTCCTGATTTTAATAATTATAGGATGGGCGAATTATGGATGTCGACATAGGACAGATCCGGGTACCCAGTTTCGGGAAGGACGACGTGTGGCTTCCATTACTTTCAGCGGGAACAGGGCGCTGACTGACGACGAGTTAAGAAAATATCTGCCAATTCAGAGAAGAGATACCTATCTGGAAGAGAGTGAAACGGCGGTGTTTGATATTCTTTTGCAGCTGTATGCAGCCAAAGGATATCATGACACCAAAATCATAAGAGTGGATGTCCGTTCGACGCCTCGAGGGTGGGTTCATCTGAGAGTTCATCTTCTGGAGGGACAGCCCTCACTGGTGCGTTTGTTCGCAATTAAATGGCAGTCCCCGGTTACGGATGCACAAAAATACATTGACGGATTGGCACTTCAAAAAGGGGATGTGGCGAGTGTGGAAAAACTGAACGAGGCAGTTAAACAGGTTAAGTCCCGGCTTGCAAATGATGGCTATGCCCTGGCTACTGTACGAGAGTCGATGATTGTCACACGGGACGAATATGCCGCTGACGTGATTCTCGATGTTGATGCAAAAGCGGTGTGTACCATTGAACGGTTTTATCTGCACGGACTTGAGCACGCACCATATGATCTGGTGTACAGGGAATTGGAGGAATTTGAAGGACTGGTGTACACGCCAAAGGTTGAAGATGAGATTGAATCCAACCTATCTGAATTGAATGCTTTTCGTCTCATTACAGTAAGTCCCGTAGAGAGACCGGACAATCCCGGAGTTATCGATGTCGATGTGTCGCTGGTTGAAGCCAATTTTCAGAATCTCAAGATAGGCGTCGGTGGACAGTTTGAAACGAACAAATTTCTGGGCTGGACATCGGCTGTATATCAGCACAATAATTTCATGCGTCGACTGAATCAGTTTCAGCTTCGCGCCAAACTGGGCTGGGCGCTGGTGCCCAGTTTCTGGGATGTAGAGGACAAGGGGCCTGTCACTCTTATAGAGCCAAGTGTCACCAGAAAAGGATTTCTCGAAAAGCGACTCGTATGGAATATGGCGTTGGGATTCCAGACAGATGTGGAAGAAAACTATAAGCTGTTCAGTCCTTCCGGACGGCTATCCGTATCAAGACCTTTCCTTAAGAGGTTAAATATCCGACTGTCGTATAACTTTGAATACATCGTGCTCTATGGTCTGAATGATGAAATAATGAGGCGACTGCAGGCGGATTATGAGGATATGCGAAGTCCCATCCGCCTCGCTGATGTGAATGTAAACACATTGCTTTGGTTGACCGATAGCAGGGACAATCCAAACAATGGCGTTGTGCTTCAATTTGATTTCTGGCACTCGGGGCCATATCTTGCCAGTGAGGTGGCATACCACAAGGTTCGACCGACCATTTCAGCCTATTGGCGACCATTCTCATTTTTTCAGATAGCACTGCACGGGGAGGTGGGATTTATCTACCCCATTGGGAGTAAGGATTATTCCGGAATTCGTGCCAACTTCTTTTTAGGCGGACACAATACGGTGCGCGGATGGGGGGGCAAGCGGCTCGCTCCCAGTGTAGACATCTGCCTTGAACCCACAGAGGAAAGCCCTGATTCCCCGCCCAGACAGGTTTGTGAAAAGATATGGATTGGCGGCAAGACAATGGTTCAGGGGAACGCAGAGTTTCGTTTTAGAGTGAGCAAAGCATTTAGTGTGATTACTTTTCTGGACATGGGAGACGTCCAGTATGAAGTTAACGCAATCAAAGCAAGCCTCTGGAATTATTCAGTAGGTTCCGGAATACGTATTCATACACCCGTTGGAAAAATTCGGTTTGATGTTGGCTACAGACTGAGACTGAACAATTCGCGTGAGTATAGGGATGAACCCGCTTTTGGCGTGCACCTTGGCCTGGGAGAGGCGTTTTAGTGCGATTGTCTGCAAAAAAAGGCATTCTGTCCCGCCATATATGGCTGGGCGGGTCATTAGTCGTTTTGTTATTGGCTGCAGTAAGTCTGTGGTTGTTTGCTTTTTACAGTGCCACAGGGGCAAAGTTGGTGGCTGGTCGTTTTACGGAATGGTACAATTCCCGAATTTCAGGCGAAATTTCGATAGGTGAACTCAATGGCACATTCGCCGATGGGCTGACACTCAAACACATCACGGGCAGAACATCAACGGATGAAGAAGTGTTGCGAATTGGAGAACTGCATCTCAGGATTTTGCCACTCCACCTGTTCCAAAAGAAAATCACTATAGAAACATTCAGAATCAGTCACGTTGACGTGTCCGCGTCATCTCGTGAGCAGCCGTTTGCTTTGGCTGATTTGCTCATCGCCCGGGAGCGTACTTCCCGAACAGAGACGAACCTGTTGATTCCTGCATTGCCTGTTATATTAGACGCTCCCAATATTCAGCTTGAAAACATGAATCTCAGTTTGGTTTTAACCAATGGGGCACCAGCGAAGATTGGTTTGGATACTCTCTCCTGCGCTATCGAATGGCACCGAAAACTCACAATTAATGTTCAGCGATTAAAAGGTCGCGGTATTTGGCGACAACAGAATTTTTATTTTCATATTGATGATGCACATCGCATTGAGTTGGAGAACGATCAGTTAAATACCGCACTTGAGGTCAGGGCTGACTGGGGCAAAATTCGACTGATTCTGACTGCCGCTCTTAGCAAAGGAATGAAATCCGGAATTCGGTACGAAGTGGTGGTGCCGTCACTTAAAAAAATGCTGGGCAAGTCCCACTGGCCAGTCATACTGGATGGACGAATCAAGGGCGGCGGGGCTTTATCGGTGGAATTCGACAGTGCTGGTCAACCAGTGATTTTGTCTGAGTTCAGCTGCCAGGATTGTGAGATGCAACCATTTGGTAAAACGGGTTTTAAGTTCGATGCAAAACTGAAAAGCAACGTCATTAATGCCAATGTTTATCTGGAACAGGACGATATGCTTTTGTCCGGATCATACAACGGTGATCTGCATGGGCATGGCAAAGTGCGGTATGCAGCAAACGGAAAAATTTCTCCCAATGTCGCAGGCCACTTTGGAATAACGGGGCATGTGGAAACGCTTTCGGCAAATGGGGAATGTTATTTGGATATTGAGTCAACGTGCAATGCGTCACTAAAATTGCGAGATGGGGCATACGATAAATTGTCTGCACTAGCTGCCGAGGCTGAACTGAACGCAGCATTTGGGAAAAACATTACCGCATTGGATGGAACAGTAACGCTGGATGATTTTCGGGCGGGCAACAAATCATTTCGGCAGGTAAGAGCGGGGGGAACGTATGATGGGACAGAAGCGCAACTCTCGTTTCGAGTGTTACAGGGAAAAGTTGGCGCCGCCTCCGCTGATGTTCGGGTTTCCATAGGGGAGGACATCACCGTTAATATCGATCATATCAACAGCTCCCTGTCCGATTTGCAACTTAAAACCATGGCACCATTTCGGCTGCTGGTCACCAGTAATGCTGTTCGTTCCATGTCACCAATCGACCTTCAGATTAACGGTGCCGGCGTTTTGATTGAACAGTTTGAACGGAAACAAGACCTGTTAAATGGAAAAGTGGCAATCAGCAACGTTGAGATGAAACAGTTTAATCCGTATTTTTCTGAACCGATAACGGGGACGCTGGAAGGATCCATGACCGTATCGGGGACTTTGCAAAATCCATCCATCCAATTAACATTAAACGCAACGGATCTTATTTTTCGCGATATTTCATTTTCGACATTGTCAGTTCAGGGGGAGTTGAAAAACAAACATCTGTTACTCAATGTGGATGGCGCTGGAAAAGGCGCACGTGCAATTAGCGTGACAGGTACAATTCCGATTCGTCTTAATTTAAAAAATGGAGATTATCGAATTTTAAGGAATCGCCCCGCCAGCGCGAAATGGACGTTCTCTCGCCTCGACCATGTTTGGGTGGAAAAATTTGGCCAGTTACCCCATGGACTGAAAATTTTTCTCGATGGTAGCGGCGAATTGAACGTTTCCGGATCCCAATTGGAAATGCTGGGTGAATTGAAGGGGAACATATCTCATTCTTCCATTGGCGACATGGAAATACAGCTTGCCCACGAAATTCGATCAGACTCACAGACACTGCATATCGAGACTGTTGATCGACAGGGTAATCCTGTTGCGATTGATGTGGCGTCCACGCTGAATATGGATGGTATACTCAACAGTAAATATGCAGGCGGCGGAGTTGATGTGACAGCTTCCATCGGTGATTCAAAATTGGGTTTGCAGGCGAAACTGGACGATTCGATTATTCACATGCATGCAACGGCGCATCGTTTCTCTCTGGCCACTATTGGTGCGTATTTGAATATGGAGAATTTGGATGGACACATTGATGGAGATATTAAGTTTAGTTATGACCCCTTAACACAGAATATTCATCCCGTTAGTGACTCAGGATGGCACCTTGATCTGGTTGTGGAACACTTGTCACCTGATCAGTTTCCGCACTGGCATATTGACTTGGGTCTGCTGAGGTTTGATGCCTCTTTAACCGCGGCGCTCTTATGTGACGGACATGAAATATCTGGTTCGGGGCAATTGGGCGGATGGCTTGGGGATGGCGCGCTTATTCGTTTCCCGGCCCATTTGAATTTTGATGTCCGGCAAAAATCGCAGGCGCTTAATGCGGAATGGCTAATGCCCAACGGTGTACCGGCTAAATTGGAATTGTCCGGCACATTGAATATTGGCACGATTTCCAAAACGAAATTCGAACCGCATCAATGGCAGGCATTACTGAATTGGGGGGACGCTGCCACCAGCGTAACGGCATTCGTTACTGACATGCAAAACATAAAGGTCAAGTATCAGATTCGCAACTTTTCGCCGGTTTTACTTAGACCCATGGTCATGCTTGAAGGCCTTGATGGCGTGCTTTCTGCGAGAGGTGGATTGGTACTGAGTAACGGTGTGTTTTCTGGAACAACTGAAATAACTGCCACTGATGCAGTGATTGGCGACTGGACAATGCGTCACCTTCGACTGACTGGTCAGTACGGAAATGAAACTCTTAAGATGGATTTGTCAGGGGAACATCCATATGGCAAGGATTTTCATCTGAATGCAAAAATTCCATTGCGTATTGATGTGAAGACCCGTGACATTGTCTGGCAATCCAACCGGGAACACTTTCTTTACTGGAAAATTCCACCTGTGAATTTTTATCCGTTCCGGCATCTTTTAGGTATTTCGGATATTTTTGATATCACGCTGGGAACAGACGGGCGTATTTCCGGCAACGCGGAAAAATTCAAGGTGACATCAAAAATTGGAGGAAGCATTGGTGCCGCCGGAATGATGCCAGTGTTTCTTGATGGACAATTGGTTGCCAATCATCATACACAAGAGCTGAAATTATCGGTTGTCCAGCGCGGTCAGGAACAATCTGCTTTTTTTATGGAGACCGTAGCCTCTCCATCGAATCTGATGACAGGTAGACAAGTTTGGTCAAACATCCCGGTCTCGGCGCGTCTGCAGATCAATGCCATCGAACTGCAGCTTCTGGAATTACTGTCCATCCCAGCAATGTCGCGATTTGGCGGAAAAGCCGTTGCAAAGGTTGATGTGACGGGCACGCTTGGTGCGCCAATTATGGTCGGACGTTTAAAATTGCAGGACGGTCAATTTTCAATTACCGGTCTGGCTAATCGGATTCATGGTGTGAATGGCGAATTTCGTTTAAAAGGAAAAAAAATCGCTATTCCCTGGTTTAAATTTCGCAGTGCCAGAGGAAGCGGCAGTTTGGTTGGGAATGCGCAATTCAATTCACAGGGGTTGGAAGGGCGTGGGCGACTGAAAATGTCCAGGTTTCCTGTTTCGCTTGCCGGTTTGCCCCGTTTTATAGTTGACTTGAAAAGTGATGCGACATTCCGGTTAGATCGTGATCGATTTGATTTGGATGTAACGATGAAAAATACCTTGTTAACCAAACCTGCAGAAGAACGCAATGCTGCTCGGTTTGTGCCCACTAATTCAAATGTGACAGTAAGAAACAGTTTCGACGAAAATGAGACGGTTGAAGACCTGAGCAATTATCGAATTCACTTGAAAAGCGAATCGCCGATTCTTGTTAAGGGGCGTGATTTGAATACTGCCTGGAAGGCTAATCTTATACTGGCCCGAAACGACGGCGTGAGTCAGGTTGAGGGAAGTATCGATGCTGCCGGCGGCACGTTTAATCTGTTTCAGAATTCGTTTGCCATTGAACGCGGTGAGTTGACAATTGCAGATGCCCCTGGAAACGGCGCATTCCTGCAGCTTGAGTCCTCCAGCAACATTTCGTCGTATACCGTATACCTGAATGTCTCTGGCAATCTGCTTCATCCCAGATTGACACTCTCTTCTTCACCAGCCCTCACAGAGGAACAGATTCTGACATTACTCGTATCCGGCAGCACAGAGGAAGATGCTGAAACATCAACCGGCGCGATTACCAACCTGCTGGCCGTGCAGTATCCAGGTATTCATAATCTGCTCTACAATCGCTTCGGCATAAGTCAGTTGCGGGTGGAAACCACAGAGCAGGGGAGCACCGCGTTGAAAGCCGGAAAACGGGTCACCGACAGGTCGACCGTGTATACTGTTGTGAATGCCAATCCAGCCAAAAACGAAAATGACCTTGAACTTCAGGTAGAGATTGATTTGACTGACAAAACCAGCGTGGGCACCGCGGTTGGTAAAAACAGTTCATCCATCGGGATTTATCGTCGTTTCGTGCTGCCTAACAGAGAGAAGCGACCAGTCGTTATTCCTCGTCGTTTGCGAGACCGGGAACGCGAGTAGAAACGCATTCCATCTTATTCCCTCTAAATCCATTTCTTAAATTTAAAGAAAATCAGCATAGCGGAAACCAGAGTCAGCATTCCGGTGAGCACCATGTAATATCCATATTTAAAATGCAGTTCCGGCATATGGTCAAAGTTCATTCCGTACAGCCCCGCGATAAATCCAAGGGGGATGAAGATGGCACTCATCATTGTAAGCACCTTCATCACTTCATTCATTCGGTGACTCATTAGGGAGAGATAACTTTCCATCAACATGGTCGCAGCTTCCCGATTGCTTTCCACAGCCTCGAGTAACCCATTGATATGGTCCCGAAGGTCTCTGATGTAGATTTCGATGTCCTCGGAAACATGTGGCAGATCTCCTGACGCCAGCATTTCACCGATTGCCCGCAAAGGTCTGATTGCTTTTCGGGTGGCCGCAATATAACGCTTCAGCGCATGTATTTCGTTTACATGGTTCCGGTTTGTGGATTCCATCACAGCGTCTTCCAAAGTATCCATCTTTTCGTTAAACAGGTCGTGAAGGAACGTATACGTGTCAACGACTAAATCAATCATGGCGTAAACGAAATAGTCACTGCCATGCCTGCGCATACGAGCGGATGGATTATGGAGGCGGTCATAAAGCTTTTCAAAGTGGAATGTATCCGATTCCTGAAATGAAATGACGCGGTTATCAAACAGCAGAATGCTGAGATGCTCAAAATGCAGCTCCTGTGTGCGTTCGCAAATCAACGGGGCTTTGAGGACCACGAATACAAAACCGTCGCAGTTTTCAATTTTTGCTCCCTGGGCCGGATTTACGATGTCTTCAAGCACCATTGACGGAATTTTGTATTCGTCACCAATGCGATTGATAAATGCGGTATCACTGAGACCGCTGATTTGTATCCATCGCTTCTGATGAGTCTGGGTTGGCAGAGGTTCGCCAGGTCCACCGGACCATTGAACAACACCGGATTCGTCATAGTCTGCGATATGAATGCGCGTTGCGACATGAGGCTGTTTGCCAGTGTATTCGACGGTGCCCGGCGCTGTCCCCAGCTTTTTTTTAAATCGATGGATACTGTCGGCTGCGCTGTGAATGCTGCTCGAGAATATTTTTTTATACATCTGACCCGCCTGTTAAAAAAGTAGCTTCTCAAGAAGCTGCCGGCAAATACATCTGGTTCCGCTGTGGGCAAGATTGGGAACTGGAAAATGGTGCGTCATTCTGGTCAACTGGCCCACCTCTGCTTTTAGAGAACTCGTTTGAAAATCGTTTAACAGTATTGGACGCAATACGTTTTTTTGCAAAGGGGTTTTCGGTTGGTTTATTTTAGCGATCAAATATAGACGTCAATCAGGCTACCCAAACCGGGGGGAGATGCGACCCGTGCCGCCTGTTGCGGCGCTTCTGCCGACTGAATCAGTTCAAGGGCAGCCTGTCCCTGCTGTTCTATCATTTCTTTTTGTTTTTTCATTACAGCCACATCCATTGCGGCGCCTGTTAGTTCTGGACTGATGCGATCCACGGCAATTCTCCCTTAAATTCGTTTCGCGTCATTCATGCGCAGTTTCAAACATGCGCAGTCTCAAGCCGATGCTGGCATGACCACGCACCTTCATACTGTTTGTCGGCAAACGGCGGCATTTCTTGAGTCAAAATTAAACATGGAAAATATGGTATTTTTTTTGACTTACGTGTGAAAAATCGGATTTAATTATATATAACGAGAGGTAATCATGGGCAGACAGCAATCATCACTTGGCGAATCCAGTCCGGCTGCAGCAGTTGAGACCGCAGATGCGGTTGATATCAGTGAGCGGTTTTCAATTTTGCTCGTGGATGATTCCCGGGTATCCCTGCGTGGAATGGTACGCGTGTTGAGACAGAACTGGGATGTCGATATTGCCACCGATTCTGATGAAGCACTTCAGCTGGTGAACCAGCGTACGTACTCCGTGATCATTACAGACTGTGATATGCCCGGGCACAACGGACTATGGCTGCTGGAACAAATAAAAAATGTTTCTCCCCAGACCATTCGAGTACTGGCCAGCGCTGGGTTGCATGAGCGCTTTGCACCTCACATAAAAGCGGGCCTTATTCATGTTTTTCTGCATAAACCGCTGGTGAACGAATCTCTTCGAACCATGCTGATTGGCCTAATGATGAGATAGCTTTTCTTTCATCCCTTCATGAAGATACGGGGTGTCATGCCTGTTGTTTCGCCGCCTGATAATTACGGATTGAAATTTTTTTTGACTGGACACTGGTTCATGCTATACATGGGTGCAGTATCATTTGTCCAAATTTTACTTTTTGGGGGGAATCATGGCAATTCAGGTTTTGCATTCCGGAATGATCGAAACTGGCGTTTCCCGCCGAAGCGCCAGGAAGCGAGTGCTGGTTGTTGACGACGACGGAACGCTGCTGCGGGCACTCAGACGGCAACTGACCAAACACTATGTTGTCGAAACCGCCATTGATGCTGAGGATGCTGCGGTTCGGCTGGCAACTGGCGATTTCGAGGCCATTATTACGGACTTCGATATGCCTGTTTACAACGGCATCTGGTTACTGGGGCAGGTGGCTATCAATTATCCAATGATGAATCGAGTGATGATTTCAGCAAGCGATCCGGCACTTTTCACAGCACATATTCAATCCGGCCTCATTCAGCACTACCATATCAAACCAGTGTCGTTGGAAGGCATATTTGAGTCCCTCGAAAATTAATCCGTTTTTACACGGATCACGGCGTTACAAACAGTCCTGGTTGGGATTCGATTAGCCATCCCACGCCTTCCGTCAGAGTAAGTCTGAACTGTCGTCCGCCTTCACAGCGCACAACAAAACCACGCCTGACGGGCGCCGATGCAGCCTCTCCTGTGGAGATAAACAGGGATTCGCATTCTCTCACCTGATACTCAATATCGTCAAATATCACGACACGCGGACGCTGCGCGGCGCGATGACCATCGTAGGTGAGCACCTGGCAGGTGGCGGATTCGTTGCAGTTCAAATCACGTGAAGTTATGTGCGTGTTCGCCTCTGGTTTGGTTTTGGTATCTGTGGTCATGGCGGTTTGTCCTGTGTTTAAGTGTCGCCCAGCAGGGCGAATAGCTGTTTTTGAGACGCCTCGCGGACCGTCCGATGCAAACTGCCGCCATGGGCGTCCATGGTGACAACGCCAGTAAAATTCTCTACCTCCAACTCCCAGAATGCTTCTGGTGCACCAAACTCTGCCAGCATGTGAACGGCGTGAATATGCACAATGGATTTGGCGATAACACTGGCCGCACCGCCTGTGGCATGAATGTACACAGCGCCGTGTTGCCGCATGGCTTCAAGCGTTTTATCTCCCATTCCGCCCTTACCGATTAACAGACGAGGACCGTAGCGCGCAATCACCCGGTGCGCGTAGGGTTCTTCCCGGATGGATGTGGTCGGCCCCGCGGAGAGGGCGGCGTATACGCCGTTGTTTTGACTTACTACCGGGCCACAATGATAAATTGCGCCGTCCCGCAGCAGTGGGACGAGCCAGTCTGGCCACTGGTCCGTCATATAACGGTGCGCCATATCCCGCGCGGTTACCATGTGTCCGGATATTTGGACTTCATCGCCGACGCGTAACTTTTGAATATCGTTGCCGTTGATTGGCAGCTGGATTGTTTTCAATGGGATGGGCCTTTGCAGTTGGGTGTGTTGCAGCCAAAGTAGCGGGGCACCCGTTTGTGATAGGTTAATTTACCGGACGGCGCAATCGTCACACAGGCACGGCGGGATGCCCAGCACATATATGATATGGACACAAAATAAGATGCCGGCACTCGGTGAATAGCCCCAACTTTTACGCCCAGCACTGTGGTTTTTCCGCCGTAGCCCATGGGGCCGATACCCAATTGATTGCACTCGGAATATAGTCGCTTCTCGAGTTTGCTGAGGAGCGGATTTTCGTTTTCGTCTCCCAGTTCGCGCCACAGCTGGTGCTTGGCTTCAATCATCCCTGTAATGCGATCACCACCGACACCCACACCAATAATACCGGGAGCGCAACCGCGTCCCTGAGCGTTGAAAACCCCATCGAGCACAACGCGGCGAACGCCTTCCAGGTCCCTACCGGCATGAATTGGTTCGTATGGCAGCGCATACTGGCATGACACGTTTTCGCAGCCGCCGCCTTTGAGCATTACAGCGGCGCGAATGGCACTGGACCGCCATTCGTAAAATGAGATGACAGGAAACCGCTGTCCCAGGTTGTTACCGGTGTTCAGATTTGTTATCGGGTCCACCGCATTGGCTCGAAGATATGAACGTTGACACGCTTCGGCTGTGGCCTCGCGGATAATCTCTTCGATTGCAGTTTTACATATTGTACGAGGGTGATACACATGCCAGATGTTCGTGCCGGTGTCCTGACAAAGCGGAGTGCTGTTTCGTCGCGAAAGACTAATGTTTTCCAGGATTGTTTCCAGTGCATTTGACGCGGGGGACCCCTGAATTTCAGCCGCATGTCCCTCGCGAAGTGCCGTTGTAACATCCTGGGGCAATTGTGTCGAAGCGCGCCTGAGCAGTTCTACGAAGGTGTCTTTAAAGCTGGGTGGCATCTCACTGGTATGTGGGCGTCTCATTCTATAAGTGTTCATAACACAAAATATGCGCTGCGAGCCAGCTGTACGTTAATTTCAGTGATATTTAAATTATAAATTTTCTCTGGTTGAAATGACACGAATCCGGTTGTCACGGGTACTGACGGGGAGCGCATAGGCCATAAATTGCGATTTCATTGTCCATTGAATATCAAGCGGAGAGATTATGACTGCAAAAAACTGGAAAATACTGATTGGGGTACTTTGTTTCATACCGGCGTTAAGCGTGCTGAACGGCTGCTCATCAGATGAATCTAAAGCCAAAGACACAACTGATGGGGATATTGGTGGCGATGCCGATTCTGATTCTGATTCTGATTCGGACTCGGACTCGGATTCCGATTCGGACAGTGATGGGACTTCGCATGGAGATGGCGATGGGGATTCGGATTCGGATGCCGATTCTGACGCGGATAGTGACAGTGATTCGGACACCGACAGCGACTCAGACAGTGATTCCGATACAGATACAGACAGTGACACAGATGGCGATTCTGACTCTGATTCGGATAGTGATACGGATACAGACAGTGATTCGGATGCGGATAGCGATACGGACTCGGATACCGATACAGGGCCGGTGGATATTGAGCCCGGGGATACCGATGGCTGGGGAAATGTTCGCTTTGATGGGGGCGGTTTTGTGGCGGGGTTGCTGCCGTCGAAAGATGTGGAAGGACTCGTGTATGCCCGCACAGACGTGGGGGGCGTTTATCGATGGAATGATACACATGGGGTTTGGATACCTCTCATGGACTGGATTTCACAGGATGATGTGGGGCTGTATGGCACTGAGAGTTTCGCGCTCGATCCGTCCAATCCTGGACGCCTGTATATACTCGCCGGCACGTCGTATTTCAGTGACGGAAAAACAGCCATTCTCCGGTCCGACGATTACGGTGAAACGTTTGATGTGACGGACGTTACTGAACTGTGGGGGGCTCATGGCAATGGAATGGGGCGCCAGACCGGAGAGAAGCTGGCAGTGGACCCCAATAATTCCGATATCGTGTTTTGCGGGAGTCGCTCAGCGGGGCTGTTTAAAAGCGAAGACGCCGGAAAATCGTGGCGAAAAGTCAGTGACATTGGTGCCAGTTCCGGCGCCGATTTAGTCAATACCAATGGCATCAGTTTTGTGTTTTTCGACGAAAGTGGCGGTCTGACTGCTGATGGAGGCACCGATACGCTGTATATGGGCGTATCTCAGATTGGTGATAATCTGTATGTCAGTACAGATGGCGGTGCGTCGTTCGATACCATCAACGGGGGCCCAACCGGTCAGATGCCAAACCGCGCGGTTTTGGCTGAAGGCAGCCTCTATATTACATACAATAATGCCCCTGGTCCCCATGGTATCAACACCGGTTCGTTTTACCGTTATGATATTGCGTCCGATTCATGGACGAATCTAACACCCATGTCTGATGACGGGTCTGAGTTAATGGGCAACGGCGGTCAGGGAACATCTCATGGATTCGGCGGTGTCAGTGTGGATCCCAAAGACACAAACCATATCGTGGTTACCACACTCAATTATTATGGTGGTCAGACGCGTTATGCGGATGGCGCAGAAGGGTGGGGCGATCGTATTTATGTAACTGCGGACGGAGGAGAAACCTGGACCACCGGATTTTCATATATGGAGCCTGATGATCCGGACAATGCCAATGCGGATCCCAATGGAAATGCATGGATAAGCGGTCACGCCATTCATTGGGCAGGTGATGTCGCATTTAATCCGTTTGATACCAACGAGGCATGGGTGGTTTCCGGAAATGGGGTTTTTCATACTGACAACCTCGAAGACGCGCTGCCGGTGTGGCGGTTTGAATCCAGAGGAATTGAAGAAACGGTGCCACTTGATATCGTCAGCATCCCCGGTGGCCCTCTGGTCACTGCGATTGGCGACTATGATGGCGCGGTATATACCAATATCGGCGAATCGGCCCCGGTCCACATCCCGGAAATCGGCACCACCCATTCGCTGGGATACGCGCCGCTCACGGGCGCATTTTTACGTACCGGTCATGTAACTGATTACTCCACTGGCACAGGAATTGAGAGTGATGTGATGTATTTTTCTGATGACAACGCCGCCTCCTGGACGGCGCTGCCGGAACCCATGGGCACTCATGGGTTGGTGGTGCTGTCAGCGGACGGTGAGGTATTGCTGCATCGCCCCGAAAATGCCAACGTGGTATATCGCTCCGATGATATGGGAGCTAACTGGACAACCGTAACCGGGATGGATGGGCAGTCTCAATATGCGCGAATTGTCTGTGACCCGGTGAATGCGGATGTGTTTTATCTGCTGGACCAGCAGGGAAATTTAAAAAAATCGTCGGACAAAGGGGTTTCGTTTGAGACGGTTGGGGCTGTGCAAAACGATGCCGAGGGATTGTGGCAATCCAGTAACGGTCTGATTCGAACCGTACCAGGCAGGGAAGGGCATATTTGGGCGCCTTTGGATCAGGCGCAAAGCTGGGCGGAGAATGGCCGTTTCAGTACAAACGGACTGGCATTTTCAGATGATGGCGGCGAGACATGGGTGCGCTTTGCGTCGGTGTACTCCGCGCATGCGGTGGGCATTGGCAAAGCGGCTGATGGCGCCGATTACGAAACGCTCTTCATCTGGGGCGTGGCCGGTGCGACTGACAATCCGCTTGGCGTATATTATTCCATCGACAAAGGTGAATCCTGGGCGCGCATGAATGACGACGCGCATCAATACGGTGGCCCAGGCAACGGGAAGTTTGTGCAGGGGGATACGAATGTGTTCGGCCGGGTGTACATGAGCACTGCCGGCAGGGGGCTTGTATACGGCAATATCGGCGCATCAGATTGAGCCGAGAGGGGTGCTCTTCAGTTAGCGCCTTTTTCAATCCACGCGTCCATGGATGCTTTCCATTCCACCTGGAATGCGTCGGATTGCCAAACCTTGATTTGACCGCCCAACAATTCGTGCTTTACTGATTTTTACGTATCATTTCAGAAAGTTGCGCATCATGAAAACTCCGCAGCCATCAAACTTACCTTCCGATGTGACGGTTCAGCAAAAACTGGATGGTGTATATTACCGACTGTTTGAAACCATGCGCAACGGCTTTGCCATTCATGAAATCATCTGCGATGGAACCGGTGCACCGATCGATTATCGCTTTCTTGATATAAGTCCTTCATTTGAGCGCCTGACTGGTTTGAATCGAAGTATTGTTGGCAAAAGAGTGCTTGATGTGCTGCCGGATACAGAACCGTACTGGATCGAAACCTATGGCAAAGTCGCTTTGACTGGCGAATCAACGACCATTACCAATTATTCAAAGGAGTTGGGCAAATACTTTGAGGTTACCGCCTATCAGCCAGCGCCCGGCCTGTTCGCCACAATTTTTGAAGATGTTACAGAACGCAAGCAATCGGAACAGGCCCTTGTGCGGTTGTCAATGGCCATGGAACAGGCGGCGGAGGTTGTTGTTATCACCGATGTGCACGCCAAAATTGTCTATGTCAATCCCGCATTCGAAAACGTAACCGGATATCGCCGGGAAGATGTGATGGGGGAGAATCCGCGGGTCCTGCAAAGTGGCGTTCACGATGAATCATTTTACAAAGAGATGTGGGAAACAATATCTTCCGGGCGGACATGGCGCGGCGTTTTTGAAAACCAGCGAAAAAATGGTGCTCGATACACGGAACGGGCAGTGATTTCTCCGGTGATGGGGACTGACGGGACAATCGTGAATTATGTCGCAGTTAAAAAGGATATCACCGAGGATATACTCAAGGAAAAGCAGCTGCATCAGGCTGAGAAAATGGAAGCACTCGGATATTTATCCGGCGGTATCGCCCATGATTTCAACAATATTCTTGGTGCGATTATGGGATATGCCGATTTGCTTGCCGACGAATGGGCGCCCGAATCGTTGAGCGGGCAATATATTCAACAGATACTGGTATCCACTGAGCGGGCAAAGCAGCTGATTAATCAGATACTGTCCTTCACCCGCCAGCAGAAGCAGGCACTTACCGAAATTGCACCTCAACTGATAGTACGAGAGGTAGTCGTGTTGCTTCGCGCGGCATTTCCATCAACGATTGCGATTGAAACGCGAATCGGCCGAGATGTACCATCGATTGTTGCTGATCCTATTCAGATTCACGAATTGATGATGAACCTCTGCACCAACGGCGTGCATGCCATGGATGAAAGAGGCACGCTTCGGGTCTTTTGTGAGGCCCAGCAGTTGGGAGATGGGATCTCTGGCCGTCTTGGTGCCGTCACCCCGGGAAAATATGTTGCGATCACGATTGAGGATGAAGGATGTGGGATGGACGCGAGAATAATACAGCAAATGTTCGATCCGTTTTTTACCACCCGGGAAGTGGGAAAAGGAAGCGGTATGGGATTGTCGGTCGTTTTTGGTATTATGAAGGAGCATGGGGGCAATCTGCTCGTGGACAGTGAACCGGGCAAAGGGACATGCATTACTGCGTTGTTTCCGGTTCCAGATGAAAACACAATTCCGCCGTGGAAGCCGGCTGAAGGGCATGGTCGGCCGATTCAACGAATCCTTCTGGTGGCTGGCGATATCAGTTCGGGGACAATGATGTCGAGAATGCTTCGGGAATTGGGTTTTGACGTGAGTATTCAGCTCGATCCTTCCCATGCGTTGGAGGCGCTCACTGCTGAGGTGATTCCGTTTGATTTGGTAATTGCCGATTATCGGTTGCCGGGTACGAATGGTGTTAATTTTTTGAAAGATGCCTGTCTGGTATCCGCACCTTCCCGTGTTGTTCTTTTGACCAATCACGGAGACCGGGAGGCTGAAAACAGCGCAGCCGCTGCTGACCTTATGAGTATCTGGCACAAGCCATTTGGCAAAAGTCGCCTAAGAAATTTGATTGCTACCCTTGGCGATGTGGATATGCAAAACGAAAACTGAAAAGTTCCCATTTTTTTATTGGTATGTGTTATAAATTGGACATTCATTAATTTATTCAATTAAACGAAAGGATGAGCCATGGCGATGCAGAGATCTGAATTCATACCCCGACGGGGCGTGTTTGAGGCAACGTTAAAATGCAATCTCCGTTGCAGGCACTGCGGTTCACGGGCGGGAAAAGCACGGGCGGATGAGTTAGGTATCGATGAAATCCGCACGATGTTTTCGGACTTAAAAAAACTGGGAATGGAGTGGATTTCGATTTCGGGGGGAGAGCCCATGTGCCGGGAAGACTGGCCGGATATTATTCACGCGGCGACTTCTGTGGGAATTCGCGCCGGAATGATTACCAATGCTGTCTCTCTTGACCGCGACGCGATTCGACTGGCAAAAAAGATGCAGTTATCTGGAATTGGGTTGAGTCTCGACGGCGGCGAAGCCCAAACCCATGATTTTATTCGCGGCAGAATTGGACATTTTCGGCAATTGATGACCGCCATGGACACGTGTCGGGAAGAGCGGATGCCTTTTGCTGTGCTGACACATCTGAACACCAGAAACCTGCGCGAGTTGGAATCGCTTCATCAGTTGATTGTCGACAAGGGCGCGTATGCGTGGCAGGTGCAGCTGGGGACAGACATGGGGAACATGAGTGATCACAGGGATATGCTGCTGTCGCCGGGTCAGTTGATTGGCGTTGAAAAGACGCTGGGAAAACTCATTCGCAAAAGCCCGATTCGCGTTCACCCGTCTGATTCTGTTGGGTATTTTGGACCGAACGAAAAGCTGTTGCGCAAAGCGAATCACGGGAAACATTTTACGGGTTGCGGCGCGGGAAAGAGCGTTATCGGAATAGAGTCGAACGGCAACATCAAGGGATGTCTGTCGATTATGGCCGGCTACAACGACCGTGGTCAGGAGTTTGTGGAGGGAAACATTCGGGAGACGCCACTGGCTGAGATCTGGCATCGGGATGGCGCGTTTGCGTACACCCGGAACTGGACTATCGACGAATTGGGTGGATTCTGCAGAACCTGCGATAAGGCGGAAATCTGCAAAGGGGGCTGTACAGCGAAGAAGGTGGCGTCCGGGGATGGCGTAGAGAACCCCATGTGTGTTTATCGCACGCTGCATGAACAAAAGGAAACCGGGCAGTATCTTTCGAAACAGGCGGCCGCAGTCACTCTGGCCATGTTGCTGGGCGCGGGCGTGAGCGCCTGTGACGATGTGGATGAGCCGTCACCCAGGGACACTGAAACAGATACGGATAGTGCAGGGTACTCAGATGCGGATACCGATAGTGATTCCGATTCGGACAGTGATGCGGATAGTGACGCTGACAGTGATACCGATAGCGACACTGATTCTGACGCGGACTACGGCATGCCAGTGGATACGGATTACGGGATGCCAATCGAAGAAACGGATACCCCTGCCTACGGTATGCCCGACACCGACGTGATTTCACCCGAATACGCAATGCCTTTCGACACTGGCGCATCTGACTCAGATACGGACTCAGATTCGGACACAGATACCGATTCCGATTCTGATTCGGATTCGGATTCGGACAGTGATACAGACAGCGTTACCGATGCGGATTACGGTATGCCAGTTGATACCGAATACGCGATTGAATATGGCATGCCGGTCGATACGGGCTATTCTGACAGCGACACCGATGCGGATGCGGATTACGGTATGCCAATTGAAGAAGAAACAGACGTCCCTGCCTATGGCATGCCCGACACAGATACCGCCACCGATGTGATGTTACCCGACTACGGCGTACCGGAGTTCGAGACCGAAAACTATCAGACAGATTACGGATTACCCGTGCCCGACAAAAAGTAGGTTACGTTGCGAATCTGCCTGCCCAAAGCATTGCCATGACCAGCCATTGGGATGATTGTCCGTTTCCGAATAGGACTGTTTGTATGTTGCCCGGCAATCTTTTAGAATAAAGCCTGTGTTTATTATGCTTCATTTTTAAGGAGATGTAGATGACATCATATCAAGTGAAATGGCCTGTGACGACGTGTTTAGCGTTTTTTCTGATACTGCCGTGCAGGGTATGGGCATCAGATTTTTATGTGGATCCGGTGAACGGCAGTGCAGCTGGAGATGGCAGTGCTTCAAATCCGTGGTTGTCTTTGCAACAGGTGCTTGACGATAACCTGATTGAGTCGCAGGGGTGGGATGCTTTGCCACCTGGTGATGATGCCATGCTCATTTCTAAAAACAGCGGCGCCCCTGTTAAGGCGGGAGATACCCTGTGGTTACAGACCGGTGACTACGGTGCAGTGAATCTAACCGGCTACTATAACCATGAGATGGTCACGATTCAGGCCGTTGCCGGTGCGGATGCGCGCTTCACCAGTGTACTTGTTCGCGCTTCAGCCAACTGGACCATTCGCGGTCTCAATATCAGTCAGCATTTGGTGAATCGTATGATCCGACGACCATGGTTGATATTGATTCTCACGACTGGCAGGGACCAGTGCATGACATCGTGATTGAAAGCTGCAGGTTGCAGTCCGTTGATGACGCGTCCAGCTGGACGCTTGATGACTGGAACACCCTGCCTGCCAATGGCATCAATGCGGATGGCACTCGAATCACCATAATTGGCAATTATCTGAGAAACGTTAATTTTGGAATCAGTGTTGGGGCGACGCATTCAACGGTGGTTGGCAATACAGTCGAAAATTTTGCCGGAGACGGGATGCGGGGCCTTGGGGATTACACCCTGTTTGCGTATAACACGGTTAAAAACTGTTATGACGTAAATGAGAACCATGATGACGGATTTCAGTCCTGGTCTGTGGGGGATGACGGCGTTGGAACCGGAACGGTGCGCGGAATCGTGTTAAGGGGCAATACCATTATTAATTACGAGGATCCCAATCAGCCTTTTCGGGGGACGCTTCAGGGGATTGGCTGTTTTGACGGTATGTTCGAAGACTGGGTGGTGGAGAACAATGTGATTTATACCGACCACTGGCATGGCATCTCCCTCTACGGTGCTCGAAATTGCCGCATCGTGAATAATACGGTACTTGATCCCAATGCTGAAGAACCTGGGCCACCGTGGATTATGATTGCCGACCACAAGGACGGCACACCGCCAGAAAATTGCGTCGTTGCCAACAACCTTGCCACTTCCATAAGTGGCGTGGATACGCTCGAAAATTTGGGAAACATAATTATAGATGACCCATCTGCGCTGTTTGTGGATATGTCCGGATTCGATTTTCATATACTGCCACAAAGTGCAGCCGTTGATGCCGGTCTGAGTGAATACGCGCCGGAACTGGATTTGGATCGCATTTTGAGACCGCAGGGCAGTGGCGTTGATGTGGGGGCATACGAATGGCACGAGGCTGCGGTGGAACCGGAGCAGGATACGGACCTGGCAGTGGATGCAGAGATTACGGGTGCAAACAGCAGTGCGCAGGATGGATGTGGGTGTGCTGCTGTCGATGCTGGTGGAACTGCCGGTGTGCTCCGATTATTGTTTTAGGGGCTTTAAGGAGTGTGAAACCTGTTGGCACCGGTCACGGATAATCTTTCATTTTGACTTAAAAATGAGTTAATAAAATTGAAGTTTTCCTGCGGTGTCAGGCTTTCCGAAAACGCCGTGAACCTGCGAATATCCGCAAACAGAACCGTGAGCTTTTTTTCAACCTGGAGACCCAGTTGCAGTTCGGTGATGTCCTTTTTTCCCAACAGTTCCAGCAATCCGTGGGGGACAAACCGGGCGTATGCACTGATGAGCTTTTTATTGTCCGTATTTTTTTACCGTCGATGGAGGAACGGATATGGCAATGATTTCTTCATAGGTCGCGGATATGTATCAGGAGTTGATTTGAATCCGGGTCAGAAACGCGCAGAGGAATCGATAGATGTTTTCCACGGACTGAATCTCAGTGCGTTCGCTTGGGGAGTGGGGACTTTCAATATTGGGTCCAAAGGATATGACGTCAAGCGACGGATATCTGGACTTGATAATGCCACCTTCCAGTCCTGCGTGAATCACATTGAACTCTGGCGATTTATTAAACATTTCTGAATACAGCTGTTTGGCCGGTGCGATTAGCGCGGAGTCGAAATCCGGCTCCCATGGGGGGTAACCGGTATGCGTGTTGACCCTGGCGCCGGCGAGTTTGCCCACTGCACTGATCTGACCGAGGATGTTGTTAAGCAGTTCGGGATTCGAAGAACGGGAACTGGTCAGTACGATGACCTCATTTTCTTTGGTACGCACGTTGGCAAGATTGGTCGACGTTTCGACCAGCAAGGGAATATCGATACTCATGGTCACCACGCCGTGAGGAATGGCTTTTAGCATGCGAACCACCTTCGTCGTCGAATCTGCAGTCATTGGCGTTGCTTCCGCCGACGCTGCCGAAATCACAAGTGAGGCATCCTGCTCTTTCGCTGTCAGACATTTGCACATGATAATCTCCAGACCCTTTACTGAAAGCGCCAGCGCAGGCAGTGAGCCGTCTGATGCAAAAACAGCTTCGGCTTCGCGGGGAATGGCATTGTGTTTGTCGCCACCGCGTATGTCGATGAGACGTATCTCCGCTTCGAGCTGTAGGTTTTCGATGGCGTTGCAGAGATGGTGGATGGCATTTCCCAGGTTCTGGTTGATTTCCATGCCGGAATGGCCGCCCTTGAGACCTTTTACAGTTAGCCTGAACACATTTCCATCATATGCTTCCCGTTCAATCGGAAGATAAATATCGGTGTCCGCGCCGCCCGCACAGCCGATAATAAACAGGCCTTCGTCCTCTGTGTCGGTGTTGATCATGATGTTACTTTCAAGCCAACTGGGCGCCAGATTGAGTGCACCGTTCAAACCGGTCTCCTCGTCCAGCGTGCATAGCACCTCCAGCGGACCATGGATGCAGGATGGGTCTTCCATCAGCGCCAGTCCCATGGCCAGACCTATGCCATTGTCGGCACCCAGTGTGGTATCTGTGGCCATCACCCAGCCATCGACAATGCGCAGTTGCAAAGGGTCGGTATCAAAATTGAACTGAGTGTCCGTGTTTTTTTCACACACCATATCGAGGTGAGCCTGAATAGCGACTGATGGCGCTTTTTCGTGTCCTTCAGTGGCGGGAATTTTAATCCGCAGGTTGCCGGCCCGGTCTTTATCGACAGTGCATCCGGCTGAGTCTGCCCAACTGCAGACCGCCTCAGCCAGCGCCGCTTCCTTGCCCGATGGATGGGGGATTTTACTGATCTGATAAAAATATTTCCAGACCAACTGGGGATTCAATTTTAATATTTCGTCGCTCATAACCTGATTGCTTCTTTCTGTTGTCACTTATTCAGCCCCGTTCATGACGGTGCCATCCGATAAAATTATTTTTCGACAGATGTCTTCCTTAATCACTGCGCCGGCCATGACAATGGACTGCCGCACGTGAATGTTACTCTCAATTATGACATTTTCGCCAATAACACTGTTTTCGACCGTTGCGCCATTTGCCTGCATGACGGTCTCATGGATTATATTGTCATCCGGTCGAGGGGTAAAGCCCGGCAGTGCTATATTGCCGCTCGCAATTTGAAGGTTGGCGTCGAGATAATCTCCTTTGGTGCCAAGGTCTCTAAATGCGGAGTCCTCAATAATTCCGGCAATCGGACCATTCTGTTCGACCATTGGGATGTAGGTGCTTCGGACAATGCAGCCTTTGTCTGGCAGCTGCTGACGCAGCGACGGTTCGATAATGTGCATGCCTGTGAACATGTAAAGCTCGTCAATGTTTTGGTCCCCGGCCCAGACCAGTCGCCGAACCTGACCAGTATGGTTGAGCCCCACGGCGCCGAGCGCTTCTGCGTTGTCCGCCGGGCGAACAACCATACTTGCCAACGCGCCGCTTTTTTTGTGGCAGTTAATCAGGGACGGGAGATGCGGCATAAAAAGCACATCGCCGTTCACCACGATAAAGGTTTCATCATCCATTGCCGGGATCATATTTTTAATTCCACCGGCGGTGCCAAGAATTTCCGGTTCGTGAAAATATTCAATGTGGACGCTGAACCTGCTGCCATCTCCGAGGTATGTCTGCAGCGGCTTGGGACAGTAATGCAGATTAATGGCAAATTCGGTGATTCCCTGGTTTTTTAGATGGCGGAGAATCCACTCTATATTTGGAATGCCGGCAAGAGGAACCATTGGCTTTGGGATGTTATTGGTCAACGGTCGCAGCCTCGTCCCAAGCCCGGCTGCCAGAATCATCGCTTTCATGACTGCCAATTTAACAGAATGCGGGTATTTGAGACAAATAATGGGATGGATTATCCGTATAATTGCGAAAGACGTCGAGCTCTACTGTTACCAGTGGGTGGTCTTGTTTCCGTCTGCTTCCCGGGCGCCCATGGCGCGGCGGGCCATGCGGGAGGGCTCGATGACACTCGCCACTGCCGGTGACTGGGGCGATGAAAATGATGCCATTTTTCGCTGATGAAATTTGGTGATGACCGTTTTTTCAGAATAGACAGGCAGGTTTGGATTGCGCGGTGGATAGAATGGCTTTTCAAGCACATCAAATTCCAAAAGGTCTTCAACGGGTTTGGTAATTACCGGAGAATCAGTAACGATAATCGTAAAAAGCGCCTTGATGTCGCCAATGGTCACTTCACATTTTTCGAAATTTCCCGAAATTGTTTTGGGCAGTCGCATGCCATGCGCAGACACCACCACCGGTTGGGTGAGGGTGGCAGAAGGAACATTTTCCTTGGCGAAGGTGCTCTTTAGCGCCCCCTGAACAATGTTCAGCATTTCGCCCAGTGCATCGTTAATCTCGTCATCGTCCTGTGCGTCCACATCGAGCATCCCCTTATACAGTTTTCGTGCCGAGTAATCATTCATCTCAACTTTAATATCGATCCATGTCTCATGCTCCGAAAGATACATGGGCGTCCATACAAGGTGGACCAGATCCTGGGCCAGGTTCAGCGTATTGGGGATGCTCGCCATCGCCATACCGCATCCGAGTTGGCTGAACACATTACCAATGGTGTTGTGGAGGTTTCCAAACGCACTGATATTGGATATCTTATCGCTGAAATTCAGTTTTCGGGGCGGCGTGTGTTCCACCAGATGTTTGGGGAGTTCGGATTTGGCTGTCGTATCCGCCGTCTGTGCTTTGGTGGGTGACAGTTTTGAAACCACTTCGCGCAACAAATCATGCCGCCTCAATACAATCTCAAGGTCCTTGATATGTTTTTGCAGGGCCTGCTGCATGTCGATGGTGCGCTCAGCAATGCGCATGCGGACGTTCAAATCATTTTTGTGCCATTTCTCCATGAGGTAGTCGTCAGCGCCTGCATCGGCAGCATCCAGCAACAACTGGGGATTATTCGCCTCGCAAATCAGTATAACGTAGGGGTGTAGTTTTGTGGTGTCGTTGTCTGTCAGTTTGCGCAATTCTGCGCATAACTGAACCCCTGTCATTCCTTCCAAATCCCACGCGACCACAGCCGCGTTCACCGGCGCATCTGAAGTTAAAATCTTCAGCGCATCGCTTCCATTTTCCGCTTCAACTGTTTCGTATCCCAGATTTGTCAGCTCCGAGACGAGTCCATCCCTGAATCGACTGTTACTGTCTGCGGCCAGAACTTTCATACTCAATATCCTCCTCGCAACATGACCACGTTCAACTGTAGTAACGGCAGGACCCGATTCGACTAAAGCCTTTCGTCGAAAAGGCGGGTGCCTCCCTGCAGACGCGCCTCAGCGTTCGTCATGATATTGAGTTAAATATGAATTGGATTTCGTCGGCGTCGAATGAATTTGTATCAGGCCTTTATAATAAAGATGTCACAGCGACTGAAGCCAATCGATTGGGACACAGGATTTGCCGTGGCGACAAAACAGATGGTCCTTTGGGAGAATTAACGATAGATTGGGTTGATAGTTGAAGGAATAATCAGATGACAGAAATCGAAGCTGCAAAAACAGCATTCATTGGGGGACTGCTGTGTGTCATGGTGATGGCCGCAGTATGCGCGGGCTGCAACAAAGTGGTGCGGATAAATAACGACACCGAGAACGCGCCAGCGGGACGGACAGGTACCAATTCGTGGCGACCATCGGGGACGGCGACTGATACAGACAGTGATTCAGTCCGAATGGATTCGGTTGCGGACATGAACCTGGATACAGGCACTCTCGAGCTGATGACGGATTCCGCGTCAGAAGGAGTGAATATCCAGAGTACAGATAGTGATCCGACGGATACGCAGGACCTGGGCAGCGTGACGGTGGTGGACACTGGTTCCGGCACTGATGGGGCTGTGGCATGCGAATACAACGGACATCTGTTCGATGTCGGGGCACAGGTGCCCATCGAAACCTGCAAAGGCTGCAGCGATGCCTGCGAATGCCAGGCGGATGGCAGCCTGGCATTCTGTACGGGTTGCGAGTGTCTGGTGGGTGCGTGTGATCTGGATGGTGAATTTGTCGGCCTGAATAATACAGTTTACAGAGACGGCGGCTGCACCGAGTGTACCTGTGGATTAATCGCTCCCGGCAGGACGGCACTGCGCTGCAGCCAGGTACCGGATTGCGCCTCGGCCAGCGACAATCCCGTTCAACCGGGGTTTACTGAGACCGTCGCTGAAATTTGCGCACCAGGGACATGGGTAAAGGGCACTGACGCAACCACGGGTCTGAATATTTGTGCCACATGTCCCCTGAACAGCACATCCCATACCGACAACGCCGTTATGTGCGTTCCCAAACGCTTTGTTGACATTGGCGTGGGCAACGGACCGATTTGTGGCCTGTACGAGGATGGCGGTGTGCAATGCTGGGCTGGAACCACTACATATGAATCAGATTTGGTTCCCGGGAATGGTGGGGACTTTACCAAAATCGCCGTGGGGGGCAGCTTTGCATGCGCATTGAATGCCAACGGGCGTCTCACCTGCTGGGGATCGAGCAGTCAATTCAGCGAATATGTGGACATGTCTTTAATCAGTGGTGGCAATTTCGAAAAAGTGTACGCTGCCCCGGGCTACGTCTGCGGTCTTAAAGCCGATGGCACGGCGCGATGTTTTGGTGGATTGACCATATCTCTTTTGGAGATTTTTCCACCAGTCAATATCGCTTTTGAATCGCTGGCATTGGGTAACACACATCTGTGCGGCCTGCTGCCGGATGGCATGGTGAAATGCTACTGCGACGATGATGGAAACTGTGGCATGCCGGATGGCGGACCATTTCAGCAAATTGTGGCAGGGGATGATTTTACCTGTGGTCTCAAAAGCAGTGGTACCGTTGAATGCTGGCCAGCCGCCACAGATATGAACAGGGACATTTCGGCCTTATCCTTTCCTGTGGACGAGAGTTTTACCCAACTTACCGCGGGCGGTGATTCGGTGTGCGGACTTCGTTTGGCAGGCACAGTTGAATGCTGGGGTGATGATTTTTATGGCGAACTTTACCCACCGGCACACGAGACGTTCACCCAAATTTCGTTGGGAAGCCGCAACGGTTGTGGCCTTAAAGCTAACGGCACAGTTGAGTGCTGGGGGGATGACACCTATGCGGCGCTGGACGTTCCGGGGACGCGGGCCATTGACCAGATGTGGGGCGGTGCGTTTACAGTGTGTATCCGGTACCTCGATGGCGCATTCGCGTGCTGGAACGGGATTTTTGAAGGTGGGGGGGAGTTTTCCCTGCCTGACGATGTGCAATTTGTGAATGCCAGTGTTTCATCCACCTTTTCATGTGGCATACGCGACGATGGTACGGCCAGTTGCTGGGGAAATCTTGCGTACGCAGGGGAATGGTTCGCCCCGGATACGTTATTCAGGCAAATTGACGTGAACGCTGGACGATGCGTCTGCGCGGTGCTTTCGAACGGCACCATTGAGTGCCGGGGGACTGCAGAATGTGACTTGACAGGGACACCATCAGGCGCGGGGTTTGTTGCGCTCTCCATGGCCAGATGTCATGGGTGCGGGCTGCGTGAGGACGGTTCGGTGGAATGCTGGGGACACGAAGACGAGGCGGTACAGCCGCTGCCACCGGATGGCGTTACATTCACCCATTTGGCATCGGGACGTGACGATACCTGTGGCATCG
>JAFGWT010000326.1 GCA_016937015.1 Deltaproteobacteria bacterium | reverse complement strand
TGGCGCCGAAGGTATCGCTCTGCCTGAACTCAACTGCTCTCCGATCATGGTAGCCCAGGGCAGAACCATGTGCTGCAACACCACTGGTGCAGACACCGGCGAGGATACCGGCGAAGATACTGGTGCCGATACCGGCGAGGATACCGGCGAAGATACTGGTGCCGATACCGGTGAGGATACCGGCGAAGATACTGGTGCCGATACCGGCGAAGATACATCCGAGCCCGGCGTTTGTCCGTACGCATGCACCTACGATGTTTGGAACTGTGAAAATGGCGACATCTCAGGTCTTGGCGCTGTTGGATTCCCGGTCCCTGAACTCACTTGCTCCGATGAAATGGTTGCACAGGGCAAAACCCTTTGCTGCAATACCGTCGACGAGCCACCGGCAGATCCAGATGCTTGCCCATTTGAATGTACATGGGACGTGTGGAACTGTGAAAACGGCGAGCTGGGTGCCGAAGGCATCGCTCTACCTGAACTCAACTGCTCCAATGCAAACGTGCGCCAGGGTAGAACCATGTGCTGCGACACCACAGGCGCCGCAGTTGACACCGACAGTGAAATCTCAATTAACGAATGTCCCTACGAGTGCACATGGGATATTGCAAGCTGTCAACTCGGAGCAGATCTGGGCAAGGAAGGAATGGCACTTCCAGACCTGAATTGCTCCGATGAATATGTCGCACAGGGCCGCACCATGTGTTGTCGGACTGACATCGTGGTCAACGAGTAATCAGAGTTTTACGGGAAACCAATTCCCACTTTTCTCCGCTTTGTCCCTTCGCCATACCAATTCGGCACCTGTATATACTTAGACTTTTCTCCGTAAATTTTTAATTTTCAAAGATTTTACTCGCCGAACAGATCAGTTTCTTGATCTGTGCTCCAATGTAGGATAATGTAGTTAAATCCGGCTTCAATGGCCCAACAGCAAGAGGTGTCAGATGGGAGCAGAACGACGTCTGGAAAACAGGCGAATGAAAGTCACCAAACGAATGGAAGTGTCCTGTCTGGATACAGGCAGATACTTTATCGGAGAAACCGAAGACGTCTCCGACAGCGGTATTCGGGCATGCCTCGACCGGTCTCCCAGTCCAGGTGCCAGCGTTATGGTGCGTCTGTTTTGGGATGATAGCCAAACGCCGGTGGAAACATTTGGCCGGGTTGCCTGGTCTTCTCCAATACCCGCTGGAGAGGGCATAGAGGTTGGCTTGATGCTCGGCGCGGAGTCAAATATTAGCGATAAGCGAAAACAAAAAAAGCGTCCACCAACCCGTTATCATCGTCGCGCGTCCCAAAATTTTCCTGATATCAGCGAAAAACAGACCGTCGCATCAATAGCAACGGCTTGGCATGCGTCAGACGATCAGTCCATCGAAACAAGAAAAACGTTGGCTGCCATTTCGTCCCCCCTTCAATCCCGCGTCGTCCCCGTTGCCAGCGTCGTGGCACTCAGTCCAGGGGAGAGTTTTGAGGTTGATTACTGTGGCACAAACACCTGGGCCAGGATTATCCAGGCCGGCGAAATCGATGCCTGCGGAAATCTGCAACTTTCAATTGAAATAAAAAATCAGCGGCTGTGGAAAAAAAGCATTGACGAACGGATGGCCAGTCCCGATGCCTCAGATAATACTGAGGGACAAACTCGGCCAACCTCTGCCACTGTAATTGCCCGCAACCCATGGGCCCGGCGCCCCCCTATTCTTTTCGCTTTACGACATACAATCCGACACACCGTGTACAGTTTTCAAGCCCTGTTCAGACCGATACACAATCGTCCCGGCGTTGTCATCTCCACTGCACTCAGGCATGTCTGGATTAAAATACCCCTCTATGCCCGGGCCGGGATTCTTCAAGTGACGGATACCCTGGCAGGACAGCGAACAAATTACCGCAGACAAAACCGAAAACGCCGCAGCGGGCACGGCGGTCACATTCATTGATGAAATCTGAACTGCCCACGATACACATCCGGTTGTTGTCCAGCCCTGCGGTTTTTCCTGTGCGAAGTTGCATGCAGCAATAACTTTTGGTACTTACGTTTTTACTTTATTGAGAAGATTAAATGCATCTTTAACTAAATGAACTAAATGCAAAATGCATCGCGCACCATATGCACATAACATGCACAATATAAGCAAAAAGTACGTATTAAAAAAACGTTGCAACGATTGATGCAATAACTCACCAAGCGACAAAAACATGATTAAAAGCACAAGTGAAATCAGAAACGCGTTTCTCAAATTCTTTGAATCCAAATCACATCTGGTACTGCCATCGGGCTCACTGATACCCGCTCAGGATCCTACCCTGATGTTCGCCAATGCAGGTATGGTACAGTTTAAAAATATTTTCACCGGTGAGCAGAAAAAACCCGCACCACGCGCGACGACTGTTCAAAAATGTATCCGCATCAGCGGAAAACACAACGATTTGGAAAACGTTGGACGCACCAGCCGTCACCATACTTTTTTTGAAATGCTCGGCAATTTCTCATTTGGAGATTACTTCAAAGAAGGCGCCTGTCAGTATGGTTGGGAATTTCTGACTGAAATACTCGGATTCCCAAAAGACAAACTCTGGGTTTCCATTTTCAGAGGTGATGAAAACGCACCACGAGACGATGAGGCATTCGATATCTGGTCAAAGAAAATCGGCGTTTCTCCGGACCGAATTCTGGAAGGGGATACCAAGGACAACTTCTGGTCCATGGGCGATACCGGCCCCTGCGGTCCCTGTTCCGAAATCATGTACGACAGGGGCGAAGCATTTGGCGAAGCAAGTCTCGAAAACGGCGAACGATTTTTTGAGGTGTGGAATCTCGTTTTCATGCAATACGTCGTGGAGACGCCAGGCGCTGCCATGAAGCCACTGCCAGCACCGTGCATTGACACCGGCGCCGGGCTCGAACGTATCGTTTCCATATTACAGGAAGTCGACTCAAACTATGACATCGATCTGTTTTTGCCGTTAATCGCTGTCGCTGCCAACGCAGCCGGGAAAAAATACGGAGATGACCCGGAAGACGACGTATCCATGAGGGTTATCGCCGACCATGCTCGAATGGCGGCACATCTGATTTCTGAAGGAATTTTCCCCGAAAAAACCGGCAGAGAATATGTTCTGCGTCGCGTCATGCGCCGGGCAATTCGGCACGGACATCGTCTGGGTATCGAAGAGCTGTTCTTTCACGACGTTGCACTCAAGGTCGTGGACGAAATGAAAGACGCTTATCCCGAGTTGGCAGAGCACAGGGCGCTTATAGATAAAGTGTGCCGACAGGAAGAAAAACAGTTCAGGCAAACACTTAGCCGAGGACTGGAACTCCTTGGCAGCAACGCCCACTGGAATATCAGTGATACTGGCGCAAAAATTCTACCAGGAGAGATTGCATTTGATTTATCTGCAACCTATGGCTTTCCCTTGGATTTGGTTGAGGTCATAGGCGAGGAACAGGGGTTTTCGGTGGACAAGGATGGTTATGCCACTGCGGAGCAGGTGCACAAGACCGCTTCAGGCGGAGGAAAAATTGGCGAAGCCGCCGCCAGTAAAGCACACCGACAGATACTGGAGAATTGCGGAAAAACCGTTTTTCTTGGCTACGAAGCGGCTGTCTGTGATGCATCCGTGGTGGGCATTGTTGTGGATGGTGAACAAACAGGTGCTGCAGGAGCCGGGATCACTGCAGAAGTCATTCTGAATCAGACGGTATTTTACGGCGAATCCGGCGGTCAGGTTGGAGATACCGGCTTGCTGTTATTCGAAGATGGCGAAGCGGAAGTAATCAATACAACCAAACCCCTGGACGGTCTGTTTGTGCACACCTGCAAAATGAAGCAGGGCACGCTGAAAACCGGTGTAACGCTGCAGGCCAAAGTTGACACTCTCCGGCGGAACGCAATATCAAGACACCACACCGCGACCCACCTGCTGCACTACGCTATCCGCACAGTACTTGGCCCCCATGCGACCCAAAAAGGGTCCAGGGTATCAGATGAAAGCCTCCGCTTCGATTTCACCCATTTCGAAGCGATGACAAGCGCGCAATTGGCGGAAGTCGAAAAAATTGTATCGCAAATGATCATGGAGAACGCCCCTGTATCAACCGATGTGACCTCATACGCCAATGCAAAAAAAACCGGCGCGATGGCTCTGTTCGAAGAAAACTACGGCGACGAAGTGCGTCTTGTGTCTGTTGGCGACAAAAGCAGGGAGCTTTGCGGTGGTATCCATGCAACCCGCAGCGGTGACCTTGGCGCTTTTAATATCGTTTACGAAAGTGGCGTGGCGGCAGGCGTTCGGCGAATTGAAGCCGTCTGCGGCGACGCGGCAATCGAATACAACGCCAGTCAAAAACGAATTCTTCATCAGGCTGCGGCGTTGCTCAAAACCAACACTGGTGATTTGGTGGCCAGAGTTGAAAAAAGTATTTTGCGCGAAAAGGAACTGGTTCGCGAAATCGAGCGACTCAAACGCAGCCTGGCAGGCGGCGGTGTTGACCTGATGGCGAGTGTCAGGGAAATTGGCGAAATCAAGGTTCTTGGGGCTTCCCTCGGGGTTGGGGACCCCGCTGCCATGCGAGATACAGTGGACTCACTGCGTCAAAAGATAGGCTCCGGCGTAATTTGCCTGACTGGCGACAATGACGGAAAAGCAGCGATAATCGTTGGCGTTACGAAAGACCTGACAGACAGGATTCATGCTGGTAAACTAATTGGAGAGGTGGCCGCCATTGTCGGGGGAAAAGGCGGCGGGCGACCTGATATGGCACAAGCTGGCGGACCATTGGCGGAAAAAGTGGACGAAGCCGCAAAATCCATTTACGATTTGGTTGGAAAGCTGGTCTCTTGACGACGTGAGGAAGACACCGTGAACGACACACCAAAGGAAAAAGCAGCCGCAATTCGGGCCACCCTGAAATATCCGAGTATTGAAGCGTTTGTTCAGCGATATGCCCCAAATATTTCCAAGTATGGCGTCTTTTTTAAAACCTCAGTACCTAAACCAGTTGGGACGACCGTCAAATTCGAACTAAAAATTGCGGATGGCACCCAGGTTCTTCGGGGTGTCGGTGAGGTATCCTGGATTCGTGAAAACCAAATCGGTGAAGCCCCACCAGGCATGGGCATCAAGTTTCAGAAGCTGGATTCCAACAGCCGGGATACTGTCAGAAAAATTCTGATTTATAAAAAAACGGCCGGACTCAGTGGGCCTTCCCGATTTTCTGAAGCCCCCCCGCCAGTAACCGGCGTCGGTGAACAGCAGGCCATTGAAGAAAAGGCCAGAAGAGAAGCTGAGGAAAAAGCCAGAAAAGACGCTGAGGAAAAGGCCAGAAAAGACGCTGAGGAAAAGGCCAGAAAGGACGCTGAAGAAAAGGCCAGAAAAGAAGCTGAGGAAAAGGCCAGAAAAGACGCTGAGGAAAAGGCCAGAAAAGACGCTGAGGAAAAGGCCAGAAAGGACGCTGAAGAAAAGGCCAGAAAAGACGCTGAGGAAAAGGCCAGAAAAGACGCTGAGGAAAAGGCCAGAAAAGACGCTGAGGAAGCGGAAAAGCGAAAGCGACGGGCGAAGGAAAAACTGGCAGAGCATCAGCGAACAGCAGGGAAAATCGAAGCTGACGAAGATGAAATAGAGGAACTGGTGGCAGCATTCGATTCGATTCAAATACCTGGAGAGGATGCAATCGCCGAAGAGCCGATCCCTGCAACCGATGTTCAGGAACAAATGGCCGACGCCGTTGACGCGGACGCGAATATTGAAGGCAACAATCTGGATGACGCGCTATTTGCAGACGCACATCTCGATGACCCTGCCGGTTCGCATCCTAGCATTGCAGACTTGATTGACGACACGTCCGGCCAGGAGACCAATCCTTCTGCCAACCTGGATACAATTGCACTATTTCACGATACGGACACTTTTGACGACGATGAAGCATTGGACGCCGGCGAGTCGCCGCTGCTGCTCGATCATTTGGCAGAATCCCGTTCAACAAATACCGGCACTTTCAGTGAAACACGAGGGGGCCTGTGGGATGATGACGATGACGATGACCTGGACCAGGAACCTTTTGACCTGAATACCCCTATTTCGCCCTCTGAGGACAGTGTGTCAGACGAGATTCAGGAACTCAGCGTGGCAGACATGGTGGTTCCTGGTGATGAACAGCCTGATGACGGCGAAGAGACGATTCCCCCCAGGCCCAGCATTGGCGACGGCTACCGCGTTTCAAAGGAACCGCCCCTGTTTTCATTTGATGCCAGGCCATCGCAGGCCCCGTATGAGGCAGAGGAATACGAAATAGAAGAACTGGACGACGCTGATTTCATTGAGGAGATTGATGAGATTGAAGAAATTGAGGATGCCGGGGACGTGGATGAAAACGGGATTAATTTCGATGTGCTCAACCGCAATCCGAGTGGTCAAAACGCCGAACACCGATTTAACGATCTTATAGACAGTTACTCTTCAGAAACGCGCCAGCCATCTGCGCCCCCGCCTCCGCTGCTTAAAAACCAGGCTGTCGACCACGCGCTGAACAATCTTTTCCAGTCCACCAAACCACCAGCACCACCTGCGCCCCCCAGCATTCCACCGCAACATGGGACACCAACCATTCCCGCACCGGAGACTCTTCCAGATGATGCACTGCCTGACAGTCTGGCGAATTTCATCGAACGCAAATCGCTGATTCCGTCGGTATCGCGACCACATCAGCCCGAACATCAACAGAGCCCAGTGTTTACACCACACTCTACCTCGGTTCCGCCAATGGGAATGTCCGGTCAGGAGAGTCCGTGGGGGCCACCAGTTACCGGCGCTCCACCGAAGGCCACACCATCGTTTCCGCCTCCGGCTCAGCAGCCACCTTTAGCAGGCGCGACGTCTCCCCATCCTTCCCAATGGGGCACAAACCCCAATGCCGGTATGCCCGGCCAACAAAGTGCATGGCCTGCCGGCCCTGGCGATGATGACGATGACGATATGTTCAAGAAAAAAGGATTCTTCGGCAAACTATTCGGCAAATAATAACCCAAATGGCCCTGAAACAGCTTGGATTATCCCCGATTGCCTTCATGTGCCGTCTGTAAACACAATCAAGCACAATTCGAATCGATCCAGGCGTTTGCGTTTGAAGTGACCTTTGACACATAAAAGGGAATTATAGGAGCCATGCAACGCCACGAACATATGAAACAGCAAGGTGCCAGATTTCCAGTTTCAAGGCGAATGCTTAATCAGTTATCTTTTTGTATTTTGAAGCGCTTAAATGCCTCAAACACAAGCGCCCCCACAGCAGGTTCCTGCTGCTTCAGATACTCTGCGAATTCCAAAGACAGTGCGAGCGGCGGGAATTCAGGCACCACATACTCGGGAGCAGATGCAGAAGTAGTTGCCACATCGATTTCTTTTTTTGCGGCCGTTTCATTGGCCAGTGTGTTTCTCTTCAGCCAATCAACGCTGGTAAATACACCGAAGTAATTTGATCCGCCGAGCCCCAAAGAATTGACGGCGCCAGCCAGCGCATCCCCGTTCAATGGTGCAGTGCCTTTTTGTGGCAAAGCACGTCCTGCCAGATGCCTGATTTCGGAACGCAGTTGTTCCAGATTGCGGATTCCGGGTACCACTCGATGTCTAAGAGAAAGAATCACTGACAATATGGAGCTGGCGCCGGACCCGCCATATAAATGCCCAATATGCGATTTAGTGGCCAAGACCTGCACCGGAGCTCTCCCCTGCTGTGCCCGAAGCTCCTCGGCAATGGCGCTGACTTCCGCCACATCCGACAGCAAATTGGCCGAACCGTGAGTGTCCACAACGCCAATTTCCTCTGTGGGAATACCGGACACCTCAACCCCACGTCGCATAGCGACGCGAATCGCTTCTTCGGTTGGTGCCAGCATCGTTTTGCTCTTAGCTTCGGAAGAACCACTTACGCCGTGAGCAATTGCAATAATGTTGTCATTGTCGCGCACCGCGTCGGACAGCCGCTTCACAAGAAACAAAACGCCCCCCTCACCGATTAGAAACCCTTTTCCGGATTCATCGTATGGACGCGCTGTATATTCCGCGGTTGCGCCGATTTGCGTCACCGCGCTTGAAAACACCTCACTCGACTGAATATTCACGCCACCGGTGATGACTGCGTCCACATCGGTAAACATTAGTTGATACATTGCCGGCAGCATTGAGGCCAGCCCCGACGAACACGCGGAATCCACTATATAATTGGGACCAACCAGATTCAGTTTATTGGCAATCCGTCCGGGGGTAATATTGGTCATCCACCCCGGCAGAGAATGTTCGGTGGAAGGCGGTCCGTCGGCATATACCTCCAGAACCACCGCCTTAACGTGTTTTTCAATTAGCGCCTTTCCAATGAGATCAGTGATGGGACTCTGTAAAATGGCTGCCGCATATTCATCCGCGCACAAGGCATCTGACACTGTGGGATAGAAATCATCGTGCATTCCACCAATTGCCACGCCGAAATTTTTCTTTTCGGCTCGGTCAATACCGCTCTCGGCAAGGAGTTCGTCCGCCAAATCCAAAGCCAGCAACTGACTTGGAGAAATCTGAGAAACCGATTTTGGAAAAATTCTGTGTTTCAGCGCATTGAATTTGTGCGGCTTGATTTTGCCGATTCTTTGGGTTCGTACCTGCTCGTTCTCTGGCTGAATCGTCAAATCCTCATTCCACCCCTGTTTTTTCCGATCTACAACCTGAAACACATCTTTGTCATCAATCATATTTTGCCAGAATTCGTCCACGCTGTCAGCCCCTGCCACTCTGGCCGTTGCAGCGACGATTGCCAGCTTTCTCGAAGGCACTGCCCCACGCACCGGACGTTCATAACTTTGCGCCCGTTCAACGATACAATGGTAATTTATACCGCCAAACCCACTGGTGGTAATGGCCGCAAACCGTCTGCCGTTCACTGCCCGCCAGGGCCTCACGGTTGTTGGGATATGAAGCGCCTCAACCGGTTTTTTCGCAAGGGGCGTTAAGGCCGTAAATGCCGGTAAATGAGGAATGGTTTCATGTTCCATCGCCAGCAACGTTTTCAACAGTCCGGCAGCACCGGCCGCCGCCTTAACGTGTCCAATCTGATGTTTTACACTGCCCAGGAAAAGAGGGTCCGAAGCCTTTCGACTTCCGTACACGGTGGAGATGGAGTCGTATTCATTGGCATCTCCCACCACAGTGGAGGTGGCATGCGCTTCAATAAACTGAACATCATCCGGTTTTATATCCGCTGTGGCGAGTGCTTTGCGAAATGCCTGTGCCCTTCCTTCGAGGGATGGATTGTAGATAGCCTGACCGGCCCCATCGCTGGTTGAACCGATACCGCGAATCACGCCTTTAATTGTATCGCCGCTATCCAGCGCATCCTCCAGACGCTTGAGAACAAAAATTCCCGTTCCTTCGCCTATCACCAGACCATCCGCTGATTTATCAAACGGATTAGAAACCCCACTACGGCTAATCCCGCCCACGCGACTGAATCCCACATATATGGCTGGATTCACTCCCATATCAGCGCCCCCGGCGATGGCCACATCGGCATCATTGGCCATCAGCGCCTGACACGCGACATCGATTGCCACTAAAGACGAACTGCAGGCAGCATCCACTGTGGTGTTAAAACCGTGAACACCGAACACCTGTGCCAGTCGATTGGAGATGGATGAGCCGGAAGAGCCTATGGCAATGGTTGTCGGATACCAGTAATGGGTCATCTGCTTCAACTGATCGCCCATTTGTCCAAGCAACGTCTCCGCGTCTTTTCGCGACACCCCCTCCTTCGAAAGCCTGTTCCAAAGCCGTTGCCAGAACTTAATCCGGCCAAACCAGGCAGTGGAGTGCGCAAATACATCCACGCCGCTGCATCCCACCACTGTTACGCCGCGTTCCAGAATTTTGGAATGCGGTGCAATCCCCGCTTCTGCCAGCGCCTGTTTTGTCGCTTCCATGGCAACGAGCTGCGGCGACCCAATCCCCTCCATGGCTTTGGGCGGCAGCCGATAATCGATAAATGGGAAATTGAAATCCTCTACAAACGCTCCCACTTTGGTATAGGTCTTGTAGGAGTCATTTTCGTTGGGACTGTAGTAGTTCTCGAAGTGCCAGAGTCGTCTGGGCATTTCCTTGAAAAAGGTTTGCCCGCTCTTTACGTTTTTCCAGTAATCAGCAGAATTATGCGCACCAGGAAAAATACAGCCTGCGCCGACGATGGCGATATCATATCGGGGCATGTTAGAAATCCTGTCTGTCTTTAAATGATGAGTATAATGTTGTTTCAATGCCTGCGAAATGCATCCGGTCATTTACGCAGTTTGCCCCCCTGTCGTCAAGCATCGATTTCAGGGTCCTCTGCCAATCACAAAGTGGGGAAATAACCCGATAAAAGTACCGGAATTCGATACTAATCGGAGAGCGAATTTAAATTGGTTCCGGCGGAGGTACTGAACCAGTTCCACCCCTGATAACAGTAATTCTGAACATAGTACTCCGCTGCGCAGGTACGACCGATACAGGTGCTGACGCCACCGCAGGTTTCCGCAGCCATACAGGCGCCGGCGCCGTCACATGTTTGAATCGCGCAGGTGTAGCCAGCTCCAAGAGATTCGCACTCCGTGCTGCTGGTACACGTGTACGATGACGCGATGCCTTCTGAAGACATACAGACTGCAATACAATCCGTTGCATCAGCACATGTCGTTCCCGTTCGTGAACATGTGCCAGGGCAATCGCTGGCTTCATCGCACTGAGAACCGTCGTAATACCCCCCGGAACAAACTGTACCGCAGTCATTATTCACCATGCACTCAGCACCGGAGATACTGCAGGTGCCCGCGCAATCCGCGTGGGTTTCACATTCACCGCGACCGTCGGCGCAGGTTCCCGGCAAACAATTGCCACTTTGACACTCCTTGTCGCTGGTGTAATTGCCGGTCGTGGTGTTGGACAGATAGTTGGCGCTACAGGCCTCCCCGTTGGCAACTGTACCGGCACATACCCCAGGTCTGGGCACTGTCACGGCTGTATCCGAGTCTGTCTCGGTATTTGGCGTCATCCCTACGCCCGCCATGTTGCAGTACAATCCGTCCACACATTCATTGTCTGCCGCACAGGCTCCCCCGACAGCCACGTCTGCCATACAGACTCGCTCAAAATCGTCAGTAAGACCACAATGCAACGCAGAGAGACACTGGGCATCAGACGAACATTCCAGGCCTGCCCCCAAAAGCTTTTTGCATCGCTGTGCTTCCGTGCAAATGGCTTCGCCGCTGCATTCGTAGTCAAATTCACAGGCGCCATCAACTGCAACCAGCCCCTGGACCATGTCTTCGGTGACACTGTCGCACACATCATCGGCCGTCTGGTTAATGGATTCATACGGGAAACATACATCGTCCGGTGCCAGCGCCAAAGTGAGGCATGTCTTGATTCGGGGCAGATTCAACGCAATCCGCTGGCTCTCAAGAGAATGAAATACCTTTGCATATTTCTGTCGACATTTCAGTTCCACATCTCGTCGGCACTCCTTTTCAGTGGTGGTGATTTCCACCCCAAAGATGGATTCCAGCTCTTCACCGACACAGCACTGAAACGCATTGTGACAGACCACTTCAGCCGCCTCACCGCAAACATTGTCATTAGTGGGATTGGTGCTGACTTTCAGTTCATCCTCCTCCCTGCATCCGCCTGCCCCAATGAGAACCGATACCATCATCACTGCCATTAAAGTTTTGCTTACCGTCATTATTTTACCTCCTTAGCCACTTAACCCCGAGGCGATGGCAAGACCCACGCACAAGGGCTCAAGTCTCCATGATTTCTATAGCCATGCAGATTCCGATGTTGGAATAATGTTTACCATCATTTCAATTTTATTAAAATGCTAAAATATTACCTCCCATCACTTGACGGGGCTTCCCATTTTAAGTCTAATAAACCGCAACAGCCGACTTCACGCGTGCCCGAGTGTCCCCCAGAAGGGATAGCTCCGACAGCCGTGTGGTTGATTCAACACAACAATCACAGCGAGGGAGATTGACATGAAGAAAATGTCGTCAGGGGACAGTCTGTTCCACATCAAGGCGCTGACAGCTTTTATGCGTCTGTTGCTTTCCGTTGGTATAATCAGCAGCATGACCGGGTGCGCCGGGGAGGACGGGGATCCCGACGCAAATGCGAATGTGTCGGCCAAGAAAAACAATCTGTGCAGCGAAGTTGCCGAGGTAATGTGTGACAATATCTTCAAATGCTGCACCGGCGCTGAAATTGAAGAAAACTTTGGCATTTCGATTACCAATTCCGAAAGTGACTGCCGGCGGGACATGAAACTCTATTGCGACAAAAATCTGGCGGCAGTCAACGATTCACTGAAAGCAGAGCGCATCACACTCAATGCGCCGGTGATCAACACCTGCCTAAATGGGTTTCTGGTTCAGGATGACAATTGCTTCCCAGTGCGCACGGATTTTAAGAACATCTGCGGTGACGACATGTTTATTGCCAACCAAAAACCTGGACAACAATGTTTTTTTGAATTTGATTGTAATCCATCCAGTTACTGCAATGAGGCCACACGGGTCTGTGTCCCGTTTGCAACCGAGGGACAAAGCTGCGAAGGCGCAGCGATTTGCGCACCCACTCTCTTTTGCAATGGCGAAACCCAACAATGTGAATCAAAACATCCCGCGTTGGGCGCATGCAGCAGCGTATTTGCCCTGGAATGTCAGGAAGGCCTTCAGTGTCGCCAGAACACCGATTCTTATGGCACGGACGCGCCATGGGGCACCTGTGTCACTCCCGGTGACATAGGGGAAGCATGTACCCAAAACAACCAGTGCGAATCGGGATACTGCAAGCCTGGCGTCTGCTCCGACTCCTTCAACACTGCATGTTATGACAATGATGACTGTACCGGTATTTGCGTCGGCGCGCCCGTTTGCACGAATCGCCCGGATGCTGCGGTGTTCAGCTACTGTGACGCCAGTCTCGTCAATACACTTGATATACTGTCCACGGGCGACCTAACAGGATGTGACGTAACAGAATTCACCTGCAATACCGGCGAATGTATTCCATGGACCGCCCGCTGCAATAACCAGATTGATTGCAGCGACGGATCAGATGAATCCGCCATCACCTGTGGCACACACAGCTGTTCCAGCACTGAATTCACCTGCATAAGCGGCGAATGCATCCCCTATGCAGATGTATGCGATGACTATTACGATTGCGATGATGGTTCGGATGAAGCCACTTCACTTTGCGGCACAGACAGATGCCTTTCAACCCAGTTTACCTGTGGCAACGGGACATGTATCTCCGCATATGACATTTGTGACGGTGTTTACGACTGTACCGACGGTACAGACGAAGCGGCATCCCTTTGTGCATGCGACGCCTCAACTCAATTCACCTGCGATAACGGCTCCTGCATTGCTATTGGCGAAAGATGTGACGGCTCATACGACTGCTCTGATTTCTCCGATGAATCCACAGCCATTTGCGGCTGCAATCCCACCAGCCAATTTACCTGCGCAAACGGGGAATGCATATCACTCTACGCCACGTGCGACAGCTATATGGATTGTACCGACGGCTCAGACGAAGCGGCATCCCTTTGCGCATGCGACGCCTCAACCCAATTCACTTGCGACAACGGCTCCTGCATTGATATCAGCGAAAGGTGCGACGGCTCATACGACTGTTCAGACCTCTCCGATGAATCCACAGACCTTTGTGGCTGCGCTGCGTCACAGTTTACCTGCAGCAATGGTGAATGCATCAGCGCATACTACCAGTGCGACGGGTACACTCACTGCACAGACAGTTCAGACGAAGACTACAGCATCTGCAACCAGTGTGACTCCAATCAGGCAGTCTGCGACAATTGGGAGTGTATCGATGCCGCACAGCTTTGCGACGGCACGTATGACTGCGGTGACATGTCCGATGAGTCCCCCGAACGCTGCACCTGCAACACAACAATCGAATTTGTATGTAGCGACAATCAATGCATCTACAGTTTTTACGTCTGCGATGGCTCAAACGATTGTGCCGACGGTTCAGATGAAACCATTGAACTGTGTGGCTGTGAATCGAATCAGTTCCAATGCACAGACAACAGCGCCTGTATCGAAATTGCCAACCAGTGTGATGGAACCAACGACTGCATTGACGGCTCCGACGAGGCCGATGCGCATTGCGTATGTGCTGAAACCGAATTTAACTGCGGCAACGGTCAATGCATCGATGAGACGGTTACATGCAATTACATCGAAAACTGTCCCAATGGAAATGACGAGTCCATCGAACTCTGCGGATGCACCAGTTCCAGTCAAACCCCGTGTGATGACTTCAGCGCCTGTGTTTACAGCTTTGAGCAATGCGACGGTTATAATGACTGCACCGATGGTTCGGATGAAACCATTGAACTCTGTGGATGCGCGTCTGGTCAATTCCAGTGCACCGACAATAGCGCGTGTGTCACATCGGGCAACCAGTGCGATGGCTCAAACGAATGTACAGATGGTTCCGATGAAAGCATCGCACTATGCGGCTGTGATGATACAGACCAGTTCCAATGCACCGACAACAGCGCATGTGTTGACATTGCCAGCCAGTGCGATGGCGTGGACGATTGCGCCGACGGTTCAGACGAATCCACATCGCTGTGCGGAAAATAGATTCGCCTATGGTGGTGTTCAACGCCCCGTGACCTCTCCTGACTCGATTGAAAATGGCGCCGCAGTACGAAACGTGTTCATTATTCCATCGCACATGTATCACAATATGAAATTATATTGCTGCATTTAAAAGAAATGCTACGGTTAATGCGGAGAAATAAATGGCACCATATAAAAAGCACGAACTCTTCACAGCACAAGCCGAACAGCCGACTGCAGAGATAAACGGGGACAGCGTTGCATCCTGTATCATCGCATCCTGCAATGATTTATTTTTGCAACTGGTCAATTCCCCCAAAGAAGCGGTTGTCGGACATCCACTCTCGGCGTTCATCGCAAAGTTCGAATCCGACGATGGTCTCGTCACTTCGTCTCCAATCAGTCTGGAAGTCACCCCATCTCCACAGACTGCCTTTATTAAACCCTGGCAACGGCCTCCGGTATGCGTGGCGATGACCGTCCGAAACGGGGATACCGCCTCAACCCACCTCAAAACGATCACGCTGACGCCGCTTACCGGCGACGTGTATCAGCAACACATTGACCGAATTCGTCGTTACGAAGCGGCCAATACACTGTGGCACGTCGCAGTATGGGATCATGACCATCCAAGCGATAAAATCTTCATGTCCGAACTGTTTCGCGAAATCTACAAAATCGATGTTGAAGAGGAACTGACCTTTCAAACAGCCGGTCAGTTTATCCATCCTGACGACAGGAATATGGAGGCGGTGCTGCGTGCACATGATCCGTCCGGAGACGGCTGGTTCGACCAGGCGTTTCGGATCATTCGACGGGATGGCGAAGTCCGCTGGTTGCATTCCAGATCTCAGACCCTGTTTGGGGATGTGAACGGCAAGCCAGGTTGCGTTCGCACGCTGGGAGCAATGGTTGATTTCACTGATGAATATCTCCTCAAGGCGGCCCTTGAGGAAAACAAACAGAAGCTTGCTGATATTCTCGATTCTTTGCCATCAATGGTACTTGGCGTGGATGCAAATGGCTGTATCACCCAATGGAACCAAATGACGACGCATTACACTGGTATAGATGATATTGATGCGTCGAGCTCAAAACTGGACGATGTTTTTCCGATGTTGCGCACTGAAATGCCCCGCATCATGCAAGCATTGGCTGACCGTAGTGCATTGTGGATACCTCGAATAGCCCAAACCCGAAATAATGCCACGTCATTTTTTAACGTGAGTATCACGCCCACCCACAATTCGAAAGACTTCAGAGCGGTCGTTCGCGTTGATGACGTTACGGAACAGGTTCGCATCGAACAAATGCTGGTGCAGTCTGAGAAGCTGCTTTCAGTCGGAGGCCTGGCTGCTGGAATGGCCCACGAAATCAATAATCCGCTGGCGGCGGTAATCCAAAGCGTTCAGGTTGTCCAATCCCGACTTGACCCCCATAAGCCAGTCAATCAGGACGCGGCCTTAAGAAATGATGTTAACATGGAGAACATGCTTGAATACCTGTCCGAACGAAAAATACTCAGAATGATAAATACAATTGAAGATGCCGCCAGCCGCGCCGCGTCCATTGTAAGCAACATGTTGGGATTCGTTCGTATCAGTACCAACAGGCATGCGATTTGCAATGTGAAGGAACTTATTGATACAACCATCGAACTGGCAACAAATGACTATGACCTCAAAAGGAAATACGATTTTCGAAAAATAAGGATATGCCGGGAATACGACGAGCGTCATTTTGAGGTATTTTGCGATGCCGGAAAAATCCAACAGGTCCTGTTGAATCTAATCAGAAACGCAGGCCAGGCAATATTCACTGCCAGCGTGCAGTCTCCCAAAATTGTCATCCGCATTCAACAGAAGAATGAACATACGCGCATCGAATTTGAGGACAACGGTCCAGGTGTACCGGATGAAGTTGCCAACCGTATATTTGAACCGTTTTTTACTACCAAACCGGCAGGGGAAGGCACGGGGCTTGGTCTTTCCATTTCGTATTCAATTATCACCAAAGAACACAAAGGCAACCTCCGCTTTGAAAAAGGTGCCAACGGCGGTGCAAAATTCATCATTGAGCTGCCGACTCTCCCCCAAATCAAATCCAACACCTGATTCCCCGCAGGGAATATGATTTATTTAGGACCGGACCAGCGGGGGTGTTCGATTTCCTTTTGCTCCGCATCAAGTTCGTCATTGAAAAAAGTATTGCGATACATATGCGCCGCACCAAGCATGTCCGATTCCTGCTGTTCACCCAATCGAACCACATAATCCTCATGACGATTCTCTGCCAACAAAATGGTGGGTTCATGCTCTGCGTCATGCAAATCCTTTACGCGCACTTTCCAACTGAAATCAGCCGCGGCGTCAATCAACTGCTGCTTCATTTTTCCATTGTCATCAGGTCTGGTGAGCAATGTCCGCATCGCCTTTGTATACGCTTCCGGCGTCTGATTTTCCGCCATCTCTGCAATACCGCGCAAATACATCGTTGTATACGGAATCAATAGGGAGCTCACAATGGGAACCCCCGCACTGGCCGCCTGTAACACCGACATCCCGAATCCCTCCATTTCTGATGCGGATACATACAAATCGGCCAGAGAAAAAATCTGAATCAGCGTATCGAATGAAATGGTTTCAGGTATCACGAACACTCGCTTTTCCAACAACGGGTTATCACCGATAATCCCCTGAAGTTCCCGGAAAACATCGTTTTTCGGTCCGCCGAACACAAACAGATACGTATTCTGAATTTCGTCTGTCAGTCCGGCAAACCCCTGAATCACCAAGTCCTTGCGCTTTGTCCGATCGGCGCGACTGGCTTCAATGACGATTCTGGAAACCCGCAGTTTTTCTTCCGGAATGTCGCTGAAAATAGACAGGCTCGCATACCCCTTGGCGCATTCGTCCTTTGTCCGGGGACGATACCCATTGTTCACACAGGGCGGGAAATAAATGATGCGATCCGGGTGCACATTGAAATGAGAGATCAATGTTTTTGAAATGGCTTCAGACGTGGATACAATTAACGGCGTACGTTCACAAACGACTCGTTCGTAGTGCTTCCGCTCCATGAACTGCAGAGACCTTTTTCGGTCCCAATCATAATCGATGAAGTTTCGTTCCTTTATCGGCCCCAGGGAGTGAGGGGTCCAGAAATGTCGATTCAACCGAAATATGTCTGACGGACAAAGCACACCAGCGCTCGACAGATAGTCGGCCAGCAGCTGCCCCACGGCGACCGACGCCACTGTGGTTTTATTAATGGTAAAGGCCGGCCAATGAGTGCGCTGCAGCCTCGAAAGCAGGGGCATCGAATACCGGCGCAGGCTCGGTTCCATCTGTTCAAGTGCAGCCATGCAAACTTTGTGAATGCGAGTCGACGAATCATTTACATCGATCTCCACACCATAACTGCGAAGCGCCAATCGCCCAATCAGATAATGCCAATTGTGGCGTACTGCCCGCACATGCCGTTCGCGAAAATGCTTTTCGTATACCTGCGCATTAATTTTATCACCAAAGAATGCTTTGATTTTTTCAAAAATAAAATCCGCCTGCCACCTTTCAATCAACTCGTATCCCAACACTCCGGCATCCCAGTAATGCGTGTTTATGAATTCAAACACTTCCCACGGTTTGCGCCCAATATCGGCAGCCATGCCTAAAATGTACGCGTACAGGTGCTCCACCTGCTCGCCAAGGGCGATACCAATTTCTTCCTTGACCAGAAATTCATTTCCTCCACCAGGAATATAGACATATCTAACATGGTCAGACAGTTGCGCCTCGCCCTCCCGCAGCAGAGTTGACTCAAACTCTGGAAAACCGCCGCGAGTAAAAACAGTAACATCGTATCCCACCTCTTCAAGCGCCATCGCAAGATCATTCACATACACATTCTGACCGCCGGTATCCGGTGCATTTCCGATGGGTGGCTTGGGGCCGGCGTATCCATGATTGGTTATCAGTGCCACTCGTTCCCGGTTAATGTTCGTGTTAGTCATAGTTTACTCCAAAGCTGATTGATATTGATTTCGTAACGATGCAAATATAGTCTTTGATGGTTGAGACGCCAAGGCGTGAATCCAATGTTCAGATGAAAATTACTGATGTATTGAGCACGTCTGTACGGTCGCCTTCACCCAGTCGCTTTAACGAGAGGAATCCGAATGGTGAAGTTGCTTCCCTCCCCTTTTACCGACTGCACATTCACACGCCCGCCATGCGCTTCCACATATTGCTTGACGATGGCCAGTCCCATGCCTGCGCCGCCATGCTCCCGCGTTGACGACTCATCCGCCTGAGTGAAGGGGGCAAACAGCATCTCAAAATCATCCACGTCAATCCCGACGCCAAAATCCGACACCGTTATTTCAAGCATATCCGGAGTTGCCAGCAGCACAAAGCCGATGCCATCATCGGCCCCATCCATTTCACTGGAATCCACGGTCTGGGCACTGATTTGAATCGTACCGTTAGGCGTTGAGAACTTAATGGCATTGTCGACAAGGTGAGAAATGGAGGTCACAATTTTTTCGGGGTCCAACTCCATGGTGGGTAATCCGTCCGCCACCTGGACTGTCAAATTCAAACCGCGCCGTCTTGCCATATCGCGATGCCCTTTGAGTGCAGTCTCAATCAAATCCGATACATCACAGGGAATCATTTTAACGCTGAGACGGCCTGAATCGATACGGGAGAAATCCAGAATAGACGATATGATTTTCAGCAATTCATCGCCTTTGCTCTTAATGGTCTGCACAAACTGACGCTGCTCTTCGGCCAGTTCGCCGGCTATCCCCTCGGACAGCATATCGCTGTATCCAATTATGGATGTCAATGGTGTGCGCAGTTCATGAGATACCATCGCCAGAAAATTGGACTTTCTGCGATCAAACTCTTTGCGTTCCTCCACCAGCTCTTCCAGTTTTCGGTTTTTTTCAGATATTTCCCGATATGCCTCTCGCACCATGGCGGTATGCATCTGTTCGGTCACGTTGGTGCGATGCATCGCATAAAAAATAGACGCCATCACCGCCTGAAGCGCATCGCAAATCTGCCGAACGCGCTGTCGGGAATATCTGGGAAACTGCGCATATACGTCTCGAAACTCCTTCACATTCAGTTCTGGCTCAATGTTTACCAGCGCCGCGGGAATTCTGGCCAAATCTCTGGGCAGATACGGCCCAACTGCCAGCTTGCCCAGCAGACGGGATTCAAAATCAATGGGCATCACCATATACTGGAAGCCGCAGAAGCAATTGACCATAATATGATCCCTTCCCTCTATCGTGGGCATCGCTGCCTTGACTCTCTGGCGGATGACCATGCACTGATTCCGCGCCCCCGAAAAGCGGTTGAGGTATTCACACGCGGCGTTGGGCACCGCTCGCTCCATTATCAGATTGCCATTTTCACCGAACAAACGGAGTGAAAGACGGAACAGCGAAACGAAATTATCGAACACTTCTCCTAGCGTATTTTCGTCAACAAGCTCCTTCAACTGAGTACTGAAAACCGGTTCAATTGGATCCATCTGAATTCACCTGTGCGCTGTCCGCTTCCATGGACATCTGTCGCTTCAGACTTGAAACAACCGACTGGCCATCCACATTGAATTTTCCCTCCAAATCATGCCATGCATTCAACTGCTTCCACGTCAGTTCGAGCAACCCAAAAAACGTTTCGAGAACGCCATCCCCTTTGGTGGCAATGGCTTTGTACACTGGTTCCCTTCCTTTGGCGGCCAGCATATCCAGCTCTCGGTCAGATCGAATATTTGGTAAATCCCGCTTATTAAACTGAATGACAATTGGCATACCTTTGATGTCAAGACCGTTTTCCTCCAGATTATTTTTGAGGTTCATGAATGATTCCCGGTTGGCCGCGGTTTCCGTGACCTGAGAATCCGCGATAAAGGCAACACTGTCCGCCCCCTGTAACACCAGACGCCGGGTGGCGTTGTGAATCACCTGCCCAGGCACGGTAAACAGCTTAAGGGCGATGGTGACCCCCGATTTCGTTTCAAACGTCATCGGCAACAAATCAAAAAACAGTGTCCTGTCGTCACGGGTTTCGAGCGTCATAAGCCGCCCCCTGCTGGAAGGCGACATACGTCTATGGATGTATACAAGATTGGTGGTTTTGCCACTCAATCCTGGTCCGTAGTACACCAGCTTCAACTGAATTTCACGTTTGTCGAAATCGATTTGCATTGCAATTGTCCGATACCGGTTATACCGCACTTTAACAGAATGCGTTACAGTTTGAATAAATAATTTTCACCTGATTGACTGTGCAAAAATCAGAAAAACCAGAATCGCAATTGTCGCAAACAGCAGGAGATAACCGAGCCGGCGGAAATGATTCGGAGTCGGAATCTCCGTCGAGACGTGCTGGGCCAATGACTGAATCAGTCGTGTCGTCAGCCTGTCGAGCTGCTCAACCGCGATTGGGTCTGTTCCTTTCTGCCGATAACAGGCCGCCACAAAACCAGCGGCGTCCTGTCGCAATCCCTGCTCCACAAACAGAGCATGAACCGCCGAGTCGGTCCAGTTTTTCTCAACATTCGCCCAGAGCGCACGCACCGATTCCGGAGTCTTTTTTAACTCTCTCTCCGGGTCGTATTTTGCGTACATTACGCCGCATTTGGAGCAGGATTCCCCGCTTTGCGACGCGCCACACCTGGGGCACGCATCGCTGCCATGCTCAGTCAATTGCTCATTCACAGGCGCACTTTACTCGCTTTCTTTAAAGATATCGATTTTTCTGGTAATAAAACTTGGGTCATCGCAAAGTCCCACGGAATCGTTTTAACAATGTTTTTTGTCATCAAAACGAATCCAACAAAACTGTCTGCAAAGGCATTCAGTACCGGAGGAGACAATATGCCCGTACCTGCATCTTTACTGGAAATTCTCGCTTGCCCCAAATGTAAGGGGAGACTGGAAGCAACGCGCAATCCGGAAGGATTCGGTTGCCGCGCCTGCGGCCTGTTATACAAAACCGAAGACGATATTCCCAATTTTCTTGTGGAAGAAGCCCTGCCCTGGACCGACAAAACGGACTGACCCCGCCTCCGTATTCCACCGCCCCCCATCGAAATTTCCCCCTAAAAGCGTTGCACCGTTACCAAAAGCTCCATATGCTTTAGTTCTCATGACTCAAATAAATCGACACGTGGCTTCACGGCCCAGATATTTAATTACATTCCTCATTGCTTTGCTGATGGGCGGGTTCCTGATGGGGGCCGGTGCGTCGTCCACTTCAGACGATGACGCGAGCCAAACGGCGTCTCCCGACACCGACAATCCTGCTGAAAAAATTGCCAGAGATTTAACCAGGGCCATCGAAAAAATTGCCGAAGACGCCAAAGAAGAGGAACCCTTCACAGATTCTCCTGAGCCAGGCTATGAGCCAGGCTATAACGATACGGATTCCATCGACAATGACACCGCACTGTCCGAGTTGATTGTCCCTATGCCGACCCCAAACCCCAAGGGGGGACAAGGACAGCGGGTGCTGATTATTGAAATCAGGGAAACCATCGACATGGGACTGTCCGCATTTGTATCGCGTTCACTTAAAAGCAATCCCGGGATAAAAGCGGTCATTTTTGATATTAACACCCCTGGCGGCCGGGTCGATGCAGCAACCAATATTCGCGATACTATAATGGAATTGCCCAAAACGGTCCGCTCCGTGGCTTTTATTCACCCACGGGCCATCTCCGCCGGCGCATTTATTTCATTTGCGTGCGACTATATCTTCATTGCGGATGGCGGGTCTATCGGTGCCGCAACGCCAATCACTCTGGACGGCGGCGACGCGAACCCGGTCGGAGAAAAGTACGTCTCGTATTTTCGGGCAGAAATGGCTTCCACAGCCAGGGCCAAAGGCCGAAATGGGCAAATCGCTGCCGCCATGGTGGATGCCGATGTTGAAATCAAAGGCATCACTCCCAAAGGCAAGCTACTTACCCTTGATACCGCTGGTGCGCTTAGACATAAAGTCGCCAACGGTCGCGCCAATTCCATTCAGGAAGTAAAAAACAAAATTGCCCTCCCCAGGGCCCGTCATGCCAAGGTGGCAATGAACTGGGCAGAAAAGCTGGCGCGCATACTCACCGACCCGATGCTGAGCGGCATCCTGATGACACTGGGAATGCTGGGAATTTTTATCGAATTGTATCATCCCGGATTTGGACTGCCAGGCGTCGTTGGCATCACCTGTCTGGTCATCTTTTTCGCTGGACACATGGTGGTGCACATGGCCGGATTCGAGGAGGTGATTCTGTTTGTCATTGGGGTTGTGCTTTTGGCAGTTGAAATTTTTGTGCTGCCCGGATTCGGCATTGCCGGTGTCCTCGGCATCCTTTCGATTATCAGTGCGCTGGTACTGTCGCTCACGTCGCTGCCACTGGACGTGTCATGGCAAACTGGAATGCTGGGCGCAGCACTGTCGAGGGTAATGATTTCTGTCCTGATTACCATCGGTCTGATGATTGTGGCGTTTTTGACGCTCCCCAAAACCCGGTTTGTAAAAAATCGGCTGGTCCTCGAAACCGCCAATGTGGCCACTGCCCGAGGGGGCATCGAAGGCGAAGTCATCGAGAAGAAACTGAAAATTGGGGCTGTTGGCAAAGCCGAAAGTTATCTGCGTCCCGCAGGCATCGCCAACTTTGACGGCAATCGGGTGGATGTCACCAGCGAAGGTGACTTTATTCCCGCCGGGGCCCCCCTTGAGGTTCTCCGCATCGAAGGCAACCATGTCACCGTCAGAATGAAAGAAGACGCATGAACGGATTGATTTGTCCTGCCATTTCGAACCTGCTTGCGGATATTCCCTTCAGTCCGCTGCTGCTGATAATTGTTCTGGCATTCGCTGGCGTGCTGCTGCTGGGCGTTGATTTTTTTGTGCTTCCCGGCTTTTTCATTGGCGATATTTTCGGCGCCATTGCCCTTCTGGCAGCGGCAATAATAGCTGGCATGGCATATGGTGTCATGTGGGGCATCACCGTGTTTTTACTGTCCGCCCTGCTGTCGTTTGCGGGGCTGCTGTTGGGGATGAAAACGAATCTGATAAAAAAGCGATTCGTCCTCAGCACTGTTCAAAAGCACGGACAGGGCACTCAGGCAGAAGACTTTTCTCAACTCGTGGGGCAGCGCGGCGTCGCAATCACAGCGCTTCGGCCTGCTGGCAGTGCCCGAATCAACAACCGGCGAACGGATGTTGTATCAGAAGGGGGATACGTTGAAGCCGGTACACGTATCACGGTTGTTCTTGTCGAAGGCCCAAGGGTCGTCGTTAAGATTTCCACCGATACGCCACAGGCGACAGACTTACCGGAGTTAAATAACTCAAATGAACACCATCGGTCTTTTACCGTTTGATTTCGAAAGGAAAAACGTATGTTGAACGCAATTTTATCCACATTGGCACAAACCGCGCCCTTCGGCGACAGCAGCATGGATGGCGGCATCCCACTTATTGTTCTGGTGATTATCGCCGTTGTTGTTTTTATTCTGTTTGCGTGGCTTATTCCGGTACGTCTCTGGATAGCGGCATGGGCATCCGGTGCACATGTCGGGCTGTTCACGCTTGTGGCCATGAGGCTGCGCCGGGTTACCCCTAAACACATCGTGGAACCGCGCATCAGCGCCACAAAAGCCGGTCTGTCCATTAAACTGGACCAACTGGAGGGACACTACCTCGCGGGCGGCAATGTGAATGCAGTGGTAAACGCGTTAATCAGCGCTGACAAAGCCAACATCGAACTTTCGTTTGATCGCTGTGCAGCCATTGACCTTGCCGGACGCGATGTACTTGAAGCGGTTCAGATGTCAGTAAATCCCAAAGTCATTACCACACCTAAAGTTACCGCTATGGCGAAAGACGGCATTCAAATGTCCGCCATCACCCGAATCACTGTTCGGGCCAATATCGACAGACTGGTCGGCGGCGCGGGTGAAGAAACGATAATTGCCCGCGTTGGCGAAGGTATCGTCTCCACCATTGGTTCAGCCGAGGACCATAAGGCCGTTCTTGAGAACCCGGACGCGATTTCCAAAAACGTACTTTCTAAAGGCCTCGATGCGGGCACAGCATTCAATATCCTTTCCATTGATATCGCCGATGTCGACGTCGGCGCCAACATCGGTGCAAAACTGAACGCTGAGCGAGCCGAAGCGGACAAACAGGTGGCGCAGGCAAAAGCCGAAGGTCGTCGTGCCATGGCGGTAGCCAACGAACAGGAAATGGTCGCCAGAGTGGCGGAAATGCGTGCCAAACTCGTGGAAGCCGAGGCGCAAATTCCCATGGCCATGGCTGAAGCACTGCGAAGCGGTAATATCGGTGTGATGGATTACCTGAATATCCGCAACATCTCCTCTGATACCGATATGCGCAAGGCTATCTCCAAAATGAGTGAAAAGCAGGACAAAAAGGATGACTAAGCAATGAGCCCTCAAAAAAAGCCCAATGCGCCGCTATTGATCGATACCCTCGAAGATCCCCAAGGGTTCATTCTTAGCTTAATCGGCGCAGAGGTGCTGGCAACCAAACGAGAGGACGGCCCCCTGGCAAGACCATGGCGCACAGGTCCGCACGGTCATGCCACAGCCACGAATGCTGATTCGGCCACAACCGGCAGAACGCCTCGGACAAAAAGCGAAGAAGGCTCCCGTGGATAATTTCGAAACCGTTATTGAGGTCATTTTTGTTATCTTTTTCCTGTTTGGCAGATTCTTTCTGAAACTCCTCGTGGGGGGCGGGAAAAAATCCCCCCGAAAATCTCAGCCAGCGCAGCCGGAAGTCCCCCCTCAAAAAGCAACTGCGCCCCATCATGCGCGTTCGAACGACACGACCCCCACCCGCACCCAGTCCGCTTCTCCGGCACCTAAACGGCCGGGAATGGTTCGATGGACGCGCAAAAAAGAAGCCCCATCGCTGGGAAAAATGTGTGAGTCGCTCAAGGCGACGTTTGAGGTTCAAAAAGAGCGGGCGAAATCCATTGCCAACACCTGCGACTACCGAAACTTCACGGTGCTTCGAACGGATGTGCTCAGCTACGCGGCTCAGCTGGATGAATTTATCAGGCGACTGGCAGATGCGCAGGACCAGAAATCTGTCAACCGCACAATGATAGATAACTATACTGGCACTGCCCAGCTCATTGATGATCGACTGTCGGTATTCGAACAAACCCTGAACGAACGCGCCAGTTCGTATTCAGCCCAGTTCAACTGCGCTGATCGGATTGTACGGGAGTTGACCAGCCGAAGCCGCCGTCGTCATCGTGCCGGTGAAACTATCTATCAATACCTCTTTGGCGGCGTGGTGCTGAACCCTGAAATCGTCAGAGGCGGACTGTATTCGGTAACTGTGTCCCAACAGTCCCTGAATCGCCCGAGGGCATGGAGCCTCATCGGCGCCGCGTTCCATGAGGCGATTGCGCATCACGGCAAGTATGGCACCAAAATCGCCGGAGATTTAGGGCTGCCACAGGCGGTCAACAGCATGTCCTATTTCATGGCCACAGGACGGCTGATGAGTACGGGACTTATTTCATCATGGATGCCGTGGATATACGCGGACGTCGCGACAACACTCCAGCTGGGAGATGCCTACGCCTGGGCCATGCTGACCAAATGCGAGCAAGGCAGCGATCTGCCTGATTTAACACGTTTTTCGGTCAATCGCCGAGGTCAGACGCTGGGCATGCCTCTGGTACCCCGACTTGTTTCCATCCATGCCGCAATGCAGCAATTGGCCGTTTTCGACACGGTAGCCTTTGGTGATCGCGTTGCAGCGTTGCTCTCTTTGCACCCCAACCTGACAATCGACATTGAGGGACGTGAAATGGTGCCGTTGGAAGCGGCAGCAATTAACGGCGATCTGTTTCAGGTTGCTGCAACGCTGGGCGCAACCCCGTTATCAGTACTCGGGGGAAACACCATTGAGGAAATCGCTGGAACTGACTTTAACACGGAACAAATGTCGGAAATTCAAAATATTGCGGATGAATTGCGCAAAGGAAAAGCCCGATATGGTGTGAGGCCATTGAGACTGATAATTGCAATTCACATGGCGCTGCAAAAAGAACGAAACGCCGAAGCCCGAATCGAAGCAGCTGCCCTCGAATCGTTGCAGCAGCACAAACACTCCGCCGCCAAACAGCAGCGTCTCCCCATGACTGGGAGCAAAGCACCATCAACACTGGAAGATGTTTTTTCTCCTGTGTTTCTCCCTCAAACCATTATGATTGGCGCCCTCTCAAAAAGCCGGGGAGGCATTTCTCACCCCAACTAACAGAGCGAATTGCTTTGCAAAGCAGAATGAAAGTCAGGGAAACACTTTGAATGGTCTGCAATTGGTATTCCCTTGCTCGACAATAATTTATTTCATTCATCATATCCCCACAGGTTCCGCGCAAAACGCGGCAGCAACGCATGGCGTCTCACAAACGGCACTCCCTCCTTTGGGAGCTGGACTATGTTTAAATATTCGTCCATAAGGACGCCGTTTACATCAAACAGCTGTATGCTCTCCGACTCGCTGTTTTTCAAGCCACCTGTGCCAATGGATGACGTCAGAGGTATCAGCAGCCCGTTGGCGCCTGAAAATCCCATCATTGCGATGGAGGCCATCTCTCCTGCCGGCAACAATGTGCCCTCGGGAATCACATCGCCGTTTCGGTCAGCATTGTCGTCAATCATCCAACCGGAGATGTCGACAGTCATATTTCCCACATTGGCAATTTTAACATACTCCCCATCCGGTTCCGGTCCAAAACAATCCGCCAGAACCTCGATTATCACAATTGCGGGATTGACCCCCGCCGTCACATCAAGGGTAACAACCCGCTCATTCCCATTCACATCCGCTACAGATATTGCGATTTGCTGAACCACATCGATTTTTCTGATCACCACTTCATGCGTTGTTGCCCACTCATCTGACAACACTTCAGCCGTATCTGCCATACCGCAAACCATTGCAGGTTCATCTGTAGAAAATCGTAAATAAAATGACGCATTACCATCGATGCCACAGCCCGCGGTTAATTCAACTTCATTTTCCGAACACCCAGTGACCAAAACTGGTGGCTGCAAATCGAGTGTATCCAATTCAGGCGGCCCCAGGACGACAGTACCGGTGTCCAAGCCAGTGTCCAAAGAACGGTCCGATATGCCAGTATCCGCATCCCTGCTGACCATATCGTCAAGAAGGTTAACATCCATGCAGCCCATCGCTGCGCCCACGACAATTAAAATGTGTATTAAATTTTTCATGTCCCCCATTCGGCCGTGAAAATGAAATGTTGCATAAAAAATGAATTTTCACGTGATACGGGAAAAATAAAAAACCCGGCAGCGTGAGATGGAAATCACTGCCGGGTCATGAGGATTCTATCCAAAGGGTCACTGGATTTATAATATCAACGCAACAACCCTTCCTCTGGCCTCCTTTTAAACAGCGAGGCCAGACACCTCGCTGTTTATAGCCTTTTTACATCAGAAAAGTGTCTGATGTGCTCCTCTGCCAGTATTAGTGTCCGGTCTTAAAAAAAGGGGGGGATTTTTAAATGGCGAGTTAGTTAGAGCGATTAACATTTTAATATTAACATAAGATCCCATAAATGACGAAATCACCTTGGAGGCCCCTTGACGCCATTTCGGTCATTTGATGCGATGTATTGTTGCGATTGCGCCGACCCGTCACCAGCCGCCAAACGCCATCCGATTTAGTTGCAGAGACTGGCCAGACCTTCAATGCGACGATAGATAAATTTTTCACCAGGAGAAAACGTTCCGGACAGATCAGCCAGACAGGCAATGTACTGATGCAGTTCCGACGAGGTTCGATACCCCGTGCCTCTGGCGATAGAATATAGCCGTTCTACGGACTTGCGGGGCAATAGGCGCCTAATCTGTGTGAAAAAGACAAACAGCTGCGAAATTCTTTCAGGTTCGCTGGAATGAATCGCAATATCAATAAGCAGATTGGCGACCTTTTCCAATTCGACCTCGGCTGCTTCGCGGGATGATTCTTTAGCACCTTCGATGCCTTCCATCATCTTCTGCGTCAGTTTAAGGGCGTCATCGGGCTTGTTTTTGCTCAGGGCCTTTTTGGCGAGCCCAGCCAGCATATCACCTGAATTGATGGTCTCCTCCGTGGGCAGATGACCGATTTTCATATGCTCTGGCTCCATTTCAAGTTGCGCCGTATCCGTCGGGCGCCCGCTGTCCTGAAATGGATGACCGCACTGACCGCAAAAATCATCCCCCATTGCCCCCCATACACCACAGTTGCGGCATGCCACGAGGCCCAATGTGCTGGTGGCGGCTCTCGCAGAGTCCCGAAATGCGGCAATTCGAATCCGCTGGTGCCCGATTCCCACCATATCTCCATCCTGCAGTCGAACCACACCGGACACCTGATTGCCGTTGAGTGTGCAGCCATTACGACTGCCGCGATCTTCAAGCAGCAACTGATCCTTTTCACGAATGATGGTGGCATGAACACGGGAAACGCTCGGGTCATCCAACACCAGGTGGCACTCGAGACTCCGACCAATATCGAACCGACCCTCCGGGGCTTCTATATTGGAGTTTTGATATATAATCCGAAATCGTATCATATTATGGAACAATGCTTCAAAACAGCGGCCATCATTTTAAAAACACAACCAGCATATTTGTACTATGAAATTCACCAAATGTCATATTTTTCATTGCATTGAGTAAGGCGTTCAACCAGGCGTACTTAAAATCATAAACAGCAGAAGGATATAATGGCAGTCACTTGGGCCTGCTTTTGCGGGTCTGGATCACTCTCTGAGATGGAGTTCAGTGACTTTGGAAGACGTCATACCTTCATGAGGAGGCTGTCAATTGATTAAGTTTACGTTTCCTTATTTTTCTTCTCCGGAGATAATTTGCTGTTCCTTGATAACGGTT
>JAFGWT010000325.1 GCA_016937015.1 Deltaproteobacteria bacterium | reverse complement strand
GGATGTACAACCCCAGCACAATGATGCTGCCAACCATGAATGCTTTTCTTTTGCCAATGCGACGCGTGATCGTGGGGGTGAGCAGGGTGCCAAGGAAATTGGCGGGCAGCATAATGAAAAAGAAGATGGCGAACAGGCTTTCGTTTTTGAATATGTACTTAAAGTAATACATGGCCACCGCATTGGTGGTGACCCAGATGCAGGTGTTTAAAAACATGGCCAGCGCCAGGGTGAGCAAGGGACCATTGGTGAACAGAAGCGTGAGGATTTTTTTGGGATGGTAGGTCTCCCGTGGCATCTGCACCCGCTCTTCGGAATACTTAAACGCGATGAGCAAAAGCGTGGTGGAGATGGATGCCACCGCCAGCACCGCAATGGTGAAGCCGGTGGTTTCCTTTTCAAACAGTCCGGCAAAGGGTTTGACAAGGATGATAATGCTGAGTGCCACAACCACTGCAAAGAACATGCGATACGAGGAGATGACGGCCCGTTCCTGCTGGTCCTGGGTCATCACCGCGCTGATGGAGGAGTAGGGCAGTCCAACCGCGGTAAAGAGCATGCCGTGGGCAATGTATGTGACGTATGCGTAGACGATTTTCGCGGTGGTCGACATTTCAGGGGTGAAAAAGCAGGCCAGCAGAATCAGGTTGAGGGGCAGGGCGCCGAACAGAATGAACGGACGGAATTTTCCCCTTTTGGTGTTGGTGCGGTCTGCAATGAACCCCATCAGCGGATCATTGACGGCATCCCACACTCTGGCAGCCAGAAAGAGCCAGCCCACATGATACGTGGGGATTTTGAAAACGTCGGTGTAAAAGTAAGCGAGATAAAATCCCATCATCTGAAAGTTCAGATTGATGCCCAAATCGCCAACGGTATATCCCAGAATCTGTTTATGGGTCAGCGGTTTGAGTGATTTCATTTGGTCCCTGCGTCTTTCGCCTTTTCCATGTTGAACCAGTCAAAGTCCCCATGGATGCTTTGTCCGGACAGATTCTGAACGCAGATGCCGGCGTAGGCGCCGGTGAACTTCACTTCGGCTTTGTGTTCGTCGGCAAGGATGGTCGCATCCAGCGGTCGCCCAATGGCAATCCATTTTTGGGGCGAAGTGGCGTAGTAAAACTGAAGTGTGGCGCCGTGCATAACGCCTTTGAGATATACGGTGCCGGTATCGGGCAGTGCGACCACTGCATTGGGATACTCGATGTGCTGTCCACCGTCCGCAGTGATGATGCCCAGTACCCGTTGGCCGTCATTGTTGCAGGTAATGTAGAGGTAGTGGTGATTGGTGGTGTCGTAATAAAAAATCAGCCCGGCCATGTGTTGAAAGGTTTCAGGCTGAAAATCCACTGCACAGGCGGCAGAGGTGTCGAAGTGAACAATGCGCCTTGCAATCAGACTTTGACGATGGCGTGAATTGAGGGATTCCCGACCCCAAATGCGCAAAAAGCCGGGGCGGGCAGCGAGCGATGCCCAGCTGTCATCAATGGGCACACGCAGTGAGTTGTATTCCAAATCGAGTTTATCGCTCTCAAAATCGTCGTTGAAGTAGGGGTGTTTGGCGTCCCGCTCAAACGTCACTTCCGGCAGACCGGAGGCCCGGGTTTCGAGCGCGGGGGTATTGGTGCCGTGGGCCAGGGTGGGCCATTCGCCTTTGGGCCAGTCCAGCGCCTGCAATGCGGTTTCCCGGCCCAGAATGCATTTGCGCATGGGCATGACCGGTCGGCCGCACAGATGGGCGAAATACCACTGGCCATCCTGTGTTTCCACAAAAGAGCCGTGACCCGCCCGCTGCAGTGCCAGGGTGTCGTCGGTGGCCGAGGTGATGAGCGGATTTTTGGGCATGATGTCGTAGGGCCCGTCGATTGATTTGGACCGCGCCAGAGAGGCCGCGTGCCACCACGTGGTGCCGCCTTCGGCCGTGAGCAGATAATAGTATCCGTCTTTTTTATAGAGGTGCGGTCCCTCCACCATCTTAATGTCGGTGCCGTGAAAGATGTTGTTGACGGGACCCACAAGCTTTTGCCGGGTGCGATCGTATTCCTGCAGCAGAATGCCACCAAAGGGATGTGCGTTCATGCGGTGGTCCCAGAGCATGTTCACCAGCCAGGTTCTGCCGTCGTCATCGTGAAACAGCGATGGGTCAAATCCGCTGCTGTTCAGATATATGGGATCGCTCCAGGGACCGTCAATGGTAGGGGCGGTGATGAGATAGTTGTGCGCATCCTTGTACGCCGGGGATGTCCAGTTTTTGACGTCGGTGTAAATCAGATAAAACAGGCCGTCATGATGGGAGAGGCATGGCGCCCAGATGCCCCCGTGATCCTCGTTTCCCCGCAGGTCCAGCTGGCTGTCGCGCGTGACCGCATAGCCTCTCAGCTTCCAGTTTTTAAGATCTCTGGAATGATGAATGCGCACCGCGGGATGCCAGCAGAATGTGGAATTGGCAATGTAGTAATCGTCACCCACCCGCAATATGGACGGGTCCGGATGAAATCCCGGCAGGATAGGATTGGTAATACTCATTTAACATATCTCCTTGATTGCAGAGAATACAAACAGCCTATTTAAACATGTACTGATTTATGATGTTTTCCAGCAGTTCCTGTTTGCCGCTTTTCAGTTGCAGTGTCTCGGTTTGGGGCGCGAGAGCGGCCAGTGCGTTCAGGTCCATTTTGCCCTCTGCGAATTTCCGGCCATCGCCGCTGCTGAATGACGCGTAACGCGACGCCTTCATTTGGGGCAGCAGAGATTCCGAGAGCAGTCTGTCGGCAATCACAAGACCTCTGGCAAACGCATCCATACCCCCTATATGGGCGAGAAACAGGTCTTCGGCGTCTGTGGAGTTACGGCGTATTT
>JAFGWT010000324.1 GCA_016937015.1 Deltaproteobacteria bacterium | reverse complement strand
GGTCCAGGCCCCAACTCAGTGTGGTTACTCTGGCTGACAAAACATTGTCGGCGCCAACCGCGAATGAACTAAATAGAAGGACTAAAACAGGCAGATATAATACGAGGCGCATAGAGGGCTATTTATCAGTACGCGAGCGTATCAACAACAACTGGATTGGATGGATACCAGTAGGTACAGAACCCTGCTGTTTTCGATTGACCCGCGGGCAGCGCATTCCCTTCCACGGAGAGCTCATCGCCCATCATGGTGAAGGTGGCGTTCCATCCGCTGACAATCTGCGCTCCGCCCGTGAGTAGCTGCACCCGCCACGACGATACATCTTCAGCGCCGCTGTTGGTGATAGTCACATTGGCGCAGTATTTTCCGTACCAAGGGTAATATGCGGTGACTGACGCATCAATCGTTAAGTTACCGTCACACACGCCCGAATCACAAATCCCCGACACGCAATCTGCATCAACCGTGCAGTTCTTATTCATCGCGCATGGGGCACACACACCGCCACAATCCACATCGGTTTCCTCGGATTCATTCCAGAAGCCATCGTCACAGGTGGCCACCTGACAGGTGGTCAAGCATGCGTCGTTGTTGCTGGCATTGCCGTCGTCGCAGGCTTCACCGTCGTCGACTGTACCGTTGCCGCATTTGGGCGCCGGGAATTCTTCGCCAATCAGTTCCACTTCAGGCTCGATATGCAGCGTTTTCGAATGGGTGCAGCCTTCCACAGTGGCGTGGGTAAAAATTGCCACGTCGGCATTGGGCGCCAGAATGTGCCCGGTAAAGTCCGCATCCACACCAATGCGCAGTTGCGACTGCTGATTGCTGTACACCAGGAACTGTGCCGGTGACACGATGCCTTCAACCGTTGAGCGGTCGCCGAACTGGAACAGGCTTTCAACATTGAGCTCCACGTTGCCGTTCAGCTGCAGTTCTCCGTCCGCGTACACATTGAACGACAGGACATCGTAGATACCTGGCTGCAACGTCAGGGTGCAGCCGGCATGAACCGTGATATTGCCATAGGCCCCTGCATCAATGGTTTGCGCACATCCGTACTGCGAACTCACGTCCACATTCACAATACCGTAATCCACCGTGCGCGGCGCAAAGCTCATTTCATCCACCTGCGCGCCCTCATACACATCCCCGGAAACTGACGTGTCATTTTGTGTCTCAAGAATACCGCCCGCCCACACATGACCGGTTACCACAGAGCGTTCCCGCATAAACACATCGCCGCCAGACTTCAGCACACCAGTGATGGCTGCATCCGCTCCCAGCTCGATGTATTCGTTTGAACCAATCATCGTGTCCAAAACAGAACGATCACTCACCCACACCCCCTCGGTTCCAAACATGCAGGTGGTATCCGCATCGCAGGCATCACCGATGCCGTCAAGGTCGGAGTCCGTCTGATCCGGGTTAAAGACATAAGGGCATTTGTCAATTTGATCCGGCACCTCGTCGCCATCGGAATCGGAATCATAATAGTTGGGCCAACCATCCAAATCGAGATCTTCATCACCCTCGATTTCGTTGATGATAGTGTCGTGGTCACAGTCGGCACTGTCACAGGTCGGCATTTCCGGGATGTCTGCAAATATGGTTACAGACGATGTGTGCTTAACCGGGTTAATGACATCGGTTAAAGATGTGCCAGGAACGGACTGTGAGCTGTCATCCACATCGCATTCTATATGTACAGTATAAAATCCCCGGCCATTGAACGGCATGATAACCGCGATCGGCGGCAATCCCTGCATAATGCGTTCCGGAGTATTGGTAAATACAAACGCGTTGCTGTCGCCATGACGAATTACCATATCTTCGGGGCCGGCAACCTCTTTCACAATGCAGTTGGTTGTATTTGTATCCAGAGGAATACCTTTGTAAACAACGGTAGGGGTAATGCTGGCGAACTCACCATCCTGAATAATCGTCTTGTCAACTTCTGTTTTGACGGTAGCGGAGGGCGTTGTCTCTATTGCAATATAATTAATCCACAACTCGTGGGAGCGCCCTAATGGAGTCCCTGATGACAGCGTCCATGTGCCGCTTTCAGGATTAGGTACATTCAAAACAATGGTATTGCTATCGACACGAGCGTGAGGAGGCATATTCGATGCGGTGATCGCAGTATATCCTCCTGGGCTTTTTAATAGAAACGTCGGATCCCAGGTAATCGGTCCATCATACTCAGGCATGTTGTATCCGCCACTCGACAAAATAACTGTCAACATAGTGGCATCCTCGCTCACTTCAAAAGCTCTCTGTCCATTATCATCAGCTTCCTGTTCAAGAACAATATTCCACGGCGATTTGATATCCCCAATGTCCAGAGTCGCAAGACTGTCATGGGTCATGCTTTGAATATTCGCCCAATATACTGGTATATCGGAGCTGGAATTGGCATAACCAACAAACCCATTGGTGGCATCGGCAAACGCCTCAAGCATTTCGATGTCTGCCTCATGAGTCACTGCCAGGGCGCTGACCTTAATTCCTTCATTCTCAATCTTTCCAATGGTCTCGTCGCGGTAAGACATAATCTCGTCAGTGAGTTCTATAATTGCCTGACCCATGCCGAAATCCAGGCCATATCTCTCGATGTAATCACCAAGATTATCCCCAGACTTATCAACGGTCTGTTTGCCATCCGTCAATAGAAACAACATTTGTTCACCATTCGTCCCGCCTGCTGCGTTTTTGAGACTTTGAACACCGTTGTCAATTGCGGTTATCAAATCGGTAAAACCATTGGGTTCGTCATATTTGTCAAAAAATCTTTCTGCCAGCCAGGCGGCTTTGTAATCGTTAATGTCACCTGGATCCGGGCTTGAAACGCCATCCTGTGGTTCTTTGACGTTTACAAGTTCGCATTCGATAGACGTACTGCCCCCACTCACGCAACCTGGATCGTCATTAAAATCCATGATGCCCATAAACACATCACCGGGCTGCATCCAGTTGTCGACTATTGTCGCTGCTCCTCCGGCATATGCGTGCTGATAACGTTTTGCTTTGGAATAACCATCCTCTTCGTCCATGCTTCCCGACTCATCCACCACCATCATCATTTGGTAAGAGCAGGAAGAAACGGCATCACAAATGTCACCAAGACCGTCGCCATCACAATCGCGCTGAAGGAAGTTGGGGTGGTTGGGGCAATTGTCATAGTTACCAAAAACGCCGTCCAAATCATTATCACAGTCTGATGCATCATATGGAGGGTCGTAACCGCTCAATTCATTAACGCTTGAACCTGGTGCAAGATGATCTTCAAGTTTTGGTGTTAGCGAAGACGGAGACCAATAATAGCTAACTAATGCATAGTCCGTTCCGTCAGCCGGTGGACAACTATCATCCAACCCCGAATGGGCAATCCCAACTACTTTACCCGCAGGGCTAAATAGAGGGGACCCCGAAGACCCGTGCTCAGTCGCTCCGTAGTCAAAATCTACTTCTTCCGAGAAACTATAATCAGCATAGCCAAATCCATAAGGATCACCAGTCATGGGCTCAAGAGTAGTAGAGATATTAACACTAATTCGCTTTTCCGCGCCCCTGGCATGATGAATTCCCACAACAGGCTGCATCCCGGATACGCTTCCAGTCGAATCCCATCCGGCAAAATAGGGCCTGAAACAGGCAATATCATCCACATCGTGATCAACCAGTTCTATTAGCGCAATGTCGTCATCGTAGTAAGGATCAACAGTGTTATGATGCAGCAGGAGATCTCCTCCTGGCCCTGTGACCATCTGAGTCCCACCATCACCGACTTCGTTAAGTATACTCCGAGGGGTGATATAATCCCGGCAGCTAGAATTTTCGTAGTTCCAATACACCTGCATTGAGTCGACAACCTTATCCCAGGTATCCATGTTTGGTATGCCCAAATCCTGCGCACGCTCCATCGTTGCCGAAATGCAATGCCCCGCGGTTAGAACCAACAGCTTCCCAGGGTCATCGGTATTATTAACGAGTACCCCTGAGCAATTTGCCAGTCCACTCAGGAAATCCAAATTTACCACAGATCGTTTTAGCTGATCCCAATCTACATTCGAAGGCAATACTGAGCCAACATTATTCCACGGATCATCGTGAATACACGCCACATCAATATTGCAATATAGAGACCCTTCGCACCCGTTCGGATACGCAATGGGGTCATAATATGGACCACCCGGAGTACAAGTTGAATTCACATCTTTAATAATAGGCTCAAACCCATGAATGATGTTTTCTGTTTCTAACTCCAAATTTGATTTGGAGCTTTGGGGCAAAGTAATCTCCAGCATCATCTGATCCCCATTTACCCGTGGCAACCACATCTTCCCGGATGCCTTGTTCCGTTTTTTAGTATAGGGCCCATACTGATGCGATCCGAATTTGTCGAACACATTCAATTCCGCCCCGTCCGGCAACACAAATCGGCTAAAGGCAGCCGAAATATTCAATGCTCCTTCTGATTCGATTACAACTCTCCAAAGTGCGCGACCATCTGGGAGAATCTCCCATGTACCGGAATTATCTGGCGAGATGTGAAGAACCAATGGTTCACTCAACTGAACAGGTTTCGGTATTCCACCTTCAGCTTCGGTCTGTAAGCGTCGTTGACGTTCTCTCGCGATTAATACGCTGTTTTTGACTGGGGGCGCAGCCACCCTCGAGATGTGCGGTGGGATTTTTGCCAGCACATATCCACAATTTAACAAAACGCCAAATGCCAGTGCGAAACTCATAAATTTTCGTAAATTCAATTGACACCTCCTGTGTGAATAAAAAACGAAAAGGGCACATTTTCAATGCATGGAAAAAAGAGCTAGTTTTCAACAATTGGGCAGCATACAAGACCATTGTCGCAGGTACTTTGCTGGTCGGACATACCATAGGCGCAGTGCTGCTCCGGAAGAATGCACCAGCCATCCTCGACATAGCCCTCTGGGGGATTACTGAATTTGCAAGGGGGGAGATAAATTATCTCAGGGTTGTTTCCCGAACAGCAAACCAAAGCGTCCCCGCAATTAGCTGACGGTTCAGAAATACCGCCATGACAATATTGTTCCGGACGCTGACACCAGCCGCGATTCTCGTTTTCGGAGTCGACACCTGAAAAGGTACAGGATCGCATGCAACATTCTTCTGATGGTGCACATGATGTTAAATCGTTGGACTGGGAAGACAATTCGGAATATATCTCCCCGTTTCCTATAGCGCCTTTACAATCGAATGACGACGTTACACACATTCCCACGAAGTACCCATAAAAAAAGTACTTGTGTTCATATCCTTCAAACGCAATTGTATTGGCATAGTTCCCGATTTCGCAATTCGGTATAAATGCTTCTTCTGTGCCTGTATCGGAATCATCCCTATGAATGTTGTCAGAATCAGAGTCGGTTTCTGCAGGGTCAGTTTCTGTATCGCCGGTTTCGCTGTCTGAGGCTAAGGTATCGATTGCGGTGTCACTCGCTTCACTGTCTGTGCTTGTCGGTAGCGCACTATCAATTGTCGTGGTGTCGGTTTCAGATAGAGTATCGTTTCCAGTCTCCGTTTCAGACTGAGTATCCCTGTCAGTATTTGTCGAACTGCTGTTATCTGTATCCTTATCGTCAGAATCAAGAGCAGTACCGGTTTCTGTTGAGTCACTTCCTGTAGCAGCTCCCGTAAATGTACCGGTATCGTTTGTGTCTTTATCGTCGCCAAAATGAGAAGACTTTTGGCAGGCGACAAGAAAGAAAACGGCAAAGATAAAAGTCCAGGTAAACAATTTCATTCGCAGCTCCAATAGCAAGAGAAAACCAGATATTTATTATATGTATCTGAATGATAATATGTTCCGTATACAAAACAATCAACCCTTTTTTCAACCTTTAGGCATAATAGGGGCATGGCGTCCTTTTTACCAACCCCAGCTGATTTTCTTATCCTGAACAGCCTAAATCGCTCAGCATTTTCAAAATGGCACTCTCCTTTGTATTCGGGCAAACTTTTTTTCACCACAAAAAAACAACCCCAAACAAAGGAGAATGCACATGGATCGTTATATCGGACTGGACGTTCATTCGGCAAGCTGTACGGCAGGCGTACTGAGTGTCAAAGGCAAAAGACTGAAATCGGAGGTATTGGAGACCAATGGCGAAGCCTTGATTGGATTCCTGAAGACGATTCCCGGAGACAGGCATTTGATTATCGAAGAGGGTACTCACGCGGCTTGGCTTCACGAAATATTGACGCCACATGTTTTCGAACTGGTGGTAATTGGCGTTCCCAAAAACAAGGGACAGAAGAACGACAAAATC
>JAFGWT010000323.1 GCA_016937015.1 Deltaproteobacteria bacterium | reverse complement strand
GGGTCCCCGGTGCACCCCAGACCAATGTTGTGGGGAAAAACCACCGCGCCAGTGGACTTGCCATTGCCGTGCACCGCGTCAATGCCGAATATCAGCGGAATTTTCAGTTCGCTGTTTTGGGTTTCGGCTTTTACCGCATCGATATATGCGGCCCAGGCTGGCGCATCGAGGTCATCGGGCGGAAAATCCGACCCACCTGCCAGCATGGAGCCAATGCCATACGTCGCTATGTCGCTCTGCTTCTCCAGATACCGCACCGCCACCTGAGCCATCTGTCCCGCCTTTTGTGCCACCGACATGCGCCCCAGATAGTCATTGGCCAGGGCCACGCATTTTTCAGATGGCTGCCAGGGATTGATTTTAACGTCGCTGGGGGGCACGATTTGCTTGCCCACAGGGAGCTTCGGCGATTCGGTCGTCACCACGGTGGCAATTTCCTCCGCCCCGGATGGCGTGGGTTTAGACGGCTGCGATTTCACACATCCAGGAACGCAACCCGTGACGCAGCAAAGGACCGCAACGCATATTGCGCCCCGTTGCGCTGTAATCATTTTAAAAACACTCATAAATGCTTACCTTTCACATTCAAAGCGCACGCCTGGCTATGGTGCGTGCATCCGTCCAAAACGGCTCAACGACCGGTCGGCCGAACAAATTACTTCAAACCGATTTTCATTGAACCGTTTCCTGCGGGATTTACAATGCATTAAAAGAAAAAATCAGGAGCATGCATGAAAAAATGGATTCAACAGCGCGCCGCCGCTTTCCATCGGCCAACCCAGGAGATGCGCGCTTTTTACAACCGCATCCACCGCCTTTACTGGTTTGTGGAACGGCACATTCGGCCCGGTCTGCAGCAGGTTCTGCTCTCCCTCGACGACCAGCTTGACATGCAAAATGCCCCCACCGTCCTTGAATACTGCTGCGGTTCCGGCCTCTTAAGTCAGCAGCTCTCCCCACGATTCACCCACGTCACCGCACGGGATATTTCAGAAAAAATGCTGACGCGGGCCAGACGACTGTCCAAAGGCCTGACCAACATCACTTTCGAGACAGGCAACCTCCTCAACATCACCGATGCCGATAACGCCTTTGATTTCGCGTTCATCTCGTTTGGCCTGCATCTGTTTGGCCCCGACGATCGCAAACAGATATTAAAGGAACTGATGCGGGTAACCCGCCGGGAGGTCATCATTATTGAACATTTGCCCAAATGGGAGCTCAAGGTCGCGCTGGTGGAATGGTGGGAAGGCAGTCACTACACCGACTTCATCAGCACCGAATGGCGCAGGGTGGCCGACGACCTCAACGCCAACTTCTCAAAACAAATCATCGGAGGCACCCAGGTGCAAATCTGGCGACGCCGGTGAGTGACGACACCGTCCGGTCCACTGCGGTTGCAACCGCAATTTGTTGAGTTCAACCCCTGCTTGAGATAAAACAAGGCCAGATGAACAGCGCAACTCGAAAACAAAAAGATGATGTAATCGACAATAAATATCGCATCGTTTCGGTGCTGGGCGAAGGGGGAATGGGGGTAGTGTACCGCGCGGTTCGAATTGAGACCGAGCGGCCGGTGGCGGTCAAACAGCTGCATCAGCAATACGCCCATCATCCCGAAATAAAAGCGCGGTTTGAGCACGAAGCCCGCGCCGCCGGACGGATTAATCACGACAATGTGTGCGACATTATTGATGTGGGGGAAGCCGAAGACGGCGCCCCGTATCTGGTGATGCCGCTGCTGGAAGGAGCATCCTTTGGACACCTGCTGAATTCACAGCGGCGATTTGAGGACACCCGTATTGTCGATATTATGTGTCAGACGCTCGATGCGCTGCAGGCGGCCCATGATCGCGGCATCATTCACCGCGACCTCAAGCCGGACAATATTTTCATCACGCGCATGGGCGACCGGTCGGACTTTGTCAAGCTGCTCGACTTTGGCATTGCAAAAACCCTCTCACCTTCGGAGAACCAGCCACTGACCATGACCGGCACGGTCATTGGTACGCCCCATTACATGCCTCCCGAGCAGGTCAAAGGTCAAAAACAAATCGATGCACGTCTCGATATTTACGCCGTGGGCGTCATATTGTTTGAGGCATTCACCGGCAGGCGCCCATTTGACGGCGACAGCTATTCTGCGGTGCTTGCCGCCATTCTCACTGAAGAGCTGGTGCCCCCATCGAAAATTGTGGCGGGTCTGCCGTCGTCGCTGGAAAAAATAATAATGAAAGCAATGGCAAAGTTTCCCGAAGACCGGTTTCAAAGTGCCGCGGAAATGAAAGGCGCGTTGGCCAGGGTGACTTTTCATGCCAACAATTCGCTGCGTTACACCTCAATTGCCCCCACGGAATATCAAACCACGCCGCCCACCGAATCTCCCGCCGAAACGCAATCGTCAGTCTCCTTGTCCACAATGTCCTTTGCAGTGTCTTCGCGCCACCGAAGGCGTATTTCGGTTGTTGTGGGTCTGGTCGCTGTCGCCGCCATCGCTGCCGTCTGGGTGGGTACCCGGTCGTTTACAAACGGCAAAAATGCCGAAATCCAGCCAGTCGGTTCAGCGGTTTCGCCGCCGCCCCCGTCGCAGGATGAGCCCGTGCAGCAAATATCCATTATCCTGACCCAATTGCCTCCGAATGCCAAAGTCACTTTTAATGGCATCCCCCGCACCGGCAACCCGTTTCTGGTGCAAAAATCGACAGACAGTGCGCAGCTCCTCGTTATCGCCGATGGCTTCGCCCCGTTTGAAACCGGGATTGTCCCTGACAAAAGCAAGCAGATAGATGTTCTGATGGCACCTTTGCCCCAGAAACAATCCGACGAATTAAACGCGCCTGCCCCCCCACAGACGCAGGCTGCTGCAGAACTCAAATCCGCACCATTGCCTGAACCGTCACGAAAAGCCGCGGAAACCCGACCCGCAGCAAAACACACTGCCAATAGCGGCAAAAACCACTCGAATCGTAAACATCCGCCCGCCAGTTCCGATGCCCAAACAGACAAAGATAAACAAAGCGCCATCAAAAAAGTATCCGGAGGTGTGGAATATACGACCAAATTCGAGTAAAACCGCCAAATGTGGCGACAATATTTTATCATTCGATACACAACATACCTGCTGTTTTTTCTGTGCTTTCCCCCTTTGGCAAAAGCACAGTCCGGCGATGACGACACAGAAACCCAGCCGATGCCAGAAGCCAGTCCGGATACCGCAAGGGCTCTGTCCCGCCATCACTTCGAATCAGGCATCGCGCTGCTGAATCAATCTTCGTTTAAGGAGGCCGAGCTGGAATTTCGGAAATCCATTTCGCTTTATCCCACCCGCTCGGCATGGTTCAATCTGGCAAACTGCTACGAAGCGATGGAAAACTACCCCGAGGCCCTGCGCGCTTTGACGCATCTCAAGGATGAATACGCCAATACCCTTGATGACGAAATGCGGGGCGCAGTGGAACGGAACATTCACGATGCCAAACAGAAGGTGGCCACCCTGGAAATTGTAGTGGTGCAAAAAGATGCCCAAATTCAGATTGACGATAATGTCATTGGCAAAAGCCCACTGGCGGCCCCATGGTATTTGAAAACAGGCAGCTACACCATATCCATCACATGTGATGGATTTGAACCGTGGCAAAGCACCACGACGCTTGTGGCGGGTCAAAGCGAAAAACTGGTGGTCTCGCTTGATGAATCAGAAGCAATGGCCACGGAAAATACGCCTTCGGCAGAATCCCCTGTTGCGCCAGGGATTGAATCACCAGCGCCAGAGCAACCGCAAAAAGATGCTGAAACGGCCCTCATCACTCCAGAGTCTGACACCACCCTCAGCCCCTCCGCCCAAAGGCGCAAGCCCTTACCCAAAGCACCTTTTTTCATTGCGCTGGGCGCCACTGCCGCGTTTGGCGCCACCACGCTCATCCTCGACAGGGTGCTTGCAGGTAAAAAGGACAATCTCAAAGACACCCACAGTGACAGCGGCGTTGAGAGTGCACAGACGCTGCAAACAATGGGAAAGGTGAGTCTGGTCCTCACCGGAGTGGGCGCAGTGACCACTGGCATTATTGCCCTGTTTACGCAGTTCAAATCCGCAAAAGAGACACAGTCCCGATTTGTTCCCGTGCTTCAGCTTGAAAGCCACGGGGCACACATTGGATTGAAAGGACACTTCTAATGGAAAGACCCTCCATTCAATTGTTTCCAATGGTCCTTTGCATACTGTGCGCGATGATGGCGGGCTGCACCCTCTTTCACGATTTTGACCAGTACCGTGAAACCGCCGACACTGGCCCCGATTCCAGCACCACCCCCACAGACACCCTGCAGACAGATGGGACAGCAGATTCAGAAAGTCACGATACATCATCGACTACATCCACAACCGCCGAAGTTACCGATACCGACAGCAACGTTGACAGCAACCTGTCAACCGATACCTCATCTGAAACCAACCTGCCCGATTCAGACGATGGCACAGACACTGCGCTGGACACCGCAACCATCCACGACACATCTTCGGATACCGGCTCTGACACCGCACCGGCTGATACAGCGGACACATCTGTGGACACGTTTTCGGACACCGGCACCATCGATACTGACATCACTGACACGTTCACCGACACGTCGAGTGCCACTGAGACCGACCCCTCTGACAGTGACCCGGTTGACAGCGAGCCGGGTGACAGTGACAGTTCAACCAATGATTCGGACACATCACCGGCCACCACATGCGACCTTCGCGTCGCCTTTGACTCACTCACCGTTGCACCCAATGGCGCCTCATGGAATCTGGCGTACAAACACATTCAGGACGCCATTGACGCCGCCCAGTCGCTGATGACCAGCAATGGGAGTATTTCATACTGTAATATCTGGATTAAAGCCGGCACCTACCACATATATCAATCGAGCAGCGCCGATACGCCTACCATCCCGGAGGGCATCCGTCTGCTCGGCGGGTTTGCCGGAAGCGAATCCAACGCGGATGCCAGATTGCCCAATACCCGTCTAACGATTGTGTCGGGGAATTCAGACAATGATCAATCACTCCTTTCAAACGTGACTGTTACCGTTTCTGAAGGCGTTCAAACCAGCCAGCTGGATGGGATTCATGTGGAATCGGGACAAACCGGCATCTCGATAACAGATGCGAATCTGACAATCAACAACTGTACCATCAGCCACAATACCAGCAGCGGCATCCTGATGACCAACAGTTCACCAACGATAAATGATACTGCGTTTTTTCATAACATCGGTGTAAAAGGTGGCGGATTGCATCTGGTTAACAGCAGTCCGGTTTGCAACAACTGCCTGTTTGTATCTAATCATGCCAGCGATGAAGAGGACGCTACACTCAATGCTTTTGGGGGCGCCGTGTTTATTAGCAGTGGCACACCCACGTTCGAGCGCTGCGCTTTCTTTGACAACGCCGCCAATGACGAGGGAGGGGCGGTCCATGTGTCACTTGGTTCTCCTCATTTTGACAAAAGCGTGTTTGTCAGCAATGTCGCTTTACAGGGGGGCGCCATCTGGGGTACCAACGCCACGTTTACCGATTGTGTGTTTATCGACAACAGCGCAGACAGTGGCGGCGTGGTGCTCGCAACCGGTGACATGTCATTTGCAAACTGTACTGCTGCACTCAACCACTCTGTGCAATACGTTTTTCTGACCGAAACGACTTCGGCCAGTTTTACGGTTGTTAACAGCATATTGTTTGGCAATAGCAATTCCGACATAGAGCCTGACCATACAGTCAGCTTTTCTATTGTTCAGTCCGGTTATTCAGGCACGGGCAATCTCGTCAGTGACCCATTGTTCGACACCACCTACGACAGCGCCGGAGCCATTTCAATGGTGGCCCACGACGAAGGCGCTTTTACATCCACCCTCACCGATAACAGTTTGACCATGGCTCAAAATGCGCTGGTGGGTCAGTACCTTCAAACCACCAACGGTAGCGACGCCCACTGGCGCATCATACAATCCAACACCGAAAACAGTTTTGTCGTCACAAGGCTGCCCTTTGGGTTCACCCCCAACAGTTGGTCTCTGCACAGCTTTAAACTGTCATCGAATTCCCCGGCCATAGACAGCGGCATCGGTTCAGACAATGACTTTACTGTCACCATGTCGGACGTGGGCAACAACTCTCGCATCAATGTG
>JAFGWT010000038.1 GCA_016937015.1 Deltaproteobacteria bacterium | reverse complement strand
GCGCCACCGCTACCAGCATCATGCCGGCGGCCAGTTTGCCCAGCACCAGGGTCCAGGTGCGAATCGGCATGGTCATCAGTATTTCGAGGGTGCCACCGGCCTGTTCTTCACTCCAGCTGCGCATGCTGATTGCGGCAACCAGAAAAATCAGCAAAATGGGCAGCCACTCAAACATGGGGCGAACATCTGCAATATTCCGGGCAAAAAATGTTGCGTAGGTAAAAAACACAAAGAGATTGACCACCAGGAAGATCCCTAAAAAGATCAAAGCCACCGGGGACAGAAAGTATGAGCGAAGCTCTTTGGCAAGAATGGTTTTAAATGGTTTCATGCGGCGTCCTCCTTCTGCGCCTCGGCTTTTCTTTTCGCATGTTCAATCATCAAATCGTTAAACGCCTTTTCAAGAGTGGGTGGGGCTGCTGTCACTGAGCCGACCTGCCACTTCTGAGATGCCGCCAGGTTGAGCAGTTCCGGCACTGGCGCCACATCCCCGGTCCACTCCAGTGACCAGACTGAAAATCCGGCGCGCTGTCTGTCTGCCCGTAACTTCGTGATTGCACCGATGCCCCTGATTTCGGTTTTGGCCATTTCCAGGTCGGCTTTGGACACACTGTCGGCAACGGATATTTCAATTCGATTGGAAGTCAGAAATTCCTGAAGCGGCGCATCCTTCACCAATTGACCATCAATGAGGATGAGCACGCGGTCGCACACCGCTTCAATTTCCTGGAGAATGTGCGTCGATACGATGACCGTACTTTTTTCGGCCAGCTTTTTAATCAGGCCGCGAATCTCAATAATCTGAACGGGATCCAAGCCATTGGTGGGCTCGTCCAGAATCAGTACTTCCGGATGGTGCAAAATGGCCTGGCAGATACCGACACGCTGGCGGTATCCCTTGGACAGCGTACCGATGGGCCGGGTGAGGTATTTCTCCAGACCGGTGGCTTTCACCGCCTCAATAATCATCGAAATCTGCTTCTCCCTTGGGATTTCTCTCAGGTCGGCAATCATCAGAAGGTATTCCTGAACAAGCATTTCGGGATACAGTGGTGCGTTTTCCGGCATATAGCCGATTTGCCGCTGTACACCAATACGATCCTCAAGAACATCCTTGCCGCCAAGCAGCACGGTACCCTCCGTTGGCTCCAGATATCCGGTTATCATCTTCATCATTGTTGTCTTCCCGGCACCGTTTTGCCCCAGCAGTCCAACAATTTCACCCTTCCGGATGTCAACGTTGACATTTTTTACCGCTTCGACGGCCTGGTACCGCTTGCTTAGGTTCTTCGCATGTATCATGGATTCAATACCTCCTCCTGTAACGCGACAGATGAGTTTGAAAAATTTGCTTTGGCTAACACACAGGAGGGATTCTTATTCCAGAAATGAAATAAAAAATCAGTGCTTTTTTTACTTATTTATCGTCACGCTCTGGTTAGGCATGCGAATATTTCGGAAAACAGTGCTTCAGCAAGCACCGGCTTGGTAATGTACCCGTCCACCCCCGCAAGAAAGCACTTGTCGCGATCTCCCTTCATGGCTTTCGCGGTGACAGCAATGATGGGCAAATGCGCGTATTGGGATTCTGCCTTGATCTTTTGGGTTGCCTCATAGCCATCCATTTCAGGCATCATCATGTCCATCAGGATCAAATCAACCTTTTCGGCAGTCAGCTTTTCAATTGCCTCGAGACCGCCGGCTGCCACAATGACCTGCATGTTCACTTTATCAAGCAGGGACAACATCACAAAAACATTAATAATATCATCCTCCACCAGCAAAACCCGCTTACCGCTCAGCACAGACATCACATCCGCAGACACGCTCAGCCCTGATTCCCGTGCCTCACTGGTTACATCGTCCGGCAACACGGATATGCCACTGGCGCCATCTCTATTGGCATAATTCCCAGCGTCTGGCATCGCGTCTTTCTCTTCAGGGAACACTGGCAGGTAGAGCACAAACGTACTGCCCTGGCCCTCCTGACTCCTGAAGATGAGTTCACCACCCATAATCAGCGCCAGTTTCTTCGAAATTGAGAGGCCCAGACCCGTGCCGCCGTATTTTCTTCTAATGCTGCCGTCCACCTGTCTAAACGCTTCAAATATCAAATGTTTTTTGTCTGCTGGGACACCAATTCCCGTATCTGTGACCGCAAAGGCGATGGCCTCCCCTGGCGCAAGCACACGGGAAGGGGTGACAATCGATTCATCCGGCAAAAAAACATTCAGGGTAACCCGCCCACTCGAAGTGAATTTGATGGCATTGGACAGGAGATTATTAAGGATTTGATTCACACGGACGCTGTCCGCCTGAATAATGCGGGGAACACTCGGCGCCACAGACACATCGAACCCCAACCCCTTTCTTAGGGCCGTATGTCGAATTTTGCGCGCGGTATCGCTGATGAAGTGTTTGACATTCATGTCATCAATCACGAATTCCATCATCCCGGACTCTACTTTGGATAAATCGAGTATCTCATTGATTAAGTTAAGCAAATCCGTTCCTGAACTGTATATCGTGTTGGCAAATTTAAGCTGTTTATCGCTCAGATTCCGCTCGCTGTTTTCCGACAGAAGTTGTGCGAGTACCAGGATTGAATTGAGTGGCGTCCGCAATTCATGGCTCATGTTTGACAAAAATTCCGATTTTGTCTGATTGGTTGATTCGAGATCCTTTTTCTGTCGATAGTAATTCAGGTAAAATTTCAGTTTGGCCGGCAGCACGATTGGCAGATCCGACCAGTGAATCGAATCCACAGCACCGGTTTCATAACCGCGAACCAGCTGATTTTCATTCATTGTTGCCCCTGAAAGGATGATAATGGGGGTATTGGGGGCAAATCCTTCCCGGACAATGTGTTCCGCGGTATCAAACCCATTCATGTCCGGCATATCCAAATCCAGCAAAATGGCGCCAAATTCTCCCTGAGATACCAGTTTGACCGTTTCCCGGCCGGTTTCCGCTTCTATTATCTGAATATCCAGATGTCGCAGCAGCTGCTTGATTTGTACCCGGTTGGAAATGCTGTCATCCGCCAGCAGTACCCTGGGCGTCTCACTCAACTGCCAGTGGCTGTAAAACTTTTCCATCTATCTGATTTTCCTTCCAGGGTATGATTCGTCGCGTTTCCTGAAAAATTAAGCGATTATCGAGGCAGGGGTGCAAATCATTGCAGGGTGTTTGATTCATTCAGCCGACCGGTGCGGATAATCAATTGTCACTGACTCCAAACGAGTATATGCTCCCAGCATCACAGAATGTTACGGCGGACCTGCAACGAATCATTCGATGCCAGACTGTCGACGGAGGTGGAATACAACCCAATGAAACCCAGACGCACTGACATTTCAACAATATTATTAATCGCGTTCTGCTTTGTTCCCGGCAGCCTTACATTCGGCTGCGCAACCAGTGTCCCCGCTGTAAGAAAGACCATTCCAAAGCCCCCAAAGCCTGACTTTGCCACAGTTGAAATACCGTCCGAAATCACCGCCGGAAATGTTTTCGAGCTGGAAACAACGGCATTTTCTCTTCGGAAAAATAACCCGCAAAGACAGGTACTTAGGGATAAAATTGTAAAGTATCACATGATACTTTTTGCGGGGATGGCGGAAGACGATACGGATGGACGGCTTGACCAGTTTCGTCTTGTTCTGGCGCTGCACGATCCATCCGATTTTCGCAGTGGCAACATATCTGCTGAGGCAGCGCCCATGGCAGAATGGATTGTTAAGCAATTTGAACCACAGGGCAAAGAAGCACTTGTTTTGGCTGGATTATCATATCTGAGCATGGCCCACCCCGACAATTCAAACTACGAAAAACAATTGATGGCGCTGCTGGAGTGGAGTGAAAATGTTCGGGGGACTATCCGCGATCCCATAGAACGGTACGGCTCGATTTCAGCCATGTATGCGGATGCCGCCGCCATGGTGCCGCACCGGGAGATTCTAAATCGGCTGGCCGTGGCACTGGCGCAGCGCCAGCGTGCCGTCGTTCAGTTTTTACAGATATTTGCCGGTCAGAAGGAAGGATTTTCACCCCTGATGTTTCATTCCGTCATTTCACGGGGGGGAATCGGAAAGGAATTTGTTCATGCGTGGTTTATGGGGGGCTATCTCAACGAAGTTCTTGAAAAAATGAAAGAACTCGAAGTGATCGATGGCATCGAAGAAGACCTGCTGGCCGTGCTGTCCCAGATTCACGAACAGAAAAATCTGGCATACAATTATCACCGGCTGGCATCTCAGATTCTTGGGCCAGGTGACCCGGTGGCGGGGATGCGGGCCTGCATGAATGCGTTACATCTCGAACCGAATGAACCGCGCTACAGCCTCTGTGTGGGCCGGTTTCTATCCAACATGGACAGACAGGTTGCAGCAGTGGAATATTTTGCCCGGGCGGTGGAAATCGATAGCGGCGCGGCCATGGTCCAGGCGATGGAGCTGGTTCAGGACTCCCTCTACCGACTGCATATGGACGAAAAGCGGGAAGAAATCCTCGCAGCACTGTCCACCACGGAGAAAATTGTTGAGCGGGTTACCGAAAAGGCAGATGACGATGAGGAAATTGCCTTCGCCGCCGCAGCGCTCATCGAAACCGCAGCAATCATTGAGTACGACGACGGTGAAATTGTCACAGCCGAAAAGTGGTTTAAGATGGCTCACGACCTATGGCCCAGCCGTCCCACCCCCATTACCAAAATTGCCGAAATATATTACTGGCGCGGTGAGTATCCGCGTGCCATCAAATATTTAACTCAGGCGATGAATGCCAGAGACAAGCCAGGGGGGGCCTATGCGGACTACTGGCGCGCGATGCTATACGAACAGCGGGGTGACTGCCACTGGGC
>JAFGWT010000322.1 GCA_016937015.1 Deltaproteobacteria bacterium | reverse complement strand
TATCATGTATTGAGCGCCGACAACGCGGCCAGCGCTTTAAAGCTTTCGGCCGATTATGAAAACACCATTCATTTGCTTTTAACCGACGTGGTGATGCCCGGTCAAACCGGCAAGGAACTGTGGGAGGCCCTGCAGCCCCAGCGCCCGGGGCTTCGGCTGCTGTACATGTCCGGATATGCCCGAAACGTTCTGGGTGAGCAGGTGTCGCTTAGTCCCGATACACCGCTCATTACAAAGCCATTTGGCGCCCTGGACCTTCAGCGCCGGGTACGCAACGTGCTTGACGCAACCTGAGCACCGGGAGAGCTGTTTAGGCCAGGAGGGGGGGATGAATGGGCCTGTTTCGCGCATGTGAAAAGGCGAAACGTCGCCCATTTTGAATCGGCGGAATCCCGAACAACCCGTTGGTCGGTTATTTCTCCTGTTCGCCTTCCCATTTGCCAAAGCCGCCCCAGTTGTAGATTTGAGAGTATCCGGCAGGCGCCAGCTTGTTTTTGGCGGCGGCCTGTGCACGACCACCGGTTTCGCAGTACAGAATTATCTTTTTGTCTTTGGGCAGGTCTGCTTTGGCTTTTGCCACATCGCCGTTGGGAATGTTAATGGCGGTTGGAATGTGTCCCTTTGCGTATTTTCGGGCCGGACGCACATCCACCAGACGATACTCGCCATCCCCCACTGTGGCGCCGGAATCAATCAGCGCTTTTAGCGAAGCGGAACTTTCGATGCCTTTGGATTCCCCCTTGGGCAGGGTGTCGTAGCCAGTGCAGCCACAAAGCGCCAGCACGGCAACGGTTAAAATACTTATCAGTTTAAAGTGTTTCATTATCGCATCTCCTGTTCATCCGCCCTGTGCCGCATGACAATCACTGTTCCCCATTGGGCTTTCCAAAACGGAATGCAAAATCAAGGAGCCCCCCCACCACGATGCCTTTGTGGTCTTCATCGTCATTGATGCCAAAGAGTGGAATCACATACGGGGTAATACCCAATTGGAAGTTGTATTTTTGACAGGGCTTTTTAAAATCGACCCCCAGGTACCCGCCCACCATGGGGCCCATGGCAAAAAAGGACGGCAGTCTGTCATCTCCCGATTTCCCGGACTGGTAATCCGGTCCATAATGCAGTGAGACGCCGAGCATCGGCCCGAAAATAAAATCTCTGTTGTGTCGGCCATATTTTCGAAACCGCAGGCTGACCGACGGTTCGAACTGCAGCATCTTAAATGACAGTCCAAACATGATGGGGCGAAACACCGGCAAATCCATCTCCAGACTGACCGTGTCGCTAAGGGCAATCTCCGTGGAGAGCGAGATGTCAGCGGCGGGGCCCCCCTTGGTTCCAGCAGGTGAGGCCACACACATCCGCACATTGTCGAAGCGTCCGCCCGCTCTTACCTTGGGGCCAATCACAAGAGACTTGTTTCCAACCGGCTTATCGCTGTTGCCTGTTGTGTCAGTGGCGTACACCGCAGGAACGGATATCGTCACAAGAAAAAACGCGCATAAAGACAATTTAATTCGACTGGATATGCACATGGGAAACCCTTTCTGTTTGTTGAATATGTGTGTTCTCTACTGCTGAATACGCCCTAATGTCAACGTATTCGCAGTCTGCAAAGTTGCTGGGCACCGTTTTCTGAACCGCAACAATGTAAAGTCGACGGAATCCGGCAGCCCGGAAAGCCCGATGTTTCGGCAGGACGATGCGCAAGGATTCGATTCGCTGATGCGCGTTAAGGTCTGGCGGAAAAAGGGCGCTATTCACAAACAACTTGAAAAATGGACGCAGATTCGGAGATAATTCGTCGGCAATTGAAATCCGTAGGAGAGAACATGGACCGCAACCTGTCGACGATTATTACATACAAGGGTAAACAAATATTTTTCTCGGATTACACCCACATGCCACCGGAGGACTTTGTGGATTGCATCAATCGGCACCATCAGCATCAGATGGCGTTCATTAAGTCTCAATCGAGCGGTGCGTCTCAATCGAGCGGTGCGTCTCAATCGAGCGGTGCGTCTCAATCGAGCGGTGCGTCTCAATCGAGCGGTGCGTCTCAATCGACCGATTCGTCTCAGGCGAGCGGTGCGTCTCAGGCGACCGGCATTCTGGTGCTCACCGATGTGACCGGTTCCATGGCCAATCGCGAGGTTATCAGCTGCTTCAAGGAGAAAACAAGGGTGGCGGGCAGGCACATAAAAAAAAGCGCCATCATCGGCGTCGAAGGCATTCAGAAGCTGATGCTCAGAGGGGTCAACAAGTTCTCCAGTCTCCCTACCCGTGACTTTGACACCCGCGAGGAAGCCCTCGACTGGCTGGTGGAGTGACCCGTCTGATACTGTCAATAATTGTCAACTGCAGTCAGTTAATGCCGCTGGACAGTCGAGTTCTACCGATCCGGGAAAGCGGAGCGCCTGCGCCACTCATCCGCATTCAGAAGATTAGCGGAGCTGGAGCTCCCCCGTTCTCAGGAAAAAACAGGTAGTCGATAGCCCAGCCCCTTCCCCCAAAGTCCAAACGCTTTCCGGGGGAAGGCCGGGAAGGGGGTGCCACAGGACAGTCGAGTTCTACCGATCCGGGAAAGCGGAGCGCCTGCGCCACTCATCCGCATTCAGAAGATTAGCGGAGCTGGAGCTTCCCCGTTCTCAGGAAAAAACAGGTATTCGATAGCCCCGATTGGGTAATGCCAGTCATACCATAACCACATGCTGCAAACATGAAAGTGCGTATGACCAAACTGTGATACAGGTGACGAATCAACCGGTTATGGCAGAGCGAAACCGGGGTGGCATCCGAACTTGAAAGGCGAGGAACGTCTGCCCAGGTGACTTGACAATCGATTTTGTTTTGATGTTGTCGACTCCGTCGAATCGCCCCATCAGTAGTGCCCTGTAAACAATCCTGTCAAAAAAGTACGGGCAAAGAGCTCGCGCGGGGAGGGGAGTGTGATTCGCTTTCCGGCAGACCAGAATACCGGTGGATGGAATCAGGAATTGTAGCCATGACGCAATAGCCTGAACTCAAATTCCTTTTGAACTCATTCAGATAAAATATGCGGTCTGAAAACATAATGTTTGGCTGTTGACCGGATTTACGATAAATTTGCCGCAAACAACATATCGTTTCACTGTGTGCTCGCGAATTGCGTGAGCGCCCCCGTGTGTTAAGGAGGATGCTTTGAATCAGCAAAAGCGACCTGTATCTTTTATTCATGGTATTCAGATTGGTGGCGACGCCAACGTAACAGGATACTCAAAAAGACTTCAGGGCGGCATCAGGACCCGAGATAAAGTCACTTTGGCCGACGATCAAATACATGAGACGCTCTGGGCCGATGTCTCCGAAGCGGTCACCGAAAAATACGAAAAATTGGCAAAGTTAATTGGTGATGCACTGCTGGCCAGAATTCCATTGGCTGGAAATGGTCTCAAGGCAGCTGTCGATTTGCTCGGCGACGTGGTTGTGTACAGGAACTCCGAGCATGCGAAAAAAATCAGAAAGCGCGTGAGGGAACAGCTGCCGCAAAACAGTGTGGTCGTGGCCCATAGCCTTGGCAGTGTAATTGCATTCGACATTCTGCAGGAGGACATCGAGGACGGGAAGTATAAAAGTGCCGACCGCAATACCTGGCCGTTTCACTCTTTGATCACGTTTGGATCGCCTTTGAATCTGAAAATGTTTTTCAGGGACAACGACTCGCATAGAAACAAAAATTTCAGCAAGGACTTTGGCGCATGGTTTTATTGGTACAATCTATCGGATCGTCACGACCCAATTGTTTCTGGAAATGTGTTGGGCATATCCAAAACCCCAATGCTTGAGCAGCGATATCAGGACCACGCGCCGCATCTCAACGTTAAGGATGGTTTTATCAACACCGGTTATCACATATCCGCTCATATGAACTACTGGTCGCATCCCATTGTCACTGCACGAGTGGCATCTCAGATAACCAGGGATAATTAGGAGCACGCCAATGAAAAATATCATATTGAGTATTACTCTGCTGGGGGCACTGTCAGTGATTGGATGTGGCCCGACGTTTACCAGCTGCACGATTGTTCCGAATGATTTGAAAGCGTGTGAGCAAAATACCTGTAACGGGAAGGTCGCCGCCATACGGTTTGTCTATTCCGACCAGACTGCTCAGTTCACGCCGCTGGTACAGCCTGATGACTGCAACAGCGCTGATTGTGCGTACCCCCAGACAGCCAACATGATGTCCCTCGTCCAAACCAATCCCGCCCAGAAAGGAAAAACCCGCAATTTCTCCCGTTGCCACGTGGATGATAAGAAATGCCCCGAAGAAGATGGGTCAACTGCACAGATTTCGGGAAAATCAAACAAAGTCACAGCCGCTATCAAATGCGGCACCGTTGACGAACCCGGCTGCGTCTCATACACCGTCTCCGATTTTAAATGCGTTGAGTAATGGCGTAACTGCTCCGATGTCGTCCCCCGGATAAAAAATTCGAAGAGGGGGGAATCGAACCAGATTTGACCAATTTTTAAAATACAGGCAAAACGTGGATTGCAGCTCTAAAATATCAAAATTACATATTTTTCAGCGCTCCGTTTCGTACCGCCTTATTCCGCCAAAATCCCCCAAATGTTGCAGAGTCATGGACATATAGCGGCCATCAGTTTTGGGTTTGCCACTTACTCACATAATCGTCGGATAGGGCAGGGGATGGTACAATAGCCTCATGGCCGTATAACCTCAAATCACCTCATAAAACTTCTTCGTGTTAACGGTCGGGGGGCGGACTATATGTCTCACTGCTGCGACTCTTTTGGCGTTTTACCGGTATTATGGCTGAAACATTCCGAAACTGAATCGACACACCGCACGCGACCAGAGTTGTTCGATAGGATCGATAAACCTTAAAATGAGGGGAAGGAACAAAATATTTTAATTAAAAGTTTTTATTCTTTCTCACTACTGTCCAAAATAAATTCTGAAGAATAAAAAAAATGCCCAATCCGATTATGGCAGAATGCCATTGCATTGCCCTTTCTCGGTTTTTAAGTAATGGCATTCTACTACGCATGCTGGCCGGAAGTACACGGTGATTTCTGTTAACCAGCCCCTGTTTCGTCACCTGTGCACGGTGAGTGCTGATGTTGTCAGTGATCAGCACTCATAGGTTGGGGACAGGCTTTGCCGCTTTCAACCATCGCGTTAACAACATGAAAACGGAACATGTACAGTTATTTCGAACCTGCGAGTATGGATGACTTGGTATGGCTTGTATTCGATCAGAATTCCAGTGTTGTCAGGAACAACCGAAAGTTCGGATTCTTTTTTGTGCCACATGTTTGCCAGCAGATTCTGTTTCACAGTTTTCGCCATTTCTTCAACGGAGTCGGCATCAGCATTCTTCATTAGTTTGGTGGCCAGATTCGAGATTCTGCCAATCAGTACCGAGTAAGCGAGGTTTGTATGTACAGTTAACAGACCGATTTTTTCCTGCGTCGGATCGGGTATACGATGGAGGTTGGCAGCCATATGCAGGTATAGCATTTGGGGCTGCCGATCTCCGCCAAGTTCCGGAGGCAGCTGAGCAATCGGCGAAAGCCCAAGGTACGGCAGCGCCTCCTGTGTATCAAGCGAGATGGGCGCTTCAAGTGGCGTTTCAATGGATTCCTTGCGGTTTACAGGTAGCACTCTGGTGGGCATACCATGTTGTTCGCCCCCTGTGCCAAGACCGGCCAGCCCAATCAGGTGGCCTTTCGTGTTGTATGATTCAATCAGATTCGCCCCAAGGATCCAGACGCCTCTTCCCCAGAGGTAGGATTCAGGTTTGGACGCGCTGCAGGGCTCACTGTAGTCGTCTGAAGTATGGGGCCTTCGTTGCAAATATCGATTCACAGTAAGGCATCCCCAAAATGCGGTTTCTGTTTCGCGAAATCTGTGAAAGGGATGATATGGCGCACTCATCAATCGTTCCAAGGGATCTTTCATGGCTGAAAGGTGGAGGATGTTTTTTATGCCAAAGAAAGACGCGTTAGTGCTGGCGAGCACTGGTGTTTTAATCGCTTCACCCATTTTTACCAGGTCCTCAAACACTTCCAGAGAATCCTTTATGTGTGTGAAGTCGAAATCAAATAGCGCAGCAGTGAATGGAATCTCCATTTTTCCTTCGTATTGCGGCAGCATGACACTGTCATAAAATATTTGTCGCACATCGCTGGACGAGGAATGCAGCACAGCAAGTTGAACGCCGTCGGCATTCAACTTGTTCTGCAAAAGCGCAAGCCCGCGCCAGGCCGATTCCACTTGCTGAAACCTGGCATTGTGAAGGACCTCTGTTATTTTGTCTGAATCACCTGGGTTCAGTGACAGCTGCTGGCATATATTTTCCACTGAGAAATCAGCCATCCCTGAGATGTGAATCCGCTGATATTCGTTTAATACAACAACGGGTTGTAAGGCGTCAAAAACACTGTTTAGATTTTCATAATAAACGTCCATTATCCCTTGAGGGCTGGAATCAGCTCCGCCAAAGTCGCTGACTACCAATATTTTGGGTAATATTTTCTCTGTCATTTCCCGTTTTCCGATCATTTTACATACTGAAGAGATTTGTTCTCCGCAGAAATTGAAGCCTCCCTCACCAGGATTATTTCAGTCTCTTTTCCTGCGTAGTCCACGATGATCTGTTGTGCACGCGGGTCTTTTTGACCCTCATAGTCAGCAATTATTACAAGCAACACAGTGCGTTCCATAATTCTTGGATTCAGTTCCACGACTTTGGTTTGCCCGCCCTCGATTGAGATGGACTCCTTCTGCTTCCATTCTTCCCTTTTGTTTCCCTCGAACCAAAGTTCCGGTCCATAGCGGGTGACTTCGCGTAACTCCTGGACATAAGTGATATAAATAATATCGATTGGAAGTTTTTTTCCACTATTTATATTCTTCTCAGTCCTGAATTTCAGCGATGCCGTCTTCAATGCTGGAATTGGCTTCATGGTGGCGCATCCAGCCCCCAAAGAAGCTGCAACCAAAAGCAAAAGGAGTTGTCTATTTAGGCGAGTGTAAAATGCCATCAACTGTGACGAATATATCTTCATTTATTTTTGCTCCCGTATCTAAAACAACGATTTGCTGCTCCGCAACTTTAATTTCACGATAATCTGCCATAATGATCAGGCCAATAGTTCGGACAGGTTTCTTAAGTTTTATCTCAACATCTTTTCTTTCGCCCTCATCGATTAGCGAAAGGCTTTGCTTAAATTGCCATTGTTCTCTTTCATCTGAATCAAACCAATCATCCGGAGACACTTTGGTGATAGCATCAACACTCTCGCCATCGGGCACAAAAACGACATCGACAGGCAGCCGGAGCCCTTCGTTGAACTGGCTATCACATCGAAATTTAATGGTTGTCGTTTTTAGCAGTGGGGTGCCACTGCAGGCACAACTGAATATGATGACGCACATTAAAATGGTATGGACAATGGTCCCCGATATTGTCCACGGTTGGGGCGGGCAGGCAGTGTTTCTCAGCTGTGTCATCTTTTTCCTTTTTTTTAAAATGGTACGCTTAAAGCTGTTCCCATAGTAATAATAATTCCTCTTGATTCATAGCCTGGGAAACCGGGATTGTTTGTCTGAATCCGGCTGTCTCCAAGCAATTCTCCCGTATCGACATTAACAGATTCTGGAAACTCGTCGTTCATGTTCGTTGTGCGTTTCGCGTTTTCTTCCGGCACTAAAAACTGAAGCTGGGCGTGGAAGTCCAGTTGGGCATTTGGGGGCCACGGAATGTCGATACCAAGACCGAGTGACAGTTTTACCCTGTCATTATCAACGAAATTTGTCTCTGCATCCTGTGTATATACGGGGTTGACCAGGTATGCAGTGCCAAGTCTCAGGTCGAGTCGCCCGTTTATTTCATATTCAAATGACAGCTTGGGAATCACCACATCGTGGAATTCATCGTTTTCAGTCCCGTCACCTGTGGCTTTGTACCACCGCCACATGCGCCATGTGGCATCAATGTTAAACACCCATGGACAGTGGTTGCCAAACCGAACCCCCAACGTAAGGTCACTGGGATTATAATCTGTGACAAAGCCTGTGTCCGCCTGGAACCTGGCGTCGCCAGGAGGCGGTGTTTCACTTGTGTAGTCATAAGTCTCGATTGCACTGACCAATGTTTGTCCCGTGTACATCCGGTGTCGATAGGAGAGACCAATTCCAAATTTTTCATGGGGATCAATTTCAAGTCCAAGGTTGAACCCAGGAGTGATTTGGCTCTCCTTTTTCACCACATTCAGCGCAGAATATGCATCAGTTGCCGGCGACGCAAGTAACGCGTTGTAATGCGTTGTATTGCGCCTGTACATTAGCATAGTTGCGCCGAACTTTAGCCAGCGAGCCAGTTTTATACCTGTCCCCATCATAAATATGGGTCCCGGTGCCTTTTGTCCCAACGTCGAAAACGTCAGACTATTCGAGAAATGCTGTTCACGCGAATCGGGATAGTACGTTGTGGAATTCGTTTTTTGCAACGGAATGAATACAGCAAGCCCAAACCTAATGGTCTCAGACCCTGGATCGAGTGTCAGGCCCAGAATCAACGACGTAGACAATTCATTGTATTTTGTATTGTCCCGCTTGTTGGCGTTCTGAGTCGTTGCCACGGGGGGGAAAAAGGAGGCGTCGACCGGCGCAACGGGAGTGCCATCATATGCATCCTGGGAAATGTCAAATGCGTCATCTCTTTCCCACAGTTGAATTTGCAGCAGGTTGATGGTGAGCCCTAAATTGGCAGAAGCTTCGGTTTGGGCTTCTGCAAGTCCAGCTGGATTATAGTAAAGTGCAGAAACATCCTTTACGTCAGCGGTCACCGCCTCTGCCATCGCCGTTGATCTGGAAGTGAAACCGTAATTCGTAAGTTCATTTGCAGCCAAAGCCCCGGGCAGCGTGGACAATACTATGGCGATGATAAAAATGATTCTGGCAATACCTGTCATTCTTCTTTCCCTGTTTCCAAAGACGTTTCTAAAATTCAACACTTAACGTCGCCTTTCCTTTCGAATTTGCAACACTGGCGATCAACGATAATTTAAATGTACCGATTTTTGCACCAATTTTTAAACCACCTGTGTATAGCGGAAATACTATGCATGCAGATATTTTGTAAAGAGCTTATGTAATGATTGACATGATGTGCACGATATAATCACTATCCGCAAGTCTTGTTTTGAAAGTAATCATCAGTGCGAATTGGGCTTTGGTACCCTACAAACAAATTCCCTCGATTGACATCCCAGACCACCACAATTAAATTTTTCGAGCATGATGGGATTTCTTTTTGCTTCTCATTATCGCATCGGCGACTGGTAGAGCGGCTTTGCATACTGAAAATATAGAAGGGGATGACATATTTTGTGGTTTACCATCGTCCACCTTGGTAAGATAAAAAAGGGCTGATATGTCAAAAAAAATCGAAAAAAATAATTCAGTACTTATTTCAAGACGCCAGGCGATTGGAACGATTGCCGGTTTTTCTGCAAATTTAATTGCAATGCGAACCTTTGCGTTGAGTGACTCCCGCGCAAACGGATATATCGCGACGCCCGTATCGTTTGAAAATATTAACACGCACAAGAAAGCGGAATTATCCTTAATAACCCGCTTTGGAACAATAAATGTTCACAGTCGTCACACGCTCAGCCATATACTTCAAAGCGACACTACAGTTGAAAGACCGATACTTTTGCACCCCAAATTGCTATTAATGCTGCAACGCATCGGTGACCGATTTTTAGGGCATACCCTGGAAATCCTATCCGCCCATCGATATGAGGGTCAAGGGGAATTAAGCAATCACAGTGTGGGGAGAGCCGTGGATATGAGGGTAGCTGGTATAAGCCTTGAGGACCTCTTCGAATTTGCAAGAACGCTTCCCAGTTGTGGGATAGGCTATTACCCCGAGTCCAACTTCATACATCTTGATGTGAGGGATCAGTTTGACATGTGGATTGACTATCATCACAAAGGTCCCAATTGCGCAATTGTTCAGCCGACAGAGGAAACGAACAGTAATGCGCCCAGAAGAGAATTGGAGTTTTATAGCGTACCTGGTGACACCACATTAAACATTGAAATCGTTTCGACACATGGAATTGTGAATAATGTGAATCGTATCGCACTTAGCAGGCTTGCCGCCTATCGAGTAAAAGACACGAGGATTGCATTGTTTCATCCCCGATTGATGTTAATGCTACAGGATGTAGCCGATCACTTTCCTGGCCGACGATTCGAGGTCATATCCGGATATCGTATTGGCAAAACCAGCCATAGCAGTCCACATAACTATGGTCGTGCAATGGATTTTCGAATATCGGGCATTGAAAACAAGGTATTGTATGATTTTGCCAGGACACTGCCGTTGTGCGGGACAGGATATTACCCCAATTCAGTATTTGTCCATCTGGATGTACGGGATAAGAAAACGACGTGGGTGGACTACTCTGGCGTCGGCGAGTAAACGAATGTACTCAATCCTTTAGTTGGCGAACACGCTGCTCATCTCTGAGAATGAATGAAATTAGCGATTGATCTGTGGGCTCCTTCAATGTCAGGGAGTTAATGTCGATCTTTATATCATTCAGATATTGAAGACGAATCATGTCTCCCGCTCCCGTTTGAGGAACCAACCCCCCCAAAAAGAATCCCATCTTTTCAATAGCGGGCGACACCGCAACGGTGGCAAAATGTGAGAGAGGCAGATCCACATATATGCAGGAGTACTTTCCCGACACGTAGTTCATCAACTTCGATTTGATTGCACCAAGACAGTCATCGCCATAGTTAAGAATCCTCATTATTACTGTCCCCTGTCCCCGAGATTCAATAAGTTGAATTTCAGAAATCGGGGGACGAGACGTGTTTTGCGGGACGCGAGGCGCTTCCAATATTTCTCTTTCCAGCGCAAGGTCATTGTATATTTTTTGTAAGACGCTGGCATATTGGACTGGCAGAAATACTGTCTGAGGAAGGTCCGATGACAATTTCAGATAGGAAGTCAGTACTGTCAGTCGACTGTTTGGACTGTATGTCGCATTCCCTGCAGGATTCACCCTCGGCCGATGAGCGATGAATACGCCTGTCATCCTTGCTCCAATACCTTTAAATGCCGCCTGCTCCCAGGGGTGTTGCAGCGTCGCATCAACACTGATTCCCAGTAACCCGCTTGATCGGGCAATATCCAGAAGACTGGTAGCGAGTCTGCTGACCATATTGCTGGTGCGCAGAGGCTTGGCAATGTATATTTTGGTGAGCTGTGCTATGCGAGATTCTGGTGTATCCTTCAGCAGGCACATATGCCCTACTGCTACCCTCTCACGAGTGTAGGCCAACACCGACTGCTGGAGACCGCTGTCCAGCAAATGGCGTACGTTGCCAGGATGATATTCCGCATCTTCATAATAGTCGTATCCATAAGCGCGATAGAGACAGCGAACAACATTCTCTGCGTGAGTGGCATTCATGGCCTCTACCGTAAATGGTGTGGAGCTGGATATTGGAACACTGCAGCTGGCATTGAGCTGTGGGGGAGAAAATACACCGGTGAACTGAGACGGCAGTTCCAACGCAAATTTTATCCGTTTACCATGCTGCTGCAAATGAACGAAGCGCACCCATTTGCATAGTTTACGCATTATGGAGAATCCAGGACCGTCAATGGCGCCCTGGTTTGCCCGTTCTATATCCAGCGGCAGACCTTTGTCATCCACCGCAACGATCAGCTCGTTGTCTTTGTTATTGGAAAAAAACGAAATGCACATTTGCCCATGCGAATTCATCTCGAATGCATGTGTGATCACGTTTGCACATGCTTCGTCCAGTGCGCATTCCAAATACTGGGCTTTGACGGGATCAAGGAAAAATGAATCGGCGATCGATCGTGCAATGATACCAATGCTGTCGTAGTAACACAAATCGGACAGAACCATGTAGCGCGCGATAAGAGTACCAGAAATGTCTCCCTCCATTGTAAAAACGTCATTGGTTTCCATCTCAGGCATCGGCTGTTTAACTGTTTCTGCCAGAATATACAAACCGGGGAGTCCTATCGGCCCTGCAGGATGATTCGCGTTCTCGGATGAAAACGGATAGAGCAATGCCAGCGCACGAGTAAGGTCACCTGACAGCATAGATGTATCCGAAGCACCGCCAAAAGCGCCAATTGCCTTTTTCAGACGGTCGACGCTGTTGTCAATATATGTGAGAACGCTCCCCAAATCATCGATAGTCGGTGTCAGACGATGATTTTCCAGCAGGATTGATGCGATGAGTGCGCATTTTTTTCGTAACGCAGGATTCTGCCTGACTCCGAGATCCTGGGCACGTTCAAGGACCAGTGAGAGTGTGCGTTCCACGAGAGTCAGCGAAACAAACAATGAATGGAAATTATTTCTAAACGAGATATCTTCCGTCGTTGGATTTACCTGTTCCGGTAATGATGCGATATGGGGCACAGCCTCGGGTATGGGTTGCATATCTGATGATGGGGGGTGTGGGAATTCTGGCTGATGCGCCCCCTGTTCAAAAGGGCTTTGCATAGGCCCGGAAGGAATTCCTGCTGACGCATAATCAAGCGGGAAAGGTGCGGGATCCGTTGGTAACTGTGCATTGCCCGGAATGGGAAAAGGAGCGCCGGATGCAGTTTGAGACACAGGGTCAGGAAACTCCGGGAAACTGTCCGGCACCTGCACATTATCGGATGTTGTCGCTGCCTGCGCGCCAGGCCAGTTTTCGGATTGCACCGAAGTTGGAGCGGGTTGTTGAGAATTCTGCTCCACCGCAGGCACAAGTGGTTTCAAAGACACTGAAGCCCGAGGTGGCATCCGTCTTTCAGAAACATGTTCACTTCCCTCTTCAAGCCGAACGGAAAGTCGAAAACTGCCGATAAAAATCTGGTCATTCCGCCCCACAGGTGTTGGCACCTCGATTCGTTTTCCGTTCACAAAAGTGCCATTTGAACTGTTTCTGTCTGTAACGATAACAGTGCCATTACTGATTTCCAGTTGAGCGTGTGCGTTGGACGTTCGATTGCATTGGAGTGGAAAGTCGTTCTGGGGTGAACGACCAATAGTTACTTTTGATTGAGCAAACCGTCTATTTTCGCCCTTGGCCGTCGCCGGCGCACCGACTTTGGTCATTTCGATAGTAATGATTGATTCCCCGGACGCGCTGACTGAAGGTCCTCCTGTGTGCGTAAGGGCTCTTGAGTCAAGTGGACCTGCTTCGAACTGTGGTTCGCTGAAGTCGATGGGAATTGATAAATCCTGAGAGGGGGATGTCGCGTGTGAACCTGTTGGGTTCGGAAATGGTGTATTGGATTGTTTTTCCCTGTTCGGACTCTTCTGTGGTGCCAACAGAAAGGAAAGATTTCCTTTCATGGCATCCGTGGGCGCAGATGGCATTAATTTTGAAACGCCCGCTGTCGCTACATTTTTAGGTAGGTTGTTCAGAACTGCTTTCGCATCGTCTCCGGAAAGGAGCATTGACAATGGAGAGATGCCACCGGCTGACTGTTTCGGAAAACTGGTATCTGACAAAGGCGTGTTATACTTATATGCTTCCGAGTTTCTGGCATTGCCTGAAGACGAACCATGTGAAGGCGAACTCTTTTTTTGCAAGCGTGGCGACACGTCTGAACGATTTCGGGATATTGATGACGATTTGTTGGAAGACGCACTCTTCTCTGAATGGTCTCCCAGCATTATTTTCGAGCCGCCAATAACGATCTCATCATCTTCATTTACTATCATTGGTGCAGTAATCCGGGTGCCATTTACAATGACACCATTACTGCTGTTCATGTCAGAAATTTGAACGCCCCTTCGTGTAACTTTCAGTGTTGCATGTTTGGAGGAAACATTTGATTGCCGAAGGACTATATCATTTCGACTGTCCCGACCAATGATAACTTTTTTCTTTGTTACCTGAAAAACAGTTGCCGGCTGAGATGAATTCTCCGAATAGAGATTGGTGATTGTTATCGTGTACATAACTCAATAATCTCCCTTTGACTGCATGTGCCCGATACTCGGAAGTGTAATGGACCATCTACCCGAAAACACTGATTCTATCCTCTAATGGCTGCATGAATGGAGTCATAAATCGGAAGCTGTTTATCGAATCCAGTGTGTCTGAATATTGTTTTGACGAAATCCTGCAAATTGCACAGAGCAAGTCGTCGTTTGCCTTGAGGCGCCCGCAGCCGGGTGGCCTGTAGCCAATTGAGTATCGGCTTAAGACCATCGCTGGTAATATATTCGAGCTCGCTCATTTCTAAAATCACTTCGTTATTATCTTCGCTGATGAGGCTCTGCAATACTTTAGAGAAATCTTCCGAATTAACCAGATTGAGTCTTCCCCGCATGTAAACAACGTGAATGTTACCTTCTCTCGTTACTGTTGCGTTAAACATGTTCTCTCCTGGAATATCGCAGCGTGTCACCGGTTCTCGGTAACGTTAATAGTTACGGTTGTTTCATCCTGTCGGGGGGTTCCCATCCATGCAGACTGACCAAGTTTACCACTGGGCAAATCGCTGGAAACCTTGATGGACTGAACTTCCTTTGTCGGAAGTATAAATTCCAGAGTAAACCCCAGTCTGTATTGCAAGTACATATTCACCAGGAACAATAACTCTTTGTACTTATGTTCGCCAGGCTGAAACTGTTTGAATGTGTGCATACTCGGCATCTTTATACGCAGAATGAATTGTCCCGCAATATCCTCAACAAATTCGCCAAGAATGAATGATTCACCAAGCGCAGTCTCCTGGTGAATGGCCGATATTCTTCCCTGATTGTCCGGCGGTACTTTTATTCGTCTGCGCGCAAAAGGGACCACCTGTACGTCTTGAAGTGAAAAATATTCTTCCACCAGCTTTTCAAGACTGCTTGGGTTACGGTTTCCAGAGGCGAAAGCACTGCAGTACTTCAATAACTTTCCGGGGTTGACTTGCCAATCCTTGATGTCCGATGTGTAATCATGACCCATCATGGCATGAAGAATGTTGCTTACAGGATTGTCGGATAATGTGGAAACGGTGCTTAGCAGATTGCTCTTTTTAAGAGCCCGATAGTATAGCGACGTAACGCGATGATTAAAAATATCCAGAAACTCCCTCAGCGGATCTTCTTCATCGATACACTGATTGACAGCCTCCGCAATAAAAATAGGCGCCGAAGAGTTGGGGCCATACAATCCGAGAAAGTTTTGAAATATTGTCCATTTCTCGGCGGGTGTGCTATCTTCTTCCACTTTAATGCGATTGAGATCGGCAGCGGGAAATCCAAGCGAATTGTTGGGGAGCAGTCTTATCGCCTCGTTGCTGAAAGGTCCTGAATGGCCTACCGGTGTGCGCTCCCTGTATACCTGCTCCAAAAGACTTATCGCCTGAAAAAAACCAAAGCGATACCCTTGACCTTGAAGTTTCTGCTTCAAATCCATCATAGCTGCCTGTTCGTTCCCAGCTCTCGAGACAGTACTATTTTTTGTTGTGATGGTTCCACTTTAACGGTTACTTCAACGAATGAATTTATTGATGCAAAACAGGATAAGAACTGACATAAAATGCGTGCGAATAATTGAACTTCTCCTGAATCTGAAAAGTGCGACTCGTTAACAGTTATTTCTACACCATTCCCCGGAACTATAGCGCCTTTAAAGAATCCCCGAATTGGCCGCAAAGAAATGTCTGTGACCCCATTTATTCTATGGGAATTCGCTTCCGAGTTCGAGAAATCGTGCAACTGGAGCATTGCACGAAAGTTTGCCGCTGACAAAAGATTAACATAATTCAGGGACGCATGAGACAACCAGCGCCATAAGGAATTTTTTTCGAAATCAGGTGTGACAAATTTAGTGGGATGCGAGATGTTTCGGAGACTGAGATTACTGTCAATATCCGATACTGCATTGTTAATTTGTCCTGGAAGAAGCGTGGATGTCAGTTTTCCATTTGTACAGGTTAGCGAAAGAGAAATGATTTCCTCTCGAGGAAACCCTGAATTCGTCTCTGCATTTTTAAAAGAAATAAAGTTCTCAATGCCACCCCAGCTGGCCAACTCTCGTTCTACCGAAAAATAGCACATTTGTTCCGGCTCGCGGTCTGTTTTTGCTGAGAGCAGTGGATCGTATTTTTTCTTGGCGCCCGTTGCGACTTCCAGACCTTCTACCCGGTTTATTGAATGGACCTGGAAGTATTCCGGATACTTGATGTCTCCGCGAACAGTATATCGATGATGCAGGTGGTCGAGTCGAATTGGATTGGCATCGTGTTCAAAAAGATTCACAATTGGTACTGTGTTGAGTCGAAATTGCTCCGGTGCAACGCGCAGACTTGATGGCCACTGGGTGCTGAGATGAAGCGAAACTGTAAAAGTCGATGTATTTTCGTGTTGGCCAACAAAATTTAAAATGTTTAGGTTGAACCCCTGAAATTTTTCCGGAAAAATAAAAAAATCCCTAAAGAGGCCATATCCCCAAAGCGTTGTTGATGTTGTCGCCAAAATAGATTCCTTTTCAGAAATTCCAATTGGAGACAATATGCTGGCGTTGAATGTCTGTTTGGCGATGCTGACTTTTTCAGTGTTAAATAATTCAACCTGAATACTTTCGACTATTGTTTTCTTTCCTTTTTTTCCCAGCAACAGGCCGTAAAGTTGCCAGCACTGCAGTAGCTCTCCAAATAGCTGAACACGAATTTGTTCGTTAACGTATTGGGACAGGATTGCGTTGTCGAATACAGAAAAAACCAATTTAAGACACGAGGTTGACCCCAGAATATCGACGGATGCAGCATCGACATTAAATGGAAGGATAGTCGTTTCGAAACAGGTACGGAATCTGCAACGAATATTTTCATGAGTTGGCTCTGAATCCACATTCGCAAAACGAGGTACGCGAATCATATCCGTGGGCACCCAATTGACGGGGATGAATTCAAGCAGACAAAAAGACGGCACAGGGTTGAGGTAGTTTGGCCAGATGATGGACAATAGTCCATCGGCGATCTGGGAAAAATCATCGTCAAGCCGCTTGCGAATGCGACTTGTCAAAAAGGCAAAGCTTTCGAGAAGTCGTTCAACGTTTGGATCCCTGGAACGCACATCATCAAGATGAAGCATTCTGGCTTTCTGCGGGTGTTTTTTTGCGAATTCCTTGCCAGCTTCCAACAGATAAGTCAGTTCCTCATTGTAATATCTGTCACCCATTAACGATTCTCATCTCTTTCCAATGTAGTTGAATGAGTCCAACATTGCATTTCATCCTCAACTTCCGCCAGATTGAATTTGTCAGCGTTCGGTTGAGGTTTTTCGTTGACTGCGAGCTATCAGCTGCTGGTCGCTGACTATATCCGACATCCACAGGCCGTGCAATAAATAGCACCCTGTGCCTTGACTTCCCCACACCTTTGACATCTGTCCGAATCTCCGGATGATCCCAGCAGCTTCTCCAGATCAACCGAGGCAGCGGAAGTGTTTTGCTGTTTTTGTTTTTCCGGTACGCTTTGTTGCTGTTCTCTTGTCAGGGAATCTTCAAAGCTGGCTGACATTTCGTCCGGGGTCACTGAGACACCCTGAGAAGCGTCCGGGAATGAAGCGATACCCAGTTCCTGAACCGGAAGGTCGATATCAGTAGTTGGAACATCATTCATTGCAGATGTATCATTCCCCATCGGTATGTCATTCGCGGTTGATACTTCCTCAGGGGCCTCTGCTTTACTCGTGTCATCAACCGGAATTTCCGGAAATGGAAGCACTGCAGCATTCATATCTGGTACGGCCTGAGTGTCACTGCTATCAAACGCAGCATCGGGAATCGTTGGAAATGGAACGCTTTCCGCATCCGATGTGACATCCTCCGGGATCAGTGAGCGGTTCATCTGCCCATTTCCCAAATCTGCCGGATGGGATGAGGTAGCTACAAATGCATCATCAACATCCGGAAATGGCAGTGCATCTGTCTTTTCTAAAGCGTCCAGAGGGTACACCTCGTCTGGAAAGGGTATGGGCTCAGCGTCGATAGCTGATTTTTCACCCGGTTTTATCTCCACATCATCCAGCATTGGGAAAGGTAACCCCATAGAATCTTTTGTAGAAGTCTGTTCGGATGAGGGGAGTCCATCCTCGGGAAGCGCCGGGAAAGGAATGTCACTATCCTGTCGCTGGGCGTCTGGGACCGACGAAGTGTAAGGTGCAGCCATTTCTTCCGCTGTCGGTGCAACAAGATCCGGAACCGTTCCCGTGTCACCCGGCGATAGCGACGTATCTAAATCGATTGCGGTTTGACTGGATTGAACAGACGCAACATGTGAATCGTAGTTCTCTAACATCGGCTCGGTTTCAAACCCGCACTTGCAACAGAATACGTGTTCAGGTTTCATCGGTGCATTGCAATTATTACACTGTGACACAAACTCTCCATACCTGATGAGTGGTGGCAATTGTCTCATAGATTCTCAGCCACTCTAAAAAAAGTACAGGGTATGAGAATAGCCAATCGCCGATTTATTTAAAGGGGCAAATTTCACAGATTTAGAATATTGGTCATATTTCCACAAATATTGAGAAAGCAGTCCGTCCGTTTTGTTTATTGACATGTCAACAAAAAGTGCCTCGTGTTGCGGGCGATGCCAGTGGATATCGTCGTTGTCAATCCAAAGACGATGCTTGATCAGTGGTGGTGTCAGAGTCTGTGTCTGTTGGGGGATTGGGATCACATACACATCGCGTATAGAATGTTTTGGCAATACCTTCGTCGCCCTCTTCGATTGACTTCGAATGAAAAATGGAACCACGGTCAAAGGAAATCACCCAGGAGTTCTCAGAACCATCTCCATTAACTGAGGAACTCCAAAAATATGAAGTACATTTTCCGGTCAACGGTTTTTTTAAAAAGCAATTGTTGACGCCGGCTCTGGCGTCTTCACAGCCGTTATTTTTTGAGAAACACATTTCGTTCCAATCCTCACTCGTACTTTGAGCGGATATGGGGCAATCTCCCTCTGGGGCAATTGGGGCACATTCCTCTGACACAATTGTTCTAAGCTCATCAATTGTTGGCAGGCGCCAGTTCCCTTCGAAACCTGCGCAATACTCCCTTGCCTGAGTGAGCGTCATTTTTGTTGTCGTCACCGGGTCTTCCCACTCCAATCCGGTAACTGAATCCGGTGTGCCGCCACATGGGGGGGCTTTCGGTTTGAATTCACCAACAATGTTTTGAGTGCTGGATACGCAAATGCGATGTTCGTTGCATATCATTTCGTTGTCACAGGTTCCACCTTCAGTACATCGGCAACCTTCTGCCCCAATATAGCAGTTCTCTTCATCCTCTTTGCAGGACGTTGCAGTAACCATCAGTATGAAGAATGCCAGAACCGGTAAGCGTTGATTCATGTCTCCAGGCTCCTCGTTGCACATTTTTATAAATGTGAGTGCCAAATATTAATTGATCAAAAACACCATTATCGGCGGGATGTATGTTTGTCAATACATCAGAGATGCAGCATGCAGATTATTTTTTGTGGGGGCCAGTTAATAACAGATGGGATCTACACTGCTGATTACGTGTTTCTTTACTATATGTTCTAAAACAGTTATATCTCAAAACTGATTCGAAATATTTTTTCAATTTTCGGTGCCGCGCCAAAATGCTGGCTTTAAAAATAGGATTATAGTTATGGCCCGTAATGATTATGTTGGGCAGATTGTTGACGATAAATACAAAGTTGTCCGGCTACTCGGTCGAGGAGGGAACAGCGCGGTTTTTCTCGCGCGCCATGTTGTTTCGGACGAACCAGTAGCGATTAAATTTCTTCATAGCCAGTATGCAGAAAAGGAAAATCTACTTAAACTTTTTTACCATGAAGCTCAAATGGCATCGCAATTGAGACATCCCAATATTATATCTCTTTACGATGTTGGCGTTTCGGTGTCCGGCGAACCCTATTTAGCGATGGAATATCTTGAGGGGGAGACGTTGTCGTCATTCCTCTCCCGTTCCGGCCCGGTTTCACTTTCAGTGACCTGCGCTATAATTGAACCGGTTCTTCAGGCGCTTGAGGTTGCCCATGGCAAAGACATTGTCCATCGCTACTTGAAACCCGAGAACATCTTCCTGGTCAATCAAGCCAATACGCCGCCGCTGATAAAGTTGGCAGATTTCGGCATTTCCAAGCTCACCAATCCCGAACAGGTGGATCTTACACGTTATGGCGTCAAGTTGGATAAGCCGGAATATTTGTCGCCTGAGCTGATCCAGGGCAAGCAAAATGTAGACAGAAGAGCAGATATTTATTCGGTTGGTATTCTGATGTACAAAATGCTTACTGGAAAAATACCGTTTCAAGGGAATAAATATCACGAGATACTTATTGCGTCGACAAGCTATCCACCTTTACCGCCAATTGAGATAAATCCTGCGTTTCCACAGGAAGCTGAAATGCTGATCATGCGCTGTCTTGAAAAACTGCCGGAGAATCGTCCGGACGATGTTAGAGATGTGCTGCATCAGATCAGGGCATTTTCCGGATTCGAGAATCGCGTGGAACGGCTGCAGGCGGCACTTGCGAATCTCTCAATGGACATGGGGACGATGATCGGAAAAGGTAGCACCGTCGTTGGCGAGCTAAGTGATGAACTGTTGAATGCGGCAGCCATTGCCGCAGCCAGGCGAAATAACGAGATACCCCCCAAAAAGATTTCTCAGAAGAATCCATCACCATCGGCGCGAAAAGCACAGAAAACACCTTCCCGATCACCATCCGGTTCCTCCAGCACACCGCGTCGAAGCGGGTCGGGAAGTGCACGACGTTCACCAGCCACAGGGCAGCGCCAGACGCCGCAACGTTTGAAAGACGAACCATTTTGGAAGCAAAAGCGGTTTCTTGTAATTGCCGCAGCTGCAGTTGGCGCAACGCTGCTGATTGGCATCGTCGTATTCGCCATCACGCGTGGACATGGGGAAATGTCTGAAGACAATGAGGGCAAAACACCCAATGCGACCGTCGGGGTTGACGCATTGGATGGCACACAAACAGGCGGTTTCGGTTCAGCTCAGCCCGCCGGCACAAATACAATCCAGGTAGAGGTACGAGGTGCGCCTGATGGTGCAAAAATATTATACGACGGCATACCGGTACCGTTGAATCCCTTCAGAGTTGAGACGCGGGATTCTATTGTTCCAATGACGGTCGAAGCGCCAGGATTCAGGCCTTTTGTTACATCCGTTGTCCCATCGGAAGATCAGGTGGTGGTGGTTAGCATGACACCACTCAATAGTCCGATAGAAATACCACAAAACGAACTACCTCCGCGGAAAGACGAATCAGCGCAAGGCGAGGGAACGTATATCAGTCCATCCCGGAACGTACAGTCGCCTGCATCGGAAGCAGCATCGGTCCGTGTAAAACCGCAATCAAAGGTGAAGCCAGTGAACGCCCAAAAGAAGAAACAGAAGAATAACGCGCCAACGAAAGAAGGCTCGTCGCAGACAGACGGCAAATTAATTGAAATTCACGATATATTTGAATGAGATGGAGGAACAGCCTTTCATTTTTTTGACTGTAAAACGGGGAAAATCTTGTCGCATTTAATAAATTACATTATTCCAATTGTCATTTGCCTGGTGACCATTCCGGGCCTGCCAGCATCTGGGGCTGAAACAGGCTCTTCGAAGACGTCGAAATCGGGGCCAGCTACAGATCTTTCTAACAAACAGCATGCGATTGAACACTTTAATACCGGTGTTGAGATGATGCGAAACGGTGAATTTGAGAATGCCGCATTGGCGTTTGAGCGCGCGAACAAGTTGTATTCAACCCGAAATGGGTTTTTTAATCTGGCAACCTGTTATGTGGAAATGGCGCGATACGTCGATGCTGCCAGGACCATCAGTTCGTTAAAAGGGACTTATGGCGTCAATATAGACGAAAAATTACAGAGCGATCTTATTGAGCTCGAAAAAAAAATCCAGGCGTCCATATTGCAGGTTGCCCTCGAGGTAAATGTCGACGGCGCGCAGGTTGTTATCGATGGAAAGCCTTTCGGTTCAACGCCAATCAATTCGCCTATTATTCTCCCGCTCAAAGAACATAAAATGGTGGTCTCCAGGGAAGGCTATGAATCCCAAACGACAACAATTCGTCCCGAAGAAAAAAAACTGAATATAAGTCTGACCTTGTATCGACTGACGCAACAGGAGGAAAGTCTCGCGCCGCTGGTACCTGAAGAAGAAGAATCCGAAGGCCCGACCCGTCGGAAACGAGTCTGGACCTGGGTTGCCTATGGAATTGGCGGCGCCGCTGGAATTGGTGCGATTGTTACGGGGACAAAAGCGATTAGTTTGAATCGTGATGTGCAGGATAATTGTGTCAATGATGTTTGCCCGATAGACCAAAAAGACGATGTGGATAAGGCAGAATCGCTGGGCATCGCAGCCAACGTTTTGATTGGCGTAACCGTGGTTGGACTTACCGCAGGTACAATTTTGTTTTTTGTAGAGGGTAAAAATAAAAAAAAGCGGACTGCGCTCCTGCCTTCAATCACGCCAAACAGTGCTGGGGTTACCCTGATGAAAACCTTTTAGGTAAAGAATGAATGGGGGTATTGGAGCAAGGTTGGCATGTTCCCCCTTTAAGGATGCAAATGAAAAAGATGTTAAAACCACATTTTCGGATACTCTTTCTGCTAACTCTGGCATTCGGGGCGTTTATTTCATCCGCAGCATTATCAGATGATGCAGATAATGAATATGCGATTGGCGCCCACCATGACACTGGCGAACCTGAGGGCGATACGGCGCTCCCGGAAGACGAGCAGGATGATGAAGAATACTACGCGCAGCGTGCTGCAGAGGAAGCTGTACAGCAGCGAACCGCGATAATTGAACTGGTTGAGGACGAGCTCTCCAGTGCATATTCCTTTAACAGCAAATCCGATTATCCTGTCCCGTTTTACGAGAAACTTGATGAGATATATCCTACCTGGCATCACGGTGAACCTGCCGCTGCGCGTCAGTTTTGGCTGACGCTTGATTTTCACGCTCATTTGGTGCAATATCGTGTGGATTATATTTACAAGGTGAATGATTTTACAGCTGTGGCAGGTGGAAAACGCCTTGTTGTCTGGACGCGGGATGAAAGGTCATCAATCATCGAAAAAGAATTTTGGCCTTTTCAATACTGGGCAAATCTGACACAGCATAAAAACGCGAAATGTGTGAAGTGTATAGATGTTACATATGCTTCTGTTTTTGAATTAAGGCTCAGCCTCGACGAAAATGGCAAATGGACCGTGATCAAGGAAAAATTGACAGAACAGCCTGAGATCCCCAACACATGGGAGGAAGATTGTGGAATGCAAAAATTTCTGGAAGATTGGGGATTCATTTCCGTCTGCGGCAAAAAGAAAAGCAGCATGTTTTGACAGCTCTATATTGACTGTCCCATAAGAAACCACCGTTAACAGGATAAGGAAACTATGTCGGCAAACAGTTATTATCGGCCATTGTGGAAGGAAGGGATGTTTCTGGCTCCGCAACACATGCAGCAGTCAGAAAATTACAGAGATGCCGTCGAATCAGTTTTGGTAAAGGCTGTCCCTCCATATCCATGGGGTATCAGCAAAATAGATATAGACACTCACCAGTTTACAAACTCCCATTTTTCTCTGAACGAGTTACAGGCCATTACCGGCAGCTATGAGGTTGTGCAATACCCGGGAAATATTGAAATTCCTTCTCGTTCATTTGAGAGATTATTTACTGAACCAAATCAGAAGCTGGGAATTTACCTTGGTATTCCAGACTATGAAAAGAACAGTGCAAACTTGCTTGGCGACAGGATAGACCTTGCCGATGAGCGGGTTCGTTACCGGGCACTGGAAACAAGTATATTTGATGAAAATACAGGCGAAATGGAGCGCGCGGTTGAAGTGCGCATGATTCGGGGAAGGCTATTCTTTGAAGGGGAAGATACCGCAGGGTACTCCTTGCTGCCGATTGCGCGTTTGCGCCCTGCACCCAACATGGAAGGGGCAATCCTTGATGAAAAGTATGTCCCCCCGATTCTGGCACTTTCAGCCTGTCCTCCGCTTCAAAAAAGCCTCCAGGGGGTAACCGCTAAACTGGTTGCTTTACAATCGAACCTGATGCGCTCCATGGGATCTAAAAGCGTTGTTGAATGGTGTGGCGACCCTCGAGGGGCAGAGCTGATGTTTAAAATTCAGGCAGCCAATCAGGCCTTTTTCGTTCTTAACCAAATATCCGGCACAAATTCAATTTCTCCATTTGACGCATATACAGAATTACTCCGTGCCGTTGGTCTGCTGTGGGCGTTTAAAGGGACCGAGAATATTGCGAAAGTACCATTCTACGATCATTCAAAACTGGATAATTGTTTTGGTACCATAGTGGACGTTCTGCGAAAACTGATTTCCATCGCGGATGTACAAAGTTATGTCAGTCGAAAGTTCAGTGCGGTTCAGGGGAGAATGGAAGTGGATATGGAATCCAGCTGGCTAAAACGAAAATTGTATATTCGAGTCAGCGGCGCCGGTGAGTATGGAGATGTTATCAACAAATTGACCGGACTCAAACTCTGCGCGCCATCTCACTTCAATCAGGTGCTGCAGCGACGTATTCAGGCATTGCAGGTGCACTGGCTGCGTACACCACCGCCCTCCCTCCCAGCGGTTCCTGGATGTGTTTATGCTGAGATAGCGATGGGGGGGCCTTTCTGGCCAGGTGTTGAAAAGGAACTTGCCCTGGCCGTGGGCGCATCAAATCCGTTGCCGTTCCAATTTGAGCTTTATGTGGAGTAAGATTTGAACCTCACCGAACTAACCAAAGAATTGTTTGATTATATTGTCCAATTCAGGCAAAGGGCGCGTGAAGCTGCCTTACCCGACATCACAGTTGTTGCCAAAGAGTTTCAGGCAATATTCACTAAGATGGATACGCTTGCGCAGCGCCATGCGTCCTTGAGAAGCGAGTATCATCAGGTTAAGTACCCATTGGTTGCATTGGCAGATGAGACGGTGTTGCGAAGCGACTGGATGGAAGCGGGCAACTGGGAACACTACCTTTTGGAAAACAAGTATTTCTCCTCAAACGTCGCGGGGAATCAGTTTTTCAGATTACTGGAAAACGCGGATCAATTGAGCGTTGAGGTCCTGAAAATATTTTTCTATTGTCTGTCATTTGGTTTCAGTGGGGCATTCAGTCCTGAGGACCCGTCACTATTTAGATTACGAGGACGGCTCTATCAACGAATTGAATCCGAGGAGGAGATTTCTGCAGAACGTCTTTTCCCGGATGCATACCGTGTCAATCTGGGGCAGGCCACCAAGCTAAAACGACTTTGGAGGTGGTGGCATATTGCTGTTGCCCTGGTTCTGGTTTTCACACTTCAGGTGCTCATTGAGAGTACTGTTGTATGGCCGATTATTCTCGGTGACGTTGCCGATAATGTGGATACCGCCAAATCCATTACCGCGGGCAGGCAAATAGCGAATGCTGAAAACGAGGGATTGGCCGCCAGTGAGGTATCGTCATATGTGATACGACTTGGAGTATTTCTTAATGAAGTAGATGCCCAGGAGCTGTGCCGCAAAGTGACAGGGGTTACTGGACAATGCAAAATTATGCGTGCAACGGAGCCAGGACAACAGGGCAAATATTATGTAATCACCGGCCACTTTTTCAGCATAGAAAAAGCGGCTCAAAAATTCGAATCAATTAAATCATCTTTATCTATCCGATCTGACAGTGGAATCATTGAGTCCGGGAAAGTTCCTGGAGAATGTATTTCAGGGTGTTGATCTAAATAAGGCTGGTTTGAAAACTACAGGCGGACATTAATTCGACCGGGAGATTGATTAAAGTGAGTATGGGAACATCTTCTGACAATAAAAGCGGTTTGCCGTCATTGCTTAGAGTCCTTTCTCCATTGCTGTTTTTACTGATACCGCTGGTCATATATATACTGGCAAAGTATCTGATTTCAGATTATTCAGAGGTTGCGGCGTACTGGACATCAATTTCTGCCTATGTCGCAAGTGGTGGTATTGGTTGCTGGGTACTGGTGCGCATTGGATTCTATATCAGATTGTTTATTACTGTTCGCAGGCAGCATGCAGAGATACAGCGACATGATCCACTTTTCATCGTTGAGATGAAAATGGCCGGTCGGCTAAAACGGGTACATGAGAAGTTGAAACAATCTGGCGCAGGAATTTACGATGTGCCATTTCATGTGGTTGTATCCGATCCTGACGCTGAAGTAGATGCATTTT
>JAFGWT010000321.1 GCA_016937015.1 Deltaproteobacteria bacterium | reverse complement strand
GTTCATCGATATCTTCAGGGGGGCGAAACCAGCCATATTGTGCTCGTCGCACCTGAAAAGCCCGCACTGACGCAGGAGCACGGGACAACACCACCACCCCCGCTGCCTGCCCATGATGTTCCCCCACCCGCCAGACCGGACTCCCGCCAAAAAAGGCTGCTGCCCCCGTTATTTGTGGCGTCCGGCATTGCAGTGACAACCGGCGTCGCCACAATCATTTTCGGCGTCAAAACACTCAACGACAGAACCGACTGGGACAATGCCACCACACCGGATGATACGCTGAAAACACAGGGCGAGCAGCATCGGCTGCTAACCAACATCATGCTGGGAACGATGATTGTGAGTGGGATCACTGCCACCGTGCTTTGCAGCGTCTATTTTCGAAAAAATGCCCCGCGACACGCGCCAGTGATCGCTGTTGCACCAGGCACAGGCCCGGGCATCCTGCTTAAAGGACAATTCTGATGCGGCACACTGTAAAACACATAACTTTGGCTGCCGCCCAATGGGCGATTCTGGCGATTGCATGGATGGGGTGTACTGTGGATTTTCCAGCAAAGCCCACCGCTGACGGCAGCGGTGACACAGAGACGGAATCCAACAGCCCCCTTTCGGATTCGGAACCATCAGATACGGTAACGACATCGCCACAAAACGATTCCGATGGGATTGAATTGAACACCGACAGTGTGACGATTGTTGACACAACAGTGGATACAAATACCGATTCCACCACTGTCACCGATTCGGCCACAGATTTGGACACCAGTTCTGAAAATACGCAATCCACAACAGATTCGGCGACGATGGACACTGAAACACTCCCGGATACGACTGCCGATTCAGGCACTGATACGATATTGGCCACCGACTCGGAGAAGGACACCGAGAGTGGTCAATTCAACACTGATACAACGACTGCGGATACTGAAACAGTTTCAGAGACGTCCCCTGACACCGGCACCGAAACAGATCTTTCCACCGATACGGTCACTGACCGTGACACAGGTACCGATTCCATCACCGATTCGATTTCGGACACTGCCACAGACACCACCGAAGACTGCCTGCTGATTTCAGAATATCTTGAATACGGCGCAGGAAATCGGGCACTCGAAATATATAACTGCGACAGCCACGCGATTAAGATGAATACTTTTTCAATCTGTCTGGTTCGCGATACGGACACCGACTGTTCTGTGTCCTACGCCTTTAGCAAAGTCACTATTCCCGTACTTTCAGTCGGTACCCTGTGCCACCCGGATTTGGATGCCAGCTATTATGGCGCCTGCGACTTTGTCGACCCCAATGTCATGACCTTTGATGGCAACGACCGACTGATGCTGAAAGACAGCAATGGCGGGCTCGTGGATGCATTCGGTGTCCCCGCGTCCCCCCCGGCTGAGGGGCAATGGTCAAACACTGCATTTTACCGTACGACGCTGACACCCTGCGCAACCGGCAGCGGGACGGCTTGTGCGGTGAGTAACTACTTCACTGAAGCCGCCGATACTGATACGCCATTTTCGAACTTTGGCATCCCACCCCAGTGATACCACAGGGCCAACAGTCATCTGCAGGGCTTACATTTCGATTTTTGCGCGCATGGCACGGACGAGACGCTGTCTTGTGGGGTCCATTCTGGCGACGATTTTCGCCGCCCCCCATGCCGAGATGAGTTCGGACTCCACGCCCAGCGCGGTATTTACCTGTTCGCCCGCCATCAGCAACCCCTTGATGCCAGTTCGGTGCGGGATGTTTTCGATGCCAATTCCCGAAAAGCATACGGGGGGTTGGATAATCCATCGGGGCACCTGATCCGGATGCAATGCATCCGATGCGCCAGGCGTGCGGCTTCCAGTGAGATCGATTGCGCCAAATCCGTCGAAAGGAGAATGAATCACTTCAAGGTACTGATCCAGATACGGAATCAACTCGCGGGCCTTGTCGAGAATGGTATCGCGCAGAGCGCCGGAGTCAATCCGATTAACCAGGGCAGCGGGCACTGCGCAGGAGATGTTCAATGCCGTTCGGGACGCATCCGGCTGACGGCTCACTTCGATACGTAGCGCGGACCCGCCAGGGTACCCGGGCGCCACAAATACCGTGTCCGCCATCCCAACTGGAATCACCTCTGTAAGAACCCCAAGGTTGAGTGCGTATCCATAGGCAAATGCGCCCTGGTCTTCCACCTGCGCCCGAAACTGGCCGGTCCACTCCCCCGGATCAACCAGCTGTGCCAGTTGTGAGGGATACAAATCGGTCAGCACTACCCGGGTAGCCACCGATTCCGTGCGGCCACGAAGCTGCACCCGCTCCACCCGGCCGCGGCTGACGCCAATATGCCCAGCAACGTAGTCCGGTTGCACATCGCCACCGTACTCAACAATTCGCTCGCTCACCAGTCGGCGAAAACCGTCAAGACCATTGCGGATGTAGCGGGTATCGGTGAACCACGCGGCCAACCCGCGCGCTGCAACCAAAGGGGGCAACAGAGGGGCGAGCGCCGTCTGATGCTGCATCGGCGCCGACAAACACTCACGCAGGGCACCCGATATCCCGAGTCTCTCCCACAAATCGAGTCTGGGGTGATTTAAAAAAGGGTGCTGCACCACTGCGCGGGAAAAATCCCGCCGCTCAAAAAAATTATCCGCCGGAATCACCAAATCGTTGTGAACCAGCTTTTTAAAATCTGTGCTGTAGCTCTCAATGTTGGCAAGAATCGAATGCAAACTGCCGGTATATTTTGAAAATTCCCGTTCAAGCTCAGCCAGCGTTTTTTGCCTGTCGCCAAATACGCTGACCCGATGCTTCGGCAAAACCACCTGGTATTTGATTAGGCTTTGAATCTCAGCATGGGAAAACAGCTGTCCCAAAGACAGCTCCTCGATGATGCGGGATACGGCTGGAGATGATGCACCGTTAATCAGGAAAGGGCGTTTGACAAATTCATATCCCGCACACTCGTAACGATTACGGTATCCGTTCTGTCCGGTGATCAGCACCCGAAAGCCACGTTTGGCCAGAAGAGCGCCTGCGCACAGAGGCCCTGGTGATGCCCCCACAACTACCACATCATAGTAGTTGCCGCCCACTTCAAATCCCCTCGATGATTACCCTGGCCTCACCTTCTGGAACTTCACGGACGCGACCAATTACCGTCGCGGACTCACCTTTTGATTTGAGCAGTTCAATTACGCCATCTGACTGTTCGGTCGGGACCACGAGCGTCATACCGATACCCATGTTGAACGTGCGCATGCATTCACGGGGCGCCACTGGCCCCTGAGTCGCCAGCCAGGTAAAAATGGGGGGTACATGCCAGTTGTTGTCCAATTCAACCCCAAGGCCGTCGGGCAGTGTTCGGGGAATGTTTTCCAGCAATCCCCCGCCAGTAATGTGCGCAACGGATTTAACATCATATTCCCTAATGCAGGCAAGAACCGGTTTGGCGTAAATGCGGGTGGGCACAAGCAGCGCCTCGCCCAGCGTCATGTCGAAGCCTTCGGGTGTTGCATCAAGCGACACCCCGGATTTCTCCACAACCTTCCTGGCCAGCGAATAACCGTTGGAATGCAAACCACTGGAGGCAATGCCAATCACCGCATCACCGGGTTTAACCGTGGTCCCATCAATCGCTTTTGATTTGTCCACCACGCCCACCACAAAACCGGCGAGATCGTATTCACCTTTCTGATAAAAACCGGGCAATTCCGCCGTTTCGCCACCCACCAGCGCCGCACCGGCCTGAACACAACCTTCGGCAATACCTTCAACCACTTCGGCGCCCGCACGGGGCGACAGCTCGCTACACGCGTAATAATCCAGAAAAAAGAGCGGCTCCGCCCCGACCGCCAGCACATCGTTGGCGCACATGGCCACCAGGTCAATGCCGATGGTTTGATGTTTATCGAGGGCAAAGGCAATCTTCAGTTTGGTGCCCACCCCGTCGGTTCCGGATACCAGCAATGGCTCTTCGTATCCCTTTGGAATGGCTACCAGAGAGGCGAATCCACCCACATTTGACATCACTTCAGGACGCATGGTGCGCCCAACCGCGGGTTTAATCCGCTCCACCATTTCTTCGCCGGCATCGATATCCACACCGGCATCTTTGTATGTAATCCCAATCATGGCGTGACGGTATTTGTACCCTGCGCATCTGTCAAGCTTTTCCGACCGGTTGATCCGCTTCGTACCTCTACTCGCACGTGAATGTACTGTAAAGAATCTGCTGGCGCAGGTTGCGGCGGATTTCGTAGGCGACGAACCAGGTGTCAGAGGTGGCGTTAAGGGTGACCGCGGCGCAGGGGTTTAGGTCGGTGGCCCCTTCGGAAAGAAGGACCGGCTCGGACGCCAGAGCCCCGGTGTCATCGAGAATGGATGCGAAAACCTTGGTCATGCAGACGCTGTCCACACATTTCAGGCTGCCATTTGCTTTGGCGGAAAGCCAGACAATGGCGTTACCCATGTCCGATCTATATGCCGGGAACGATTCCGTGACGGCGGTGTCGGTCCAGGTAATCCGCGTGGGAGCAGTGAGGGGCTGCCCCGTCGCATCAATCATGCGGGTAAAAATCGTTGCGCTCTCTGCGATGTCCCTCGATCGCCGCGCCCCGTATGAGACCAAAAATGAGGTGTGCCCGGCTGTTACCCTGGGCGCGAACACGGTCGTGCCTTCCGCCAAAGTCAGCACAGATCCCAAAGGCAGTCCATGGCTGTCGAGCATGGCATAAAAAATGGCCTGTTGATGGTAGGCGCCCCACATCACCAATACAGTGTCATTTAATGTCGCCATCGTCAGCGCAGGGTTTTGAGTTGCCCGATACTCGCCAGAGATGTTCACCGGTGCAGACACACTGCCATCTGAAGCCACCATGGCCGACCATACCGTCGTGTTCCCGTTATCGTTGTTGACCCAGGTCACCACCCAGCCGGTGGCCGTTGCAACCACAGCCGGCGTACCGACAATCCCGCCCCCGAGCGATGTACGAACCGGCATCGGCTGATCAATCTGACCATCGGTCACAGTGACAAACGCCACGTCGCCAGAGCATGCGGACGGCCTGTCGGGGGTGCAGTCGGCATCCCATTCGGTCCTTGCGTCCACCCATACGAGTGCGCGCGCGCCATCGTATGAGGCCAACGTGGCCGACGACGACGTGACCGAATCATCGAATGGAAATACCGTCAGCCAACTGCTGTTTTCCGCATCAAAATAGCCGAGCTGCATTTGGGGGCTTGCCCCCGACTCCTTTGTGTCGTAGGTGAAGGCCGCCATCATGCTCCCATTGTCCCCGGAGAGACTGGGTAGTGTGCCACTGCCCGCTCCACTGAGTTTCCGCGCTGTCGTATGCGCGCTGCACCGCACGGGCAATGCCGGTGGCTGGTCGTCAGTGGCGATATCGGCATGGGTCGCCGAGTCTGTTGATGCCGGGACAGCGCTATCTGCGGTGCCATTGGTGTCTGTTGCCCCCTCTGTCACGCTATCTGTTCCCATGCCTGTTTCGGTGGATACAGAGGCATCGTCGGTCGCACTGTCATCTCCCTTGCCGTTATTGGCCTCGTCACCGCATCCCGTAAACGCACCAAAAATGAACAGTACCAGCAAACCCATTCCATAGGCTCTTGACATCCTTTCCTCCCAACGCGCCCGCTTCGGCGCCGTAAAATGCGAATTTTCTGATTTTAAGATTGTTAGCCCCACCCTGTGGCGCGCGCAAACAATTATTGGAATTACACGGCGCCAGGAACAAAAATACATTTTATTTATTGTATTTATAATGTCTGAACGGTACGAAATGGGCGTCATGCGTAAAGAAAACACACAAGAAAATTCACAGAAAAATTCACGAAAAACCATATCCACCCTATTCATGTTATGTCTGCTGACGGTATCGCTCTTTGCGTCAGGATGCATCAATCCCCAAAGCAAATGGCGCAGCGGCGGTCTGGGCATTCAACTGGCACAGGTGGAGGATGGGGTCGTCATTAAAGAAATCGCCCCTTCATTCGACAATCCGGAAGCGAAACTTTTAACCGGTGATTACGTCGTCCAGGTAGACGGCCAGAACGTGGCCAACCTGCCTAAAGAGGCCATTTTGGACATTATCTCCGGCCCTGTGGGAAGCGCGGTGGTGGTGACAGTTCTCAGAGATGGCCGCATGGTCACACTGGAGATAGAGCGAATTCTGCTTACCAATGCAAAAAAACGCACCCTGTACAGCGTTGAGCGCACTCAAATCGCGCCAGAACAACCCACGAACAGCAATGTCCTCCCGTCGTCAGCCCCCACCGCGGCTGCCCAGCCGACCGACGAGGGTACCGAGGTATCCATGGACACCGTCGCTGACGCGCCTGCGACGGATACGGACACCGGGACACCGGATACGGCGGAGCCGGACACTGATTCCAATGCGTCCCCCGCCCCCTCCGTCGATGAGACGGTCACCACAAAGGACGCCGCAGACAGCACCGTGGAAGACTGAGAAATGAAAAAACGAACCGTATCTCTTGCCAGCATAGTTATTGTCACCGTTGCCATTACACTTGCCGCCGTCGTTGTCCTTTTTAAGGACAGCCAGACCGGTCTCGATCGCAGGCCGGAGCCTGGAAAAGATGTTCTGGACAGAGCGCTCAATATTGATTCCGACGAAGTTCAGGCACTCTCTACCATGTACCGCACCATCACGCTTGTGCAGCAGCACTACCTTGACGCCTCCCGCATCGTGCCCAGAAAAATGCTGTTGGAAGCAATGAAAGAGCTGGAGCTCGATCTCGCCATGCTCATCGCCAGAGAAAACGGCAACCGGCTGGATGTAAAGATTGGCAAGGCGGAAAAATCCTTTCGTCTGGATGATCTCAAAAACACCTGGCATCTTTTGTCACGATTTAAGGACATTTTCACATTTATTAAGAAAAACAACACGGACGAAAACGTTGATTTTGTTGAACTGCAGTATACAGCCATTAATGGTATGCTCAAAGCGCTGGATCCGCACACGGTCCTGCTGACCCCGGACGTTTACCGCAGTATGAAAGACCGCACCCACGGCAATTTTGGTGGTCTTGGGATTGTAATTTCCATTCGAGACGGCAGCCTCACCATTATTTCGCCCATCGACGGCACACCAGCTGACCGCGCCGGGTTGAAGTCCGGGGATGTCATCACCAAAATCGGCGAAGCCTCCACCATTAATATGCCCATCAACGATGCTGTGGATCTGATGCGGGGAAAACCGGGAACGTCGGTCACCCTTTATGTGCAGCGCAAAGGCTGGGCCACGGAAAAGGCCTTTCGCATCAAACGCGCCATTATCAAGGTGCGCAGCGTGGATTCCGCCATGATGCCAGGAAAGGTGGGATACGTTCGAATACACGATTTTCAGGCAAACACGGCCAGCGATCTGATGACCCATCTTGAAGAGCTCTCCCTAAACGGCGGCATGAAAGGACTCGTGCTGGACCTGCGTTCCAACCCAGGCGGTCTGCTCTCGGCGGCCATCGATGTATCCGACATTTTCCTGAGCGAAGGGGTGATTGTCACCACCGCCGGTCAGAAGCTGTCTGAACGCAAAGTGGAAAAAGCGCTCAACTCTGGCAAGGAACCCAGCTACCCCATTGTGATACTTGTCAACTCCGGCACCGCCAGCGCCTCGGAAATTGTGGCCGGTGCCCTCAAGGGCCATAACAGAGCGGTGATCATTGGCGAGCGCACATTTGGCAAGGGCTCCGTTCAGGTACTCAACGAGTTCCCTGACAATTCGGCGCTAAAGCTCACCACCGCCCAGTATCTGACCCCTGGTGATGTTTCCATTCAGTCCGTGGGTATTGTGCCCAATATTGAACTGATTAAAACCCGGGCCGACAAACAGCGTATTCATCTTAGGCAGTCCATTCGGTATCGGGAAGGCGATTTGAGCCACTCATTCGAAAACACCAGCGGGCGCCGTCAGGCGCAAGCCGAGGTGCAGCTTAAATACCTGTATACCCCCGAGCTGAAAGCCGACGCCGATGAAACCGAGGAGGGTGCAGAGGAAGACACCGAGGAAGAGACGGAGGACATAACAGAGCAATCAACCTACAACTTCAAGTTTGAACCGGATTTCGAAATCAATCTGGCAAAAGACGTTGCACTTCGGCTCCACGAAATGAAAAAGCAGGGTTTCGACACAGAGGCACTGGGGGTGGTGTTCGATCGCCTTAAAAAAGACCAACAGTCCAGATTGGCCAGCGCCCTTCGCAAAATGGGTATCGACTGGACCAATGGCCCATCCGGGGATGCCCGCATTTTGGCCACTGCCAATATTGTGCATCCGGACAAACTCATTGCCGGCGAGGACAACGAACTGACCGTCACAGTAACCAACACCGGCACCAGCGCTGTTTACCAGTTACTCGCCACCACCCGCTCCGACTTTATGCCGCTGGATCACCAGGAACTGGCATTTGGCAAACTAACCCCCGGTCAAACCATCGTCAGGACTTTGCCGTTCAAGATTCCGCAAACCTATCCAACCCGTACCGATGACGTCAAAGTAACCCTGTCCGACGCGACCGAAAAGCCCCTGTATACTGTGGCCACCCGATTCTCCACTGAAGAACTGCCCGCGCCGGTTTTTGCGTTCAGCACCGCGTTCATGGACGATGTATCCGGCAACAGCGACGGGTTGCTGCAGACTGGCGAAATCATTCGGCTGGTGGCGACCATAAAAAATGCCGGAACCGGCAAAGCGATGTCAACCTACGCCAGTCTGACCAACGATTCCGGCAATGACATTTTCCTGAAAAAAGGGCGTCAGGCGCTTGAGGAACTTGCGCCCGGCGAAACCAAAGAGGCGATATTTGAGTTTGAGGTAAAAAAGGGATTTAGCCAAAACGACGTCCGCCTCAAGCTTTCGGTGATGGATGTAAAGCTGCGCGTGTTTACCACCCAGGCACTCAAATTTCCGATATTGCCCGCCCTCGATGTCACAGCCAACAACGGTCTTGTCCGTGCCAACACCGATACGTCGATTTGGACGACACCGCAAACAGACGCAACAAATGCCCGGATAATGGGTACCGTGCCAGCCGGCGCCATCGTCAAAACGCTGGGAACTGCAAATGGATACCAGCGTATCGCTATTTCAGATACCGTCTTTGGATGGGTCATGTCCGCCGATGTGACCACAGTCGATACCGGCGAGATTCATCCGCTGGCAGTGTTTGTCAACGAGCCCCCCAAGGTCCGCGTTGCCATTGACAAACAGGTGGTTCGCACCGAAAGCATTGTCGTCAAAGGCACCGCAAAAGACGACCAGCTGGTGAAAGACCTGTACATTTTTAATAATAAAAACAAAACATTCTTCGCCCTCAACGAGGGTAAGGAACTTTCGTTCGACGCAAAAATTCCTCTGGAATTGGGGCTCAATTACATCACCGTTGTCGCCGAGGAAACCGCGGACCTCGAAACCCGACAGACCTTCATTGTCCGCCGGGACAAAAAAGACGGCATGCCCTACATCGCCTCAGACACCATCGATGGCACTCCCGAACCTCTGGGGGTAATGCCCACAGCAGTGACTATTCCACAACAGGTCCCGTCACAGACCGCACCGCAAGCCCCAACCGAAGTGGCGCAGTGAGCGGTTCCGCGCGGGACACTCAGTCCAGGGAATGCCCCCCCTTCGGACTCCTCCCAACAAAGACACTTTGGGGTAGCCCCTGACAGACAGCCGGGTCTGTCCAAAACGGCACATATATAATGCTTACATGGTACTGAAACCGGGAACCCAGCCACCGAAGATGTTTTCAATGGTATATGTCACCGCTTCCGCGTCTTTCATCTGATAACCTGAACGCGCACCGGGATTGGCGCCTGCGCCGGTGCTGTTGTACTCGCGAAACCGGGCATTGGCCGGAACGTTGCCACTCATGTCTGTGAAGCCACCTGGCTGAATGTGCCCGTCCATTTGGACATTGACGTACCCTGTTTGTCCGTCCGCCCCCCAGGGGCGCCCCAGCCAAACACCGGACACGCCTGCCCCCGCAGTGAATCTGCCCCCGAGAAAGACAATGCCAAAGGGCACCGCGGCATCGGTTTTGGGCGCGGAATAAACGCCACCATCCCTGGTGCAACGGGATTCACAATTATCAAACACCGCAGTGCCGCCACCAAAAATAAAATCCACAGTGCCCTCTATATAGCAGTCCTTAAAATATGCAGTGCCACTATGAATATAAAGCGTGTCCTGTCTGGCCACCGCCCGGCAATTGCGAAACTGCACTCGCTGTGCGCTGGTTATCTGCAACGCCACCGCCTGACTGCCATCCCCAAAACTGTTCTCAAAGGTGATGTTCTCCGCAGCAGTATCATCCTCGGAGAATCGGACACTGTAACTGTTCATGGTACCGCCCGCCGAATCGGCACTGTCGCTGTAGGTCAGCACAGTCTGTGCGGTCATGCCCGTTTCGCCGCAAAGAATGATACCCTGCTTATTCACATCGAGTTTTTCCCGGTATGTTCCAGGCTTGATTCGAATCACCGTTGCGCCAGTTGCCGAAGCAATGGCATCTGAGACACGCGTGAACTGCCCGCTCCCATCCGATGCAACCTGAATCACATTCATGTTGGCAATGCTGTTGCAGTCACCGGTGGGAACGATGTCTGAAGACGTATCCTCAGCTGAATCAGTACCCGAATCGCTGTCCGCCGTCGCCGAATCGTCAGTCGTGGATTCGTTGCTATCCGTATTGGGCACTCCGCCAGAGTCCGTATCATCGGACGACGACGGACCAGTGTCCGCGTCGCTGCCTGTATTGGTATCCGTATACATGTCTGTACCCGTATTTGTATCCGTATCTGTATCTGTATCCGTATCCGTATCTGTATCCGTGTCACTGTCCGTGTCAGCGTCCGTATCCGTATCCGTATCCGTATCCGAATCCGAATCCGTATCCGTATCCGTATCGGTGTCGTTATCGGAATCCGTGTCGCCGTCTGTATCCGCATCACTATCCGAATCCGAATCCGTATCCGACTCGGCTCCTGTCCCCGTTTCGGTGTCACCAGACATTTCGTTATCTCGCCCTGACCCCGCACACCCCAGGGTTCCAGTCGCAATTCCTAAAAATATCAGCAAAAATAAACGCATTGTCAGTCCCCTCCAAATGGTCTCGCGCACATAGACTGCCGTAAACAGGCCACGGAAAATCCTTTAGACTCAACCTCAAACATACAACAGGATGGTAGCCCTATGATATAAACTCAAACATTTTTCTCTTTTTTTTGTTACAATCAAAACGGTTTTCCAAAGATGGTCTCTGGAACTTTTCGCAAGGAACACACCAGTATGATTAAAAAAATTCGGACACACCGGTGGACCATGGGAGGGCTATTCGCCGCTGCATTGCTGATTTGTCAGTCAGCAGGGGCTGCGCCAACAAGTCCGTCACCATATTTATTTACACAACCCGACGGCAGCATGGTCGCGGTACAGCTGTTTGGTGATGAGTTCTACGCCCGTGGCGAAACACTGGATGGCTACACGGTGGTCCGCGACGCAAACACCGGATGGATTAGCTATGCGGTTATCACAAAAGATGGCAAAAGCTACGCGTCAACCGGCATTCCTTACCTGGGAAAGGACTTTCCCAAAAACAAGCAGGAAATGAGCCAACTGTTTCAAAATGCATCGAAGCAGCTGTCGCGCATTCCACTGTCTCAATGGCAGGATATGCTTCAAAATCTGATCGACAGGAAGCATCTGTCCCTTGCGCCAGAGCAGATTCGAAATGTGGCAGACCAAAACTTTCTGCGGCTTTTCCCCGATGCTACGCCCAATGCACAGGTGATCACATCTGACGACGGCACCGCCAGAGTACTGCCCCCTGCCCCACCTTCCCGGGCCATCGCGGCGCTCCCGGAAACAATTGGAACAGTTCGCGTACTGTCTATTCTCATAGAGTTTTCTGACGCACCGGCTACCGCCAGCCTCGACGAATACGAAGCCATGCTAAATGACGACAACTGGAAAAACAATGACAGCGTCGCATCGGTAAGGGGATACTATCGTCAGGTATCAGGAGACAGGCTCGTCCTCGAACACGAAGTGTTTGGTATTTTCACGGCGCCCAAAACATTTGCTGAATATGATGCCATGACCTACGGCGCCGGCGCTGTCGAGATTCTCGAATACGCGCTAAATGAAATTGAAAATTCCGGTTTTGATTTTTCAACCCTGTCCACTAAACCCGGCAGCGGATGGGGAACCCCCGGACCAGTCATCCGCGCAATCAACCTCATTCACACCGGAAAGCCAAGGGCGTGGTCTGAAGGCATGTGGCATCACCAGGGGTGGTATAACAAGTTTTCCGCGGACGGCGTCGGCACCGAAATTTACGCTACCGGGGATGGCAATACACCCTTTGCCACCATGGCTACCATTCATGAAGACGGCCATATGATTGCCGACTGGCCAGACGTCTACTTTTACAGTGGTGAGGATAATCCGATTCAGGGGTTCTGCATTATGGGCGGCGGCTGGGGAACACCGCCTCCCAATCCATATTTTCGCACTGCCGCAGGCTGGAGCGATGTGGTGGATATTACCGGACGGGATGGCGTATGGACCTCAATAGCCAACGATTTTCAGGTTTATAAATACAATCACCCCTCCAATCCATCGGAGTATTTCCTTATCGAAGCCAGAGTGCGCAGCGCCGGAATGAATGAATATCTGCCCGATGAGGGACTCACCATCTGGCGCGTGGATGAGAATGGCGAGCAGCAAACCTGGCCGGAAACGGCCAAAGATCACCTTGCGGTAAATCTGCTGCACGCCAACAATGCGCCCCTGCGGATGGATGGCGCCGCCTATCACGCTGGCCACGTCACGGAATTCAACGACACAACAACGCCCAACGCCCACTGGTGGAGTGGGGAGAATTCAGGTCTGGACATTCATTCAATTTCAGAAGTCAGCACCACCATGACCTTTATCACCGGCGCGGGCAGCACAGATACCGACACCGACACCGACACCGACACCGACACCGACACCGACACCGACACTGACACAGACACCGACACTGACACAGACACAGATACTGATTCTGACACCGATACCGAATTCGATTCGAATTCAGATTGTCCCGGAACCTGCGTTGCACAGGGAGAATGCCGAAACCTGAATGGTACGTACCTGCCGGATTATACCTGTCCTGAAGCCAATCCGATATGCTGCGACACCGTCGCCACCATGGATAGCGATTCCGACTCTGACAGTGATGCCGACTCTGATGCCAATAGTGCCTCTGACAGCGATGCCGACTCTGACAGTGATTCCGACTCTGATTCTGACTCTGACTCTGACAGCGATTCCGATTCGGACTCTGACTCTGACGCTGACAGTGATTCCGACTCTGATTCTGACTCTGACTCTGACAGCGATTCCGATTCGGACTCTGACTCTGACAGTGATTCCGACTCTGATTCTGACAGTGACGATTCAGATGAAGAATCTTCAAAATCCCGGGATGATGACTCCTGCGGCTGTATCGCAGTCGGCACGCCTTCACTGGAAAGCGCCAATTTGCTGCATCTTTTCCTGCAGTAATCCGATCGCCGAATGGGGCGTCAATGCGCCTGGTAACTTAAGTCACTGGGTATCGAAAAAATGCAGACTTAATAATTTTTGTTCGACAATACATCCTCAGTTATGCTGGCACATTTATCTTCATCCAAATTTGCCAATGGCGATGTCACTTTTCACATGACTCGATTCCCTCGGCATGCAACTATCTTTCCATGGTCACGCCTCAATCCGTCCGTGAAATGCTGGTAAGTTTGCCACCTATGCTGCGAGCGACCCGGTTTCGCATCGCGCTGGAATCTATCCCAGCCAGGGAGCGGGATGGCTGGCTGGATGAAGTGCTGGGACTCGATTCTCTGGCCGAGGATGGGCCTGACCTCCCCCGCGGGTGTGTCCCCTACATTCCGTGCCCAGTGGAGATATTGTTGCAGATGATTGACGCATCCGCCCTGGACGCGAATGACGTATTTGTGGATATTGGCGCCGGACCGGGCCGTGCAACTGCGCTGGTTCATCTGCTGACGGGCGCGTCGGCAATTGGCATTGAGGTTCAGGCGGGACACGTACAGGATTCAATCGAGATGACCCGGTCACTGGGAATGGAACGGGTGACCACAGTCCACGGGGATGCAGTGGCCATCGTGCGGCACATCCCGATTGGCACTGTGTTCTTTTTGTATTGCCCCTTCAGTCATGACCGGCTTGAAAATGTATTCGATGAGCTGGCAGCCATGGCGGTGACGCGCCCAATTCGAATATGCTGCGTGCATGTGCCGCCCATCAGGCGCGATTGGTTGCGGGTCATCAGCGCGCCAGTCCCCGGTCTGACTGTATATGAAAGTCTCGGGGCGATCACGCCTTGAACACAAAGCTCGTAAAGACAGACCAGCGTGTCCGCCCTGGTTTGTTACGAAAACAGTTTGGCAATTTCGGCGTCGAGTCGGTTCATGGCATCCTCCAGTGAAACGCCTTTTTGAGTGAGGCCCGCCGCGGCTTTATGTCCACCACCCCCAAGAGTGGCGGCAATGGCGGCAACGTCCAGTCCGTTATTGGCGCGCAGGGACGCTTTGGCAGCGTCATCCGTTTCGGTGTACAGCACCGCCACTTCGACCCCAATCACGTTTCGTCCGATGTTGACAAATCCTTCAAGGTCCTGTGCGCTGGCGCCAGTCTCGTCAAGCATCTGCCTGGTACAATACAGCCGTGCGTACCGCCCATCGTGAAACAACTCCAGAGTGTCGGTCACTTTGCCCAACAGTCTCTGGCGCGACAGCGTGAAAGTATCAAATATCCGCTTTGACACATCCGCGGGTTTCACATCGAACGCCATCAGTCGGGCAGCGGTTTCAAAAGTCACCTTTGAGGTATTGCCGAATCTGAAATTTCCCGTGTCCGCGACAATTGCCGCATACAGGCACAATGCGATGGTATCGTCCATGGGCCAAATCAATTCGCCAATCAAATCAAACAGCACCTGTCCCGTTGCACTGGCATCGCGGCGAACCACTGTATGGCCAAAATCCTCATACCGGTCGTGATGGTCGATAACCGCCACATGTCCAAGGCGCTGTTCGCGAAGACGCTGAGCCATTTCATCGTGCAGTTGCCCAGGGGATGCCGTATCCAGAATAATAGTCATATCCGGCGCATCGGTCATCTCCAGTTCGGTCACCAGATCATCCACTCCAGGTAAAAACGACAAAGTGGGTGGAATCTCATCCGGCACCCATGCCGTAATCTGTCTTTTACCTGTCAGTTTCAGTATCTGCATCATCGCCAAAACGCTTCCCAGGGCATCGCCGTCCGGTTTCCGGTGACAGCACAGCAAAATATGCTCCGCCTCTGAAATACGTTTGGCCAACACCTGTTCGGTCGACATCTGCATTTGCTCCCGCTGCCGATCCCGTTTTGTTTCATTTACAATTTCATTTATACGGGCGCTCTTCTCCGGCGTTTCATCGAATACAAAATAAAGTCGCGGCGTATGTCGAAGCTGCAGCAACTGTCCAATTTTCCCCTGAAAGAATGGCGCCGCGCGCCCAAGAGAACGTTGAACCCGTTCCTTTTGGGCGGTATCCAGAACCGAATAAAACACCTTTGCCCCTCGTAAATCCTGTGCCATCTTAACGCCGGTCACCGTCACATCCATCAATACGGGGTCCTTAGTATCCTTGAGCAGCATTAATGACAACTCGTTATGTATTGTCTGGCCCACCCTAAGCAGTCGTCGTTCTTTTTCTTTATTCATCCCAATCCTCAATGTCATCATCAACGTCATCGTCCGGCTCCGAATACTTCTCATTCAGAGCTGAAAAAAAACGGTCCTCTCCAAAGTTATCTCCCAGCGAGATCACCTCTGTTTGATGAGATACCACTTCGGCCAGTCCCATGCGAATAATAAACGAGCATACCTTTGACAAAGTGGCGTCCACATGATTGCTGCTGTTGCCAATCACCCCAACACCAATCACCGCTTTTCGATGTTCGTCGTTATCATCCACCTCAGCAATGGCCACATTGAATCGGGCCCGCGCCTTCTCCACCATCTTGCGCACCACCGATCGTTTACCCTTCAGTGAGGATACACCGGCAAGATGGAAAGAAAGTCGTCCGACAGCAACAAACATGGATTATCCTTTAGTGATCTCTCCGTTAAACCGGGTTGGCAGCAATGGTGAGACAGGGGACTCGAAACGTACCGAACCGCTTATTCAAGCTGGGTCTCAACTTCTTCTTCGAGGTAGAATTCGAGGACATCGCCTTCCTTGATATCGTTGAATCCTTTAAGGCCAATTCCGCATTCGTATCCGGAGGCAACTTCCTTGGCGTCGTCCTTGAAACGGCGCAGTGAATCCACCTCGCCTTCCCAAAGCTGAACAGAATCGCGGACAAGCCGTACCAGGCAGTTGCGCATCACTTTACCATTGGTCACATAGCAACCGGCAATGGCGCCCACTTTTGGAATTCGGAACACCTCGCGAACCTGCGCCTCACCAATAACCTTCTGTTCAATGGTCGGCGCCAGCAGACCTTTCATGGCCAGCTGAACCGCATCAATGATGTCGTAAATCACGCTGAAAATCTTAATCTCAATTCCCTGTTCATCCGCGAGTTTACGGGCTTTGCCGGCAGGCCGGACATTGAAACCCAGAATGATGGCTTCTGCAGTGGACGCGAGCAACACGTCTGACTCGGTAATACCACCGACTGAACCGCTGACCACAGTCACTTTGACCTGACTGTTGGACAGTTTGATGAGTGAATCCTTGATGGCTTCGAGAGTGCCGCGAACGTCTGCCTTGACCAGCACCTTCAGTTCGGCAGTCTCGCCTTCCTGCATCCTGGCATACAGCGCGTCCAGCGATGGTCTGCTCGCTGCGTCCGCGGTCATGCGCTCCTTCTCTTCTCGCTGACTGGCCACTTTCTCAGCCAGTTTCATATCAGATACCACGTCAAAGGTATCACCGGCAGACGGAACAGCGGAAAGCCCCAAAATTTCAACTGGCGTGGATGGCCCCACCTTGGAAACTTTCTGTCCTCGCTCATTCGTCATCGCGCGAATCTTTCCAAACGCCTGTCCAGCAACAAGAATGTCGTTGGAATCCAGGGTGCCGTCCTGAACAAGAACATGGGCAACCGGACCCCTTCCCTTATCCAGGTATGCCTCAAGGACAACACCGGCGGCGGGACGTTTGGTATTGGCGGTCAGTTCCATCATCTCCGCCTGGAGCGAAATCATCTCCAGCAGCTGATCAATTCCCTGGCCGGTTTTGGCGGATACCTCAACAATAATCGTATCACCACCCAGTTCTTCAGGAATCAGGTTGTATTCCATCAACATGCGTCTGGCTTTTTCCACATTTGCAGTGGGCATGTCGCATTTGTTGATGGCAACGATGATCGGGCAATTCGAGGCCCGAGCGTGCTCAATGGCTTCGATAGTCTGCGGCATCACACCGTCGTCGGCAGCGCAAACAACAATGACAATATCTGTCACATGGGCGCCACGGGCACGCATGGCGGTAAACGCCGCGTGACCAGGCGTGTCAATAAATGCGATTTCGCCAATATCAGTCTTAACACGATATGCACCCACGTGTTGAGTGATACCACCTGCCTCGCCTTCGGCCACATTCGCTTTACGTATAAAGTCGAGCAATGATGTTTTTCCATGGTCCACATGGCCCATCATTGTCACCACTGGTGCACGAGTCTCTCTGGCCGCCTTCTCCTCATCGGTTTCTTCAGCTCGGGATGCAGCAAGCAGATCCTCTTCGGCGACGGCCACGTCTTCAACTTCATACCCAAACTCTTCAGCAATGATTTTCGACGTATCCGCATCGAGCGTTGAGTTAATGTTAATGCCCGCCATTCCCATGGACATCAGCTTCATTAACAATTCCGTAGATTTCACGCTCATACGCTTAGCCAATTCCTGCAAAGTGACCTGCCCCTCGATACGAATGAGCCGTTTAATGGCTTTGGGTGTCGTGATCTCGGTTTTCTTGCCCTTCTTGCCAGGGGTCATCTTGCGCTTCCGCCCCGGAATGGCCGGGACCGGTGTGGCTACAGTGCGATTTCGACTGGCTACCGTTGCTGCCGCCGGCGTCCGTCTTTGCGGAATCATCTCTCGGCTCTCAACCTTACGACGCCGGGCCGCGCCCTTCTTCGCGTCCTTGCCGCCTTCCTGCTGCACCTGAATACGACGTTTTACAATCGGCGCTTCAGATGCGGGACGCAGAACGTCCGGCGTGACCACTTCGAAAGCAACCCCTTCAACCACGTCTTCTACATCATCGCCTTCATATGCCTCATCGGCATACTCGGCTTCATCCACATCCGCCGCGCCAAACGCCGCAGCCAGCTGACTGGTCTCGACGTCAGTAACACCCGCATACGCGTCTGAAATTTCTGGCTCCGGTGCGACCGCTGCAATGGTCTGCTCCGCATCAGGTACGCCCACCACATCTGTATTGGATTCGACGACTGCATTGACAGGTGCGACTTCTTCCGTAACGTCGAGTTTCCGCTTTTTGGTTCGCGTCGAAGTGCCAACCGAGTCTGAAACGGGAGGCGTCCCCTTCGAGAGTGCCTCAGCTTCAACCGCGGGTGCATCGTCAACGACCCTGGGCGGCTGTACTTTGGCCGGTTTAACAGGGGCGCCGGTACGCGTCCGGCGACGCACGACCGTGGGCCGAATCTGTTCCTCCACAGTATTGGCCTCGCGCTCTTTTTGCAACAGATGCCGAATCTGTTGGACTGTATCAGAATCCAGCGCGCTCATATAATTTTGAACCGGATAACCGAATTCCTGAATTCTGGCTACCATCTGGCTGTTGTCCAGTCCAAATTCAGATGCAAGTTTAAAAACCCGAACTCTCTGCGCCATTATGCCTCCGAACTGCTTTTTTCAGGCGGCCGTTCTCCCACCTTTGTCATACATTCAAAAAACGATCACAAATAGCCACAAAAAATGCCGACCCCCACCGGACATTCATGATGCTGTGATTAATCTTCTTCCGATACTGCGTCTTTCTCCAGCTCCTCTTTTAATGACTCATCATCATCATCATCAGAAGCTGCCGCAGCGATAAGTTCTGCCTCTTCCCGTAATTTTTCAAGGATATCCTTTTCACTGTCGAGGAAATCCTGCGCGCGTTCCGATATCACCTGGGCTTTTTGAAGACCAAGCCCCGTACTTAGCGCGAGTCGATCCATGTCTTTCTCGCTCGCCAGATCCTCCACCCGGCGATACCCTGCCTCCAGCAGCAACTCAATGGTGCGCTCCCCAATCCCGCTAATAAAGAACATGCGCTCGCGCTCGGTCAGAGATGTCCCTCTGCTCACCAAATCGCGTATTCTGGCCATTCTTTGGACTTCCATTGTTTCACGCGCCTTTGCCTGTAAGGCAGTAATGCGCGCCTCGTCCCCCATACCGGGAATTGCCACAAGCTCTGCAGAATCCGCTTCCGCCACTTCCTCCACTGTTCTGAAACCAAGCTTGTACATGGTCATCGCCGCATCGTCAGAAATGCCGTCCACCATCGCCAGATTGGCAATCGCTTCCTGTTCCCGTCTATCAAAATCGGTCTCACTGACAACATCAAGCTTCCAATTGGTAATCTGTGATGCAAGGCGTACATTCTGCCCTCTTCTGCCAATGGCGAGCGACAGTTTGTCGTCCGGAACAACCAGCTCCATGGAACCATTGGCTTCGTCAATGATCACTCGAGACACTTCAGCCGGCTGAATGGCGTTGCACACGAATCGCGCCGGATCTGAATCCCAGGGAACGATATCAATCTTTTCACCGCGCAGTTCCTGAACCACTGACTGCACCCGTGCACCGCGCATTCCCACGCAGGCGCCTACGGGATCCACATCACCATCCCTCGATGTAACGGCAATTTTTGACCGTGACCCGGGTTCCCTGGCGGCTGAAATGATTTTAACAATGCCTTCGTATATTTCAGGGACTTCCATCTCAAACAGCTTTTTCAGCAATCCCACATCCGTTCTGGACAGCTGAATCTGCGGTCCCTTGGTTTCTTTATCAATGTTCACCACATATGCCAAAACGCGATCACCGGGACGGTATGACTCTCGTGGTGTTTGTTCCTTGGCGGGAATCACGGCTTCGGTGCGGCCAAGGTCAACAATAATGCTGTTATTGCGCTCAAACCGACGAACGATACCCGCAATCACCTCACCTTTTCGATCTTTGTATTCATTAAAAATATTTTCGCGTTCTGCATCACGCACACGCTGAATGATGACCTGTTTGGCGGTCTGCGCTGCGATTCGGCCAAAGCCTTTGCCAACACTTTTCAAATCCAGAAGGGCGCCAAATTCCTTGTCCTGCTTTTTGGCTTTTTTCTCGTCTTCTTCGCGATAAAAAATCTGAAATCCGAGTTCTTCACCGATTTCAGACTGAAGTCCGGCTTTCCGGGCTGCATCCACCGCCACCTCACGATCGGGATTCTCGACCAGATCGACCACTGTCATATACTGATACAAATCCACAACACCCGTTTCATCATTAAACCTTGCTTCCAGATCCCTGTTCGTACCAAATGACCGCTTCGCTGCGGTCAGGATAGCGGCTTCAATGGCCTCTATCAGCACAGTCTTATCGATCCCTTTGTCTCTGCCGACCTGGTCCAAAATCATGTTCAATGGCAGTGCGCCGTCCTGCATCACCGTTCTCCTGCTCTCTTCTCCAACAAATTGATGTCGAAGACCAAATTCGCCCTGGCAATCAGATTGTAATCAATTTCGACCATCTTCCTGCCCGCGTCCGTTTTTAAAAGGATCGCGTTCTCTTTCACGTCCTTTATTTTGCCGGTGAACTTCTTCTTTCCATCCACCGCTTCACTCGTTTTCAATTTGACCCGCCGCCCGGTAAACCGCCGGTAGTCATTCAGGCACGTCAGCGGCCGCTCAATACCAGGGGACGACACCTCCAGAACGAAGTGTTTGTCAATCACTTCATCACCCTCCAGTAACTCCCCTAACTCGCGACTGATTCCGGAACAAATTCCGTGATCGATACCTGAACTGACGAACGGATCGCTACCGCTCTTTTCAACAAGAAGCCGTAAAACCCAGCCCGGCTTCTCTCGCACAAACGTTAATTGGACAATTTCGCATTCATACCGGTCAACCACCGGTTTGGCGAGACGAAGAAGTTGTGCGGTATCGGTCATTTTGTCCCAAATAATAAAAAAGGCGGCTCCGGCTGCGGGATCCACCTTCCGTGACAATACCCAATTTCGCAGGGTTCATAGCATAACATTTTCGGCTTAGCAATAGATGAACCATAAAATATGGTTTTAACGGAAATATTGTATCGGACAGGGTATCAATTGGCAGCTGTATTAAAAGACGTTTACAGAAGTTCGCCTTTTTTAAAACCCGTCGATGGATCGTCATCCGCCTCAGTCAGTCTCACGTCTGCACCGAAGCTGCTCAAATCTTCCAGCCCCCCAGACCCCCTGTGGGGCTTGGGTTTGCGATGGCCATCATTCACTTTAACATTTCGCTGCGATTTAACCTGCTGTTCACGCGACATTTGCTGCAGCCGGGTTAATTCGCTCTGCATGCGCACCATTTTCGCGTCCATCTCTCGAACCTTAACTGTCATGCCTGCCAGTTCCCGTTGCGCCGTCCGTACCCGCCCGTTGGCGTCATCCTGAGCTGTTTGCACCATGTACTGCATCTGAAGCAATTTTGCTTCTGTTCGCTGATGAAGGCCAAGCAGCAGCAAACCAATCACCGCCGCAGCGCTGAGCGACAGAATAACTGGCACCTTCCAATTTTTCAGTTCCACGTTCCCCCCAGGAGCATCCACACCGGACATACCGGACAGGTTTGCGGTTTTCATTTTTCCAACTCCTTGTGCAATGCGTTAAAAGGAGAAGCCGTCGCTTCCGCCTGCTTCATGAATGCAGACGCAGAGAGGGCAGAAACGATCTGATTTTTGAGCAGTTCGTTTGACGACAAGCGCGTTTGAACGCATCGCGGGTTTCACAATTGGGTTACCGGATATCCATTTTGGGGTCGAGCTTCTCAAGGTAGTCCCGAAGAATTTCGCTCTTCATCATCAGTTTTTTTTCAAGCCTCACAATTCGCGCGCCCGCCGCGACCCTGGCCGCCAGCACGTGAATGTTGAACGGTTTGGTTAAAAACTCATGAGCGCCCGCTTCAAGACCTTCGATGATGTCTTCATCCCCGCAGCGCGCTGTCAGCAGGATAACAAAAACAAACGGCCTTTTTCGCTGCCGCAGGTGCCGGCAGATTTCAAGCCCGTCCATCCCCGGCATCATCCAGTCGAGAAGTGCCAGTTCAGGGGGATCCGCTTCATCATCGAGCAACGCCAATGCTTCGGTGCCATTTTTAGCCGCAGTGACCCGGTATCCAAATTTTTCCAGAGTTTTCGTCAAAATTTTCCGCGTGGCGGTATCGTCTTCCGCAATCAGCAGATGCAGTGGAATCCGCTCCAGCTCCGCCTCAAGGGCGTCATCTGGAAACCAGGACATTATAGTTGCGTTTTCGTCACTCATCGCCCCTCGCTCGCATTCAGTTCCAGGTGACAGAGACGGCGGGGAGGCAAAAAAATTAAGTCGCCGCAGCCATGAAATTTCGCTCACCGATGCCAGTCACGTCCACGCCAGTCAGAACAAAATGCAGACAGACCGATTCAACTCACAGTCATCGGAGAATATACCAGGTCACGTTTGGCGTAATATCAAAATGAAAGTGATTCACGTGGTCGCGATCGGCGTTGGGCGTCAACATGACATTAAACACTCTGTCTCCATGCAGGTCACAGGCCAGTTGCTGCAGAAACTGTCCCTCCCGGGTAATCGGATGATCGTCACATGGGGGTTCGTGAAAGTTCATTTCGTAGTGTTCCAGCACGTCCACCACAGATCCATCCTCGAAAGTGAACCAGCGCATATCAATAGCCGTTGCCCGGGAATGCTGACTCGGCAGCTTACCAGCCTGGGCCCGCTCAAACGTCTGCCGACAGCGCAGGCCTCTGACTCCGTCCGGACAATCGGATGCAACAGTGATTGGACGCCAGGTGGAATAGTACTCAATCTTCACCACGCCTGCCTGCCTGGCCCGACGCGCCAGCTGAATGAGAGACACAATCAACCGGCAATCCATGACCCGCCGCATCTGCTTCTGCGGCCATTTTGAATCAATGATGACCCCTTCAATGTCGCTGTCCAGCAGCAGGGGGGTTTTTACAAACGGCGTTGCAAAAGCGGGCGGATGGGTCTTAATGTCCGCTTTATTTAAGATTTCCATGCATTGCGCATCGCTGAGCTGCCAGGTCAGGTGCGCATGTGGCACCGTCACATCAGAAAATGCGAACGTGTCCTGGCTGGAATCCGAAATGGTTTCAGCCGAGGGGTCGTCTTGCGCGGTGGAACCGGATGATTCCCCGTACTGCAGACTGTGAATCAGATTATCAAGACCATCTTTGTCAGGCGCAGTGGCTGTGGCCCGATCAGCCCCAAAGGCCACCATACACCCAAACACTATTGCCATTAAAATTGAAGCGGAAACCGGTTTCATTCAGACGTGGGACCCCTTCGGACGTTTCGTTATCGCAATAACGCTATCCGTCCAGCCGATTCCATCCTGCATTCTGTCAGCAAACACAATCAAACATACTCCGAATCGGTTTATAACAGCTCTGCAGCCCGTTCCGCCAGTTCCGAGCGCTCACCTTTGGAAAGCGTGATGTGACCGGCAATGGCCTCGCCCTTGAACCGCTTAACGACATGCACCAAGCCATTGTTCGTGGCATCCACGTACGGATTGTCAATCTGATACGGATCACCGGTCAGAACAATCTTGGTGTCATCGCCGGCGCGGGTGATAATGGTTTTCACCTCATGCGGCGTCAGGTTCTGGGCTTCATCCACCAGAATGAACTGACTGGGAATGGAACGGCCACGAATGTATGTCAACGGTTCGATATGCACCATATCCATATCAAACAGTTCATCACTCGAACGCCCCGTTCGCTTTTCGCGTCCCGAAATCCCCAGCAGCAACTCCAGATTATCGTGAACGGGCTGCATCCAAGGACGCAGTTTTTCGTTTACATCTCCTGGTAAAAATCCAATATCCTTACCAAGGGGAAATACCGGCCGCGATACCAGCAGGCGCTGATACACCTGTTCCTCCGCCGCTTTCTGCAGTCCCGCCGCCAGCGCCAGCAATGTTTTTCCGGTTCCCGCCTGCCCCACCAGCGTCACAAGGCGGATATTGTCGTCGAGCAGGAGTTCAAAGGCAAAATGCTGTTCCTTGTTACGGGGACGAATCCCCCAAACCGATGGACCATTGCCTTTAAGAATCCGCAGCGTTCGGCCATCCGGACGGACGCGTACAATAGCGGAACCACCGCCCGATACCCCATGCATAACGGCAAATGAATTTGGGGGCAGTTTTTCTTCGTCCTCGCTGCCTTCCGGGTTATCCCCCTCACCCTCGGCAAACAGCTGCTTCATGAGATCGTCGCTCACGGTGCGTTCAAACCGGCCACTGTAAAGCTCATCCACATGAACCTTGTCTGCCATGTAGTCCATCACCTGCAGTCCAAGGGCCGCGCCCCGAACCCGCAGATTGATATCCTTCGTCACAAAAATGCATGGCATCTCCGGATTCTCACGCTGAACCTGGCTCGCCACCGCGAGAATACGACTGTCCGCCGTATTTCCAAGCAGTGCAAATTCCGCCGAAAGCTCACTGATGGCAAACGCCACGCGAAGGCTGCCCTCATCATCATTGATTGGGACGCCATCAACCAGCCGTCCGAAGGCACGCAATTCATCCAGAATTCGAGATACACGCCGGGCGTTTTTACCCAGCTCAGACATGTCCTTTTTAAACGAGTCCACTTCTTCGAGGACAAAAATGGGAATGATGACGTTGTTCTCCTCAAATGCAAAAATTGAATTGGGGTCGTTCAGCAGGATGTTGGTATCAAGGACAAAGTTTTTTTTCATGGTTTCCCTTTCCACGCATTTCGTTGAACGGTCGACTTCGCCGTCCGGTTATATTTAAAATATAAATCTGAATTGTAAAAACAGCCAGAATATTGCAGGAATTCGGCTGTTCCCGCCCACACAACTGTGCGTCTGCACCTGGTTGTTAACAGCACCGAATGTGCCCTGATTAGAAGGGCCACGCTATCGCCGCCTCTTCAATTGCCTGCGCAACAGGGTGGCGTTCAGCGTCTGCTTCCGCCATTGCGCTGCGATCCGCATCGTCCATTGCGTCTTCTTTTTCGTGGAGAATCGATATGGCATGCGACAAAGCGAGCCAGGCTGCAACCCGTCGGCCCCGATGCCTGAGCGCCCGCCCCAGCGCAATCCAGCCCGCCACGAGGGTGGGCTGTGTCACAGTGGCTCGCCGCAAAAATGCGATGGCCTCCCCGTAGCGCTCCTCCTGGTTGAGCAGCACTCCCATGTCCAGAAAGAGCTGTGCACCAAAAGGTGTATCGCCGGTGTATCGAATCCCCAGGCGCAAGACCTCTTCGGCGTACTGGACATTTCCCATATAGATAAACGAACTTCCCAACAGCTGGCACCCTTGGGCAATTCCTTCCAGTTGCGGTTCGCTCAATGCGTCCTGGGCAGGGGTCTTGAGCATGGTTGACAATAATCCAGGCCAGGTTTCAAGCAAGGAAATGACCTGAGCATAATCCTGCTGTTCATACGCGGCCACGGCTGGGCCGGTATTAAAATCAAACGCCAGCCGCTCCTGTCCGTACCTCTGCACATCAAACCGCAACAGCTGCAATATCAGCCTGTGAAACTCATCAATGGTCAAAAATGCCTTGCCGCGAGGGGTTGTCATGCCAATGACACTCTTGAACAGCGACCCTTTTTGAACCGCCGCCAGGTGGCTTGGAAAAATATCAAACAACGGGGCAACCAGCAGCGGCATTTCCCCAATGATACTGAGCGCCTGCTCTTCGGTCAGCGGCAGTTCACATTCTCTTATGGTATGGATGCCAATTCCCAGAAGCACACTGGCCACCTGCAGATTAAACTGACTCAGAGGTAATTTCTGAATCATTTCGCTGTCAGACGTAAACTCAACAATAGTCATTGCATTGGGGGATTCCATCTGCCTGAGTCGAGTAATCTGAAGACCGAGCAATATGGAGTATGCCAGATACCGGTTCCCGATAATTCCCGCGACCAGCTCAAAATTACCTGGGTCCGCGTCGGCCTTCAGATCGTCGAACCAGTGGTCCTGCCGGATTTGATCGAGCGCAACGCATCCGCCAGTCTTCTGCAGTATATCCATACACAGGCCGTGAACATCATCAGAGATACTGGATTGCAGCATGGGAATCAGCACATCGGCCACCCTGGACGGGTCCTCTTTAAAAAGCATTTCCGCCGCCTGCTGCCTTTGGGCTTCGTTTTCTGAACGAAGCTGTTCAGCCAGTCGGTCTGCCACATTGTCAATGAGGACCGTAATTGTTCGCTCCTTCCTCATTGAGACCCGAACCGAGACCCGAAACAGTGTCCGGCAATCCGTCAAACATCTGGCCATTTGTCAGCGACGCATGCTGGCGATACCATGCAATTGTCTGCGCCAGCCCCTGTTCAAGACTGACACTCGGTACAAAGCCCAGAATACTTCTTGCCGCCTCAATATCGGGAATTCTCAACTCCACATCCACTCGCTCCCTTGGGACACACCTGATCTCAGATGCCGATCCTGTCAGCTGAACAATCAGGGCAGCGAGGTGATACACGGTAACGGCGGTCTGCGGATTCCCGATATGAAAAGTTTGGCCCACCGCGCCCGGATGAGATAACGTACGCAGCAGTCCATCAATGAAATCATCCACATAGCACCATGCGCGAATCTGACTGCCGTCACCGGAGACGGTTAGTGGCGCCCCCCTCAGTGCCCGATGGACAAAGCGCTGCACCGCGCCTTCCCCCACCTGTCCGGGGCCAAAAACATTAAATGGCCGAATCACCACCCCTGGCAGTGCCCGCTCCTGAATCATGGCAAAAATAAGATGTTCAGCAGCGAGC
>JAFGWT010000320.1 GCA_016937015.1 Deltaproteobacteria bacterium | reverse complement strand
GGGCGCCGGCTGTGTCAATGGGGGCGCCGGCTGTGTCAATGGGGGCGCCGGCTGTGTCAATGGGGGCGCCGGCCGTGTCCTCGTCGGTATCTGTCACAACCGGTTCAAACTGCGCCAGAAACGCATCCGACGTGAGTAGCTCAATCTGATGCGGCACCTGTATGTTCGGCACCATCTCCGCCAGCACGTCATTCAATGCCCCATTGGCAAGGCGGGCAATCCCGGATGCATCCGCGTCATACCCCAGTGAGTCAGGTGGCATATCCGCGGCGCGATACACCATGGGCATGGTGGATTCGACAAGCTCGCCGTCGCCGGTGTAAAAATAAACATCAAACCCACTGGCGGGCAACTGTTCCTCCCCCGCATCCCAGACATCATTATCGTCCGACTCAATCCAGGTCTGCAGATATGGCCAGTCTTCCAGAACGTTCACCTTAATTGTGGAAAGCGAATCCGCCGCACTCAGGTAGCGAATCGGCCACTGATTCTCCGCGTAAAATGTTTTGCCAAAAATCGTCGTTGCCTCTGGATATTCCGCATACGGCCGAAATACTGCAATGGTGCACGCGGTTTCGCCGGTCACTGAGCAATCCGAATCTTCATCCATATTCTGGTTGTAAACCACATCCCCTGTGGTCCATGGGGTACCGTCTTCGGTATTCTGTTTCCAGATAAACCGCCCGTTCGGTTCACTCGCGTCAAGCATCGTCCAGCTCCCGGTGGAAGGTGCATCAAGGCTCACCGCATACGACGATACACTGGTGGCAAAGTCAAACACATACTGTCGATACACCACCGCTGGCGCCATCGCCGGGCTTGCCCCAAAAAGATTGTATGCTTCCGTATCCGCAAGGAAGCCACTGAAATCGGTCAGCTCGCAATAGTCATCGAACTTTCTCGCATACGCCCGGGTCATCAGATTTCCGGCGCCATTGTAGATCTCCCTGTAAAAATAATTGTAAATCACCTCCGTGCCATTATCTTCCCACATCTGGTATGGCACCGTGAACGCGACCAGTCCACCGCCGTCGTCATTGCCCACCGCGGCAATCTGGCTGGATATGTGCTGCGCCATATCCACCGGATTAAACTCACCGCTTTCCAGATAAATTACTGTCGCATCATGCATTTGCCCTGTTGCCACCTGCCCGTTGCCGCCGCTGTCACTGTCGGCCCCGGATATCTGCGATGTGCCGCTGTCGGTCAGGGTATCGTCCGTATCGCCTACCGTATCCGCGCCATCCACCGTTTCCGTATCCCCGCTGTCGCCGGCCGTATCCGCGGCTTCGGTGTCACTGTCATCTGTTGCGGCGCTTTCGGTTTCCGTATCCGCGCCCGCTGCGGTGTCGGATTCCGTATCCGCCCCTGGAATTTCCGTATCCAAATCCATCTCAAACGTCACATCCATACCGGGTTTCAATGCGATGTACCGGTACGAAATTCCACCCTCATTCGTGCTAATGGTGAATCCGGCGTCTCTCTGAAAAAGAACCGTCTCTCCACTGGCGTCGTCGTATTCCAGATACCGCACGGCAAAAGTGCTCTGGGTGCCGTCCCACTGTTCACGGTACGCAGCAATTCGATATCGATTTTTTCCGGTGTCGTCCCCAGCGGGTTCAATGTCAATAAGCCAGTAAGGAAAATCCGCAAAAGACGAATCCGTAATGTGCCATGCAATATGCGTTACGTCCCCCTCTTTCCACCACCGCAGCTTTCCAAGATCAATCCCTTCGTAGCTGGCGTCTGTATTGAGCATATCCAGATGAGGATTCATCGGCTGGCCATCCGACGGCCCTCCTTCGTAATAAATCCCGGTGTGAATCCCGAGCTCAACCACTTCATTTTCGGGCACACCGTTTGTCTGGGTAAACGTCTCCAGGTACGTCAGGAGCCCGCGCATGGCATAAATCTCAACCGTGAAAAGCCGTTCCGGCTGCATCTGAAAATAGCCTTCCGACTGCACTTCATCAAGCTGCGAAGGCCTCAGCGCCTTTTTCCTTTGAGTCGAATGAGAAAAGCTGGCGGGCAGCGTTACATCAAATTTTGGCAGACCGGACAATCTAAGCAGCGCCCTGGCAGACGACGTATCTGAATCTGTCGAAGCCCCGATGTTCGTCGATGAGTCCACACTGCCGGAATCGGAATTACCGGCCGAAGTATCGTCCAAATCGCCGGATGCCGAATCTCCAACCTCTGATGAATCAGTAAATCCATCCGACGCCGAATCCGAAGACGATGTGGTATCCGCAGCGTCATTTCCGCCCCCTCCTCCGTCCGAACAGCCGACCAGTATCCCCATTACCACCAGTGCCCCAATCATACTCACAAATCCAGAAAAATTCTTCCGCGATGTCATTGCGTTCCCCTTTCGCTTCGCTGTAAAAAATCAGTTAAAAGAGTTACGGCACCACCCCCCATTTGGTTTATGCCGGGAATGCAATACCTTCCCAAATAGATGCAAAACAGGCGCCCACTCACAGGCCTCAAACCCGCCGGCCTCGCTTATTTCAGTGGAATGGATGAAATGCGGTCGGCGGTGGGAATCTCAATGAAAACAGCGGTTCCTTTTTTTGGCGCGCTTTCAATCCGCACGCGCCCCCCGTGGGCAATCACCAGACCACGCACCGCTGCCAGCCCAAGGCCCCGGCCCACAAATTTGGTGGTAAAAAACGGATCAAACGCACTGGCCTTTGTTTCGTCGTCCATGCCCTGTCCATTGTCGGCAATGCAGAGTTGCACCACTCTTTCCTGAGGGGGAATACTGGCGCCGGTCCATAACATCCCCATGCTGCCGACACTTTCACTCTCTTCAAGGGAAATCACAATTTCACCTGCGGCATCCCCAATCCCGTCCACCGCATTTTCAATGAGATTGGTCAGCACCGTGGGGAACTGGGAGCGATCCAGTTTGACCGCCGGTAAATTTTCCTGAATGCGGGTTGTGATTTCAATGCGCGGTGGCAATCGATGGGCATTCTGTTTCAGCCAATCCGTGATCATCCGCCCCAGCTCCTCCTCGGTTACCGGGCCCAGACTGGTCCCCGTGCAGGCCCGCATGGTCCTCGTAACCTCTGACCCTTTTTCCACCGCCTTCAAAATGGCGGCAATGGATTGCTGCAGTTTTTCATCATCCATCTTCGCGGTACGCCGTCCCACCACCCGGGTATGGGACTGAATCACCGACAGCAGATTATTAAAGTCATGGGCCACTCCACCCGCCAGCACCGCCAGACTCTGGGCCCGCTTCAACCGCTCCACATCGTTTTTCTGCTGGTCAAGCACCTGTTCGGCCCGCTTGCGCGTAATGATATTCCAGGCGTTCTCGGCGATGAACTGCAGGTGCTGCAACTCAAAATCATCATAATCCACCGCCTTGTTTGCCGCACACAGGACCAGACACAGCGTCTCCTTCTGGCGAACCGTGGCGCTAATCATGCGATTCAGGCGCATTTCCAATTCCGGAAATTCGAGCCTCGCCAGTATTTCCTGCTGATTGATCATACACGCCGGCTCCCCCTGCATCACCGCCTGTAACTGTCTCACATACTCCACCAGCGACATCTCGGTCACCGTGTACTGAAAATCATTGGTGCAGTCGGCGCAGTGGCAATAAATGACAGTCACATCGTTTTTCAACTCATCAAACAGAAAGCATGCCGTAAACCGGCTTTCAAAATTGCGCGCGGTTTCTTCGAGCACTCTGGGCAACAGTTCGGTCAAATCCTCATCATGCATTTCGCTGTGCACCGTCAGCACACTCTGAAGCGCGGCCTTAAAACGTTCCCGCCGCGTGACATCCACCAGCGTCAGCACGGTGCCCGTAAATTTTTCGGACACATCGCGCATCGCCGATTTACGGATATCATAATATTTCGTCGCATTGTCGCGTTTCAGCGCGATGGTGTCCTCCGCAACATTGCGCTCCAGAAATGGCGCGATCCACGGAAACACATCCTCAAGGGGCAACTGGGTCAGATCCTGATTCGGCAGCCACCATTGATGGGGATTGCCAAGACTCAGCGACGCGTCATCAACATCGGCGCGATAATAGGTGAACCGCGCGCGGCATGACTCATCAATCAGCTCATTCGCCTTGCCGTTCAGGGCCACCAGATGCCCCGCGTCAACCACAATGATGGCCCCCTCCAGCGATTCCAGCAGGGTCAGGTAGCTGTTCTTCTCGTTGGTCATGCGCCGGGACGTACTGGCCAGCTTTTCGATCAGGTCGGCCGAATCGTTCTGTTTCCACGCGGCGCAAAACGCAATCTCGATGCGATCAAAACACCGGTCCAGAAACAGCCGGCAGTCCCCCACATCGATGCCCAGCGTCTTCTTTTCAGCAATCAGGTCATGATACGTCTGACGATAATACTTCATCAGTCCCAAAAACAGCGTGAGACTGACCCCTCTCTCCTCGTGACGCCGCGCCTCAATCAGTCCAAACCGGGTCAGCGGGTCATCGGTGAAGGTGTCCTCCGCGCCAAACTCGGGAATATCCCCGTAACGGACCATGCCCTCATGCAAACTGCGATTCAGCCCTTCAATGGAAATTCGCCAGGCCTCCACCAGGGTGGAGGTGTAACGGGTGTACTCGTGTTTTTTGGCGTAGTCGAGAATCCGCGCCATCAGCCATGGCACATTGTTGTGAATAAGGCTCGCCAGGGGTGTCCAGCGCACGCCAATTGCTTCATTATGTGCCATCCCGGTTTTCATCTTACACTACAGTATCGTCGCCAAACGAAATCTCTGAAGTGTTTTGCAGATATTTCACCTTTGTGAAGCAAATTGTCCCCAGTCAGCTGAACAAACAGCGTCATTGCCTCGAAAAAGGCAATCCAGTGCGTCCTGTCCAAATCCCCGACAGCGTCCGGGATAACCTCGGGCCCTTTGAGACCGCCGGAGTTTCAGACTTCCGGCCATTCGTATTTCCGGGCGTTCGGATTACCCTGTCCAGGTCACATATTTGGTTTCTCGTTCCCTGGTTATTTGATACAACCTGGCCATGAAAATTTTAGTGACAGGGGGGGCCGGATTTATTGGCTCCCATTTATGCGACCGTTTACTGGGCCGGGGTCATACCGTGGTGTGCCTCGACAACTTCAACGATTTTTACGACCCGCAAATCAAACGCCGCAACATACAGGACGCCCAAAAATCGCCCAACTACACCCTTGCGACGGGGGATATTCTCGACACCGCATTTCTCGATTCGGTCTTTGCCGAGTCATTCGACGTGGTGGTGCACCTGGCCGCCTATGCGGGGGTTCGCCCCTCCATTGACAACCCGTCCCTGTATCAGAAGGTGAACCTGGAAGGCACGGTCAACCTGCTGGAGCAGTGCCGCCGCCGCGACATCAAAAAATTCGTGTTTGCCTCCTCATCATCGGTGTACGGTGGCCGCACCGAGGTGCCCTTTCGCGAGAGCGACAACATCATGAAGCCCATCTCCCCCTACGCCGCCACCAAGGCCGCGGGGGAAGCCATCTGCCATTCGTACCATCATCTGTTTGGCATTCAGATGCATCTGCTGCGCTTCTTCACCGTGTACGGGCCACGCCAACGCCCCGAAATGGCGATTCATCTCTTTGCCCGGCAGCTGCTGGAAGGCAAACCGGTGCGCCTCTTTGGCGACGGCGAATCCAGCCGCGACTACACCTACATCGACGACATCATTGACGGGGTCACCGCCTGCACCGAAAACTGCCACGGATTCGAGGTGCTCAATCTGGGCGGCTCCCGCACCACCTCCCTCAAACGGCTGGTGGAAATGATTTCCGAACAAATGGGCATTGCGCCCGTCATCGAATGGCTGCCCAATCAGCCCGGCGATGTGCCCATTACCTTTGCCGACGTGTCCAGAGCCAAAGCGGTTGTGGGATACGAACCCCAGGTCCCCATCGAAGAAGGCGTCCGACGATTCTGCCAGTGGAAAAAAGCCTTGCAGTAAGTTGTCATTTAAAGCACCACATTAGACCGAAACAAAGACCGAAACAAAGACCGAAACAATGTTCAGTTGATCGAACAGACTGAACTGAAAGCCAGATGTTTCGGCAGGACGATGAGGCGCAACAGGGTCAACTGAAGATTGAATGGGTCCAGGGGACGACATCCGCCGGCGTCATTTGTCTGGCCGGCGTCAGGGAAAGGTCCCTTGCAAAATGCGGGATTTTGAACAGATTCAAAGACTGGTGGGAAATATTACCGAAGAACAGCTCCGTTACGTGGAATGCGCCGTGCATCACCGGGTGGGCCTGTTCATGCCCATGGCGGGGCAGTGTGAATACGCCACCTCACCGGAGCACACCCACCCGGCCTATTCATTCATTCTGGCTTTCGACGACCGATGTCACACCCGCATCGGCGATGTGGTGGTGCAGTCCGTTCCTTCCACCATGGCCATGATGGCGCCGGGATTCGCCCATCAGGAATTGCCGGGCGAGACCGTCTCCAGATACATCGCGGTCCTCATCGATGCCACATTTTTTGAGACCCAAAAAAAACTGTACGGAATCGTTACCCAGCCCAACCCCGCCGACCTCTATCCCTTCAGCGACCGGCTGGTTCAGGCATGCCGCGAATTTCTGGTCGACTACCAGGAGGCCTATCCCGGCTATGAACAGCTGCTGGAATCCGGCGAACTGAAAATCTGTCACCTCATTATCCGACAGATCTTCGGAATAGCGCAAAAAGAACCGCCCGTGGTTGGCAGCATCACCATTCACCGGGCAGTGGAGTACATTTACGCCAATTACGCCGAAAGTCTGACCGTCGGTGACATGGCCCACAAAGCCAACCTGTCCACCTCCCATTTTACCCGCCTCTTCCGCAGGGAAATGGGCATCGCCCCGGCCGAATATTTGCTTCAAATCCGGCTGAACGTGGCCAAACGCATGCTGCAGGCAAACGACCGCACACTCACCGACATCGCCTTTGATTGCGGTTTCGGCAGTTCCTCGTACTTTTCACATTCGTTTTCAAAAGCCTTTGGGATGGCGCCATCCCTGTATCGAAAGCGGTACGCGCCAACCGGCAGCGGTCCCCAAAACGCCTCATGACCAGGTCATAACCGGGTGCATAAAGAGACGACAGTATTGAGCCTTAGACAGTCGCACCAGGCCACTGGTTTCAATAGCGACCAACCGCACAGTTAAATCATTTTTAAATAAACGCGCTCTGGCATTTCATCCCAGTGCGGCATGGCAATGCACCGACTATTTACCGCGGTCAAAAAAACATCAAAAAACGAACATTTGTCGCTAAAATCTCAAAACAGTCAATTTACAAACCGTTTCAAAAATCACATTTTATTTAATTATTACAGACACTTAACTGTTGCATCGACCAGCGTCACGCCAATTGTGCAACATGTTGCACAATCTTTTCAGGGGATTAAAAAAATGTCATTCAAAGGGCCGTCCATAACTGAAAATACAGCGAAATACAGACACCTGCAATCCAACCCTATTTGCGCGTGTTTGTCAAATCCGCCATACCAAAAAACTGGTCCCGTGCCGCCTGTGCGCTTATTCACCGGGGGTCCCGCATTGGGTATGCAAAATTTTCGCAATTACTCCGTACTCAATTCAACCAGGGCTCTGTACTGAATATCTTTGCACCCACCGGTGCAGTCATTGCATTCAAATGATTCCCATACAAGTCCCCGGGCCGGCTCGCTTACAATTATTTCTTCATTGTAAAGCAGCCTTAATTCAATTTCATCAATTCTGCCGGACAACCGATAGTAATCGATATTCCAACTTATCGTGCCTGCAGACACAATGTCTGGCTCCACTTCAGCAAACACCCCATTTTTCTCCCGCCACAGCAATTTATAAGAATCCGTTTCAATGTCATCATTGCTCTGTGGCAATGAAACCGAAACATTTATGCCATCTAAACAATCCATGGCAGTACAGGCACAGTCTTCAACACAGGACCATGACAACAGTGACACTAAAACTGCAAAAACACGCATGACTCTCATATCGTTAAACATATTGATCCCCTCTTTTTAATAAACCTGATTCTCAAACTGGCATTGTCAGTCATGTCACACTTCACAATGTAAAAAAGGGAACGGAAAAAAACAGCCTTATTACCTGCGCTCTCAATAAACCGTACAAACAAGGTCGCGGCGCCGGTTCAAAAGCGCAAAAGGCTTTCAGACATCTGTCGAGTTATCCTCAACACACGTGCCATCGTATTCCTGCCAAACAATTTTCTCAGAGTCTGACGTTACGTTCCAGGTCTCACAAATCAAACCATCATTACAGGTGCCGTCCGTGTGACACTCGCACCCGATTTCACCCGCGTTATCTTCTGTACACGCATGTTCATTTTCGGATTTGGCGTCGTCTGAACATGAAATTGCCACAGCAATCACAAACACAAGAGACAAAAATGATGTTCGTTTCATTTTACTCCTTTTCAACGCGCAACGGGCGCTTTGCCCGCGGATTACCCGCGATTATGACGGCACTCATATTTTAGTCAATTGCTGGTATTACATCACCATTGGTCCACATCATCACAACAGCGACCACTCCGCCTAAAAGCATCACTGGAAACCAACGCTTAATGTCTGTTGCCGTCAATTCCGTAGCCCCCAGAAATCCTGATTTGGTAAATAAGCCGGGATGACTTTCAATGAATTCCGCACCGCCCCTGAAATAAATCCAATAAACGGACAAACCCCAAAGAACCAATAGTGAGGCATGAAAAACCAGTACAACGGGATTCATTTGTCCTGGACTAAAATACTCAAACAGACTGGATGTCATTCCTGTCAGATTTCCAATCCCAACTATTATCCAGGGAATATTTCCATAAAACAGCATTCCCACGATAAACTTCTGATATCCTTCTTTCAATTCCGGCTTATTTTCAACAAATCTGCGGGAACGGAAATTCAAAACGAGCGCATTGACCACTGTCACCAGGATGAAAACAAGCCATCCGTTTTCAAAAAAAATCAAATCCATCTTTTCGCCTCCCGCAGTCCTGACTGGGCAGTTTTCCTGTCTTCGTGCAACGCCAATTGGCAAGCTGTTATTGCGTGCTGCACATGCAGCTACACTCCGCTCTAATTTTTGGCTCTTCAGAAGAATCTGTGGGTCGATAATAGCCTGAACTGACTCAATTCATAACAAAAAGTGTTGAGAGAATTCGCCGTGGTGAGGAGCCGACGTCCCAGGGATCCAGACCCGGATGGGGGCCATGATTACCCGGTCGGGTCCGGGCTGACCTGTATCCTCGACACCTGATACGATTTCAGTGAAATTTGATTTTGCATTTCCGGGACACAGGTAGGTTCAATGCTTACATTCATCAGTGGTGCAACGAAATGCATGGAGGCATTGCATGGAACAGCAAACAGAAAAAAAACAGAAGGTCAAAGTTTACTATGACCGCAGGTTACTGCCATTGGCGCCCAAATCCAGAAATACAGAGCGTCTGTTTATCGAATGCGGCGGCAATGAATGCTACCGGGTGACGGTTAAACCGGTGGCAGACTGGTATGTCATTAACGGCAAGGTGGATTCAAAGCGTACCCACGATATCGTTTTGTCCATGGTACAGACCAATCATCCCTACCGCGAACTGGTGGACCACCTGACTGTTGTGAACCCCGAAGCCTGAACGCAAAAAGGGGTCTGGATCTCTTTCAGAGATCGAGTTCAGTAACTTTAGAGGACGTCATATCCGCGAAGCAGGGTGTCGCGAAAAGCTGTT
>JAFGWT010000319.1 GCA_016937015.1 Deltaproteobacteria bacterium | reverse complement strand
CAGACGGCGTAAGAAAAGGAAGTAAGGGGCACAAGTAATGGCGAGATCGCTGAAAAAAGGTCCTTTTATTGACGGACATCTCCTGAAGAAAATCGATACGTCGATAAAAACCGGGGATAAAAAAGTAATTAGAACATGGTCCAGGCGTTCAACGATTATACCTGAAGCCGTTGGTTTGACTTTCGCGGTTCATAACGGCAAGAAGTTTATCGCTGTGTTCGTAACGGAAAACATGGTTGGTCACAAATTCGGTGAATTTGCACCAACCAGAACCTTCCGAGGGCACGCCGGAGATCGTAAAGGTAAATAGTTATTTTAACAAAAATTATTGCGGTGCATTTTGCCGAAACTCTGCTTGACCTTAAAATTTGAACGTGCTAAGAAGGCCCGTTCTTGAGCACGACTTAAGGCGATTGCTGGAGAAAACGTAATAATTTCAAAGGGTAAAGACCGAGGTAAGTTATGGAAGCCAAGGCAAGCGCGCGTTATTTAAAAATTTCGCCGAGAAAGGTAAGGGTTGTTGCGAACCTCGTTCGAGGTAAGGACGTTGGTGACGCAATTCGAACTCTTACGTTTGTAAATAGAACAGCGGCACAACCTTTGAAAAAGGTTTTGGAATCAGCAGTTGCAAATGCGCAACAGGCGAATTCAGCCGTTGATGTCGATGCGCTCTATATAAAGGAATTGATGGTGGACATGGGACCCTCGAAGCACATGCGACGATGGCGACCACGTGCACAGGGGCGTGCAACTAGAATCAACAAAGGTGTGAGCCACATTAAAGTGGTTTTGGATATCCGCTAGGAGGACGAAAGTGGGACAGAAAGTACATCCCTACGGACTGCGCCTTGGCGTAATTAGACCTTGGAAAAGTACTTGGTATCAGGATAAGTCCTATGCCAAATGGCTTCATGAGGATCTGAAAATTCGCCGTTATGTCAAAAAGACACTTGGTCATGCCAGTATTGCTGACATTGAGCTCGAGCGCGCAGCCAATAAGTGCAAAATAGTGATCAAATCTTCACGCCCCGGTATTATTATCGGTAAGCGGGGAGCCGGCGTTGAGACGCTTAAAAAGGAAGTTCAGAAGTATACTTCCAACGAAGTATTCATCGAGATTCAGGAAGTTCGCAAAGCGGAAACCAATGCGCAGCTTGTTGCTGAAAACATCGCTACACAGCTCGAAAGACGTGTTGCGTTCAGAAGAGCAATGAAAAAATCTTTATCCATTGCTCTAAAGTTTGGTGCAAAAGGGATTCGAATCGAATGTTCCGGTAGGTTGGGTGGCGCTGAGATGTCACGCCGCGAAAAATACCGTGCGGGTCGAGTGCCGCTACATACCTTGCGCGCCGATATTGATTACGGATTCGCTGAAGCCAAAACTACTTATGGCATCATCGGTGTAAAAACCTGGATTTTCAAGGGTGAGGTTCTAAAAAAAGCACCTGCGCCCAAACAAGCCAGTTAATGAGGTAGGACAATGCTTAGTCCAGCAAAAGTAAAATATCGCAAGCAGCAAAAAGGGAAAGTGCGTGGCAAGTCCTATCGCGGATGCGACGTTTCCTTTGGAGATTTTGGGATGCAGGCTCTGGAGAGTGGCTGGATTACTTCCAGACAAATTGAAGCCGCACGTATGGCGATTAGTCGTCATGTGAAAAAGACCGGTAAAATGTGGATCCGGTTTTTTCCCCACAAACCAGTTACGAAAACTGCTGCTGAAACCCGAATGGGTAAAGGTAAAGGCAACCCCGAAGAGTGGGTAGCTGTAGTTCGGCCCGGCCGAGTGCTTTACGAAATCAGCGGCGTTTCAGAAGCCGATGCGCAGAAGGCATTTCGTACGGCATCTCATAAGCTGGGCATTGCAACCCGGTTTCTGAAGAGGGGGGGCGCGTTATGAGAGCAAAGGAATTGAGAGAGCGCACAGACGAGGAACTTAAGAACCTACTTGTTGATGCAAAAAACAATCTCTTTCAGAGTCGTATAAAAAACGCTACGCATCAGTTGACTGACAGTAGCCAAATTAAAAAGAATCGCCGTGAAATTGCCCGTATAAATACAATATTGGGTGAGCGTAGCGATTCTGCGAAACAGGAGTAAGCCATGGCCGAATCAAGAAAACGAGTTATGACCGGCCAGGTCTACAAGTCCAGCATGGATAAAACCATTGTGGTTGAGGTGTCCAGACGTGTTCAGGATCCCAAGTACAAAAAGGTAATTGTTAGACGCAGTCGATTCAAAGCTCACGATGAGAAGAACGAGTGTAAACCTGGCGATATAGTTAAAATTCAGGAGCATCGTCCCATTTCGAAAGAGAAATGCTGGATGTTGCTTGAAATCGTTCGGAAAGCTGTGGAGGTTTAGTCATGATTCAAATGGAAAGTCAATTGAATGTGGCTGACAATTCCGGCGCTAAAAAACTCGTCTGTATCAAGGTGAAGGGTGGGTCTAAGCGCAAATATGCCACTATTGGAGATGTAATCACAGTCTCCATCCGCGAGACCATCGCCAATTCCAAAGTGAAAAAAGGGGATGTCGCTCAGGCTGTTATTGTGCGCACCAAAAAGGAATTGAAACGTCCAGATGGATCCTATATTCGTTTTGACGAGAATTCAGCCGTGTTGGTAAATGCACAGAACGAAATGATCGGTACCCGTATTTTTGGGCCGGTCGCCAGGGAACTGAGAGCGAAGAAATTTATGAAAATAGTTTCTCTTGCTCCCGAGGTTCTGTAAGGGCTGGAAGGAGTCAACACAATGCGCATTAAAAAGAATGACGAAGTGATTGTGATTGCCGGGAAAGATAAAGGCAAGACCGGCAAGGTCAAGAGTGTTTTGTCTGACAAAAATAAAGTAATCGTTGAACGCGTTAATATGGTGAAGAAGCATCGAAAACCCACTCAGGCGAATCCTGCTGGCGGTATTGATGATGTTGAAATGCCTTTGGATGCGTCAAACGTCATGTTGCTTGATGGCAAAACCAACAAACCGACTAGAGTTAGAATTTCAACCGGTAAGGACGGCGCTAAAGTGCGAGTTAGCGTGAAGTCCGAAACCGTTTTCGACTAAGGTATAAAGATGGGCGATAAAGTATTGCCGCGTATGCGGAAAAAATACGAAGAAACTGTTCAGGAACAGCTGCTTAAGGATTTCGGATACAAGAATCGTATGGAAATTCCAAAGCTAAAAAAAGTTGTTTTGAATATGGGTCTTGGTGAAGCGATTCAGAACTCAAAGATTCTTGATTCTGCAGCAGCCGAGTTGGAAGCAATCAGTGGGCAAAAGCCAGTGATTCGCAAAGCCAGAAGGGCCATTGCCAATTTCAAATTGCGCGCGGGCATGCCAATTGGGTGTTCCGTAACACTTCGTCAGGATCGGATGTGGGAGTTTGTCGATCGTTTTATCTCTTATGCACTGCCACGTGTTCGTGACTTTAAAGGTGTATCTAAAAAGGGATTTGATGGCAGGGGGAACTATTCTGTGGGCATTAAGGAACAGATCATTTTCCCTGAAGTAAACTACGATAGGGTCGATAAAATTAAAGGCCTGAATATTACCTTTGTCACGTCCGCAAAGACGGATGAAGAAGGGCGCGCACTGCTTCGGCAGTTAGGCATGCCTTTCACCAAATAAGAGGAGACTGCCATGGCAAGAAAATGCTTGTTGGCCAAGATGGAAAAAACTCCAAAGTTCGCTGTAAGAGTTCGAAATAGATGTCCTCTTTGCGGCAGACCACGCGGTTATTATCGGAAATTCAATATGTGTCGAATCTGCTTGCGCACATTGGCCAGTAAAGGTGAACTGCCTGGTGTAATCAAGGCGAGTTGGTAAAGAGGTGTAATATGTTGGATCCAGTATCAGACATGATGACCAGAATTCGGAACGCAGGCCTTGCTCGCCACAGTTCCACACGTATCCCTCATTCAAAAATGAAAGAGCGTATTGCTCAAATTTTGACGGATGAAGGTTATGTCAAAGATTTTGAAGTCAGTGGCGAAATTCCCAAAAAGGAAATTGTTGTACACCTCAAGTATAACGACAAACATAAACTGGCTATCAATAATGTGCGTAAGGTCAGCAAATCCGGTTGCAGAGCATACGCTGGTGTCAAGGATATCCCGCTGATAAAACAGGGATTGGGAGTTGCTATAATTTCGACTTCTCAAGGTGTGATAACTGACAAGGAAGCCCGTCGTCTTAATGTTGGCGGCGAGATACTTTGCGAAATTTGGTAAGCGTTTAGCTGAGGTGATTAAATGTCTCGTATAGGCAAACAGCCAATTAATATACCTTCGGGTGTCACTGTTAATGTTGGTAACGACACTATCGCGGTGAAGGGCCCGAAAGGATCTTTGGATAGAAAAATGCCTCCATATGTTAATGTGGAGATAGCTGAGTCCATGCTGACTGTAAAACCAGTGTCGGGCGAACGTCGTTTTGGCGCGTTTCATGGATTGGCACGGTCACTGATCGCGAATATGGTGCAAGGCGTTACCAGTGGCTTTGAAAAAAAGATGCAAATTGAAGGTGTTGGTTACAGGGTGGCGTTGCAGGGAAGCAAACTGGTGTTTCATTTGGGATACTCCAGCCCAGTGGAATTTGAATTACCTAAAGGTATTGATGCGGAAGTGGGAGAAAAAGGTATCCTGTTCGCTATCAAAGGAATAGATAAAGAACTCGTCGGACAAACTGCGGCTACCATTCGCGGATTGAGGGCGCCCGAACCATACAAAGGTAAAGGCATTCGTTATGCTGACGAGAAAATTCGCCGCAAAGCAGGTAAAGCGGGAGTCAAGTAGAGGTACTTGAAATGAAAACAAAAACAGAAATCAGAGAATGGCGTAAAAAACGTATTCGGAAAAAGGTTTCCGGTAGCCCAGAAAGGCCGAGATTGTCGGTGTTTCGTAGCGCATCGCACATTTACGCTCAGGTTGTTAATGATGATGATCACAAGACACTCTTTGCAGTATCTTCACTTTCAGCTGGTGTGAAAGAAGAGACTGGAACAAAGACAGATATTGCCAAGAAGGTTGGAAATCTTGTCGCTAAAAAGTGTCTCGAAAACAATATTAAACAGGTTGTTTTTGATAGAAACGGCTTTGTGTATCATGGGCGAGTCAAGGCGCTTGCCGATGCAGCTCGGGAAGCCGGGTTAGAGTTCTAGGAGCACAGAACATGTCACAACAGGACGAGAAACAGCAGGAACTTCAGGAAGAAGGCGACGAGCTGATTGAAAAAGTGATTCACATTAACCGCGTCGCAAAAGTGGTTAAAGGTGGTCGCAGGTTTAATTTTTCCGCTTTGGTGGTTGTTGGCGATGGCGCTGGTAAAGTTGGTATCGGTTACGGTAAAGCCAATGAGGTGCCTGAAGCGATTCGTAAAGGCACGGCGAAAGCCAGGGCATCGATGTTTGATGTTCCGATTGTCAAAGGCACATTGCCTCATGAAATTATCGGCAGAGCTGGTGCGGGCTCCGTGCTGTTGAAACCGGCGAGCACTGGTACTGGCGTTATTGCCGGCGGCCCTGTGCGAGCGGTTGTTGAAGCGGCTGGTATTCACGATGTTTTGACCAAATGTCTCGGTTCTAGTACCACAATTAATGTTGTGCGAGCGACAATCAATGGATTGAAGAATATCGAAGACTCAGAGATGGTAGCCAAACGTCGTGGAAAACGAGTCGAGGATTTGATTTAACTTCCATTGATTAAGGAATCATATTATGGCTAGTTCAAAATTAAAAGTAACGCAAGTGAAGAGCCTTATCAGCCAGTGCGAAAAAAATCGCAAGGTTGCCATGGGACTTGGGCTGAATCGTATTGGCAAATCAGTTGTCGTCGAAAATACTCCCGCTTTTCGTGGAATGATTAAAAAAGTCATTCACCTGGTGAAAGTTGAGGAAGTCAATGAATGATATTTTAAGCAGACTGGCTCCGCCTGAAGGATCCAGAAAAAAGAAAAAGCGTGTTGGCAGAGGTCCTGGCAGTGGATGGGGAAAAACAGCAGGTAAAGGTATGAATGGTCAGAAGGCCAGATCTGGTGGAAGCGTCGCCCGAGGATTTGAGGGCGGTCAAATGCCATTGCAGCGAAGGATGCCCAAACGCGGTTTTACTAATATTTTTAAAAAAGAGATTGTTGAAATCAACGTTGAGCTTCTTGAGGTGTTCGAAAACGGTGAAGTGGTTGATGTCGAGGCACTTGGTAAAAAAGGGTTAATCTCTAAGGTGTCGGACGGTGTAAAGGTTCTGGGTAAAGGTGAATTGACAAAGAAACTGACAGTTCGTTTACACAATGCATCTGCCGGCGCTTTGGATAAAATTCAAAAAGCAGGTGGCACTTTTGAGCAAATTGGCTCGAAATAATAACTTAGTTGAGGATTTTCAGTGGCGAGCGGAATAGCAAATATTGGTAAAATACCGGAACTCAGAAAACGCATCTTTTTTACACTGACGATGCTTGCGGTCTACCGCATTGGCATTTTCGTGACGGCACCAGGTGTCGATAGAGAGGTGATGGGAGAACTGGTTCGGCAGAGTTCGGGTACCTTCATGGGCTTGTTTAACATGTTCTCCGGAGGTGCGCTGGAGCGTCTGTCAATTATAGCATTGGGAATTATGCCCTATATCAGCTCTTCCATTATCCTGCAGCTGCTTTCGTCGGTCGTGCCGCGATTGGCTGAACTGCGCAAAGAGGGTGAAGCTGGCAGCCAGAAAATTAATCAATACACCAGATATGGTACCGTCGTTATCGCGTTTATTCAGTCTTTTGCCATGGCACAATATCTGGAAAGCCTGAATAATCAAGGGATGGGAATGGTTGTCACTGACCCCGGTTGGGGATTTAAGGTGATGACAATGCTGACTCTCACTACTGGTACTGCGTTTATTATGTGGCTTGGCGAGCAAATAACAGAGCGCGGCATCGGTAATGGGATTTCTCTCATCATTTTTGCAGGTATTGTTTCCAGTCTGCCAGACGCGATTGTACAGACGTTGAAATCTGCCAGTGTGGGACAGTTGACACCAATTCAGCTGATGTTTGTTGCTGCAGTTCTTCTTGCTGTTGTTGCAGCGATTGTGTTTTTTGAGCGGGGTCAGCGCCGAATTCAAATTCAACACGCGAAAAGAATGGTCGGTCGAAAAGTATATGGCGGTCATTCGACATTTTTGCCATTGCGTGTTAATCAGGCTGGTGTTATTCCACCTATTTTTGCATCAACCTTGCTCATGTTTCCAGACACCTTGGTGGGATTTTTCCCCTCACAGACATGGCTTCAGTCTCTGGTTGCATTTGGTACATGGCAATATAATACTATATATGGTCTGCTTATCGTCTTCTTCTGTTATTTTTATACCGCGATTACGTTCCAGCCGACTGATGTTGCAGATAATTTAAAAAAGCAGGGTGCATTCATTCCGGGCATTCGTCCAGGCAAACGCACTGCTCAGTACATCGACAAGGTGTTAAACAGAATTACTTTTGGCGGAGCGTTGTACGTCGCAGCCGTATGCATACTGCCTTCATTCATGATTACTGAGTTCCATATCCCTTTCTATCTGGGCGGAACCGGGTTGATGATTGTAGTTGGCGTTGCGCTTGATACGGCCCAGCAAATTGAGTCTCACTTAATTACCCGTCACTATGATGGATTTACTGGTCCTAAAGGCGCGCGTATACGCGGTCGTAGAGCGAGGTAGTTTTGATGAAACTGATACTTCTGGGCCCTCCCGGAGCGGGCAAGGGAACACAGGCGAAACGGTTGGTGGATCTGTTGGAAATTCCTCAGATTTCAACTGGGGATATGCTGAGAGCTGCAGTATCCAGTGAGTCTGAATTGGGTCTGGAAGCCAAAAAGTTAATGGATGCAGGTCAATTGGTACCTGATCATGTGGTCGTTGGACTTGTGGAAAGTCGACTAACTGAAGACGATTGCAGGAATGGATTTATGCTTGATGGATTTCCACGAACGGTTCCTCAGGCTGAAACTCTTGAAGTCGCTTTGAGTAAAAGCGGAGTCGGTATCGACGCCGTTGTTGCGATTATCGTTGCTGATGACGAACTGGTTAAACGAATAACAGGAAGGCGTTCCTGTAAAAGATGTGGTTCGATTTATCATCTGAAGTATAATCCGCCACCCAAGGAAGATGAATGCATTTGCGGTGCCACTGAGTTGGTACAGAGAGCAGATGATAACGAGGAAACAGTGAGGCAGAGACTTGAAGCGTATCATTCGCAGACTGCACCACTTGTAGATTTTTATAACAGCAGGGGCATTTTAAAAAAGATTGATGCGAATGAGAAGAGCCCCTCACAGGTTTTTGAACTGATTAAGAAAGAGCTTGAGCTTTAACGCTTAAGTATACTGGAGGAAGTCATGAAAGTAAGACCTTCGGTTAAGAAAGTTTGTGACAAATGCAAAGTAGTGCGTCGCAAAGGCGTTGTACGCATTATTTGTGAGAACCCACGTCATAAGCAGAGACAGGGTTAGGAGGACAAAAGTGGCACGTATTGCTGGTGTGGATCTTCCACGAAAGAAGCACATTAAAATCGCTCTGACTTATATTTATGGCATTGGCACCACCACTGCTTTGGATATTTGTAAAAAAGCGAATATCGTTCCCGAGACCAAAACGGAAGAGTTGACCGAAGGCGAAGTTAAGGCTATCCGAGACTTGCTGGTGGATGACTACAAAGTTGAAGGCGACTTGCGGCGCGAGATAAACGCCAACATCAAACGTTTGATGGATCTGGGTTGCTATAGAGGCCTCCGTCATCGAAGGGGACTCCCCTGTCGTGGCCAGAGAACTCATACTAACGCGCGGACAAGAAAAGGCCCCAAACGCGGTTCGTCTGTGAAACGATAACTGTAAAAGATAGCAGGAAAAAAAATGGCTACGAGTAAAGGCGGAAAAAGAAAAGAAAAAAAGAACGTACCGAACGGCATCGTGCATGTTCAGTCCACGTTTAATAACACTACTGTGACAATTACCGATCCCGCGGGCAATACAGTCTCCTGGTGCTCAGCTGGTACGATGGGATTCAAAGGTTCAAGAAAAGCTACTCCCTTTGCGGCACAGGTTACCGCGGAGGATGCGGCTAAAAAAGCGATGGATCATGGTATGAGGCAAGTGGCGGTGATGGTCAAAGGCCCCGGCTCTGGTCGTGAGTCTGCATTGCGCGCCATTCAATCAACAGGTTTAAAGATTACATATATTCGTGACGTTACGCCCGTTCCCCACAATGGATGCAGACCATCCAAACGGCGTAGAGTTTAGTGGAATTAAGAGGAGTCTAACGTGGCACGTGATACAGGCCCAGTATGTAAACAGTGTAGGCGCGAGGGACTAAAACTTTTCCTGAAAGGGGATCGTTGTTTCTCAGATAAATGTGCATATGATCGTCGTCCTTATGGACCCGGTCAGCATGGACAGCGACGCGCTAAATTTTCGGAATATTCAAGGCATCTTAGAGAGAAACAAAAAGCCAGAAGGATCTACGGTGTTCTGGAAAAGCAGTTTGCTCTGTATTTTGATAAGGCAGATGCCATTAAGGGCGTAACCGGTGAAAACCTGTTTCAGCTTCTTGAAAGAAGGCTTGACAATGTTGCTTTTCGCATGGGATTTGCCAATACACGCAAAGCTGCAAGACAGTTAGTCAGTCATAGCCATATTTTGGTAAACGGAAAAAAAGTGAATAGACCGTCATTCCAGGTTAAACCCGGTGATGAAGTATCTATTCGTGAACGCTCAAAAAAAATAGCTTCGATCTCCGAATCGATGGAAGCGAGAGGGCGGCAGGGAATTGATTCCTGGATTGAAGTCGACGCTAAAAAATTTGCAGGTGTATTTAAGGAAGTTCCCGGAATGGAAGAATTGCAATTACCAGTGGAACCCCAATTAATCGTCGAATTCTACTCGAGATAGTAGGGAAGAGGAGATTGGTATGTATCAGCGCAACTGGCGTGAACTTATCCGGCCAAGAAATTTAGTCGCCGATCAGGAAAGCCTGACTGACAACTACGGGCGGTTTAGTTGCGAGCCCTTGGAGCGTGGTTTCGGTATTACGCTCGGAAATTCGTTGAGAAGAGTATTGCTTTCGTCACTTCAGGGAACCGCTATTATCGCTGTTAAATTCGATGACGCGTCCCATGAATTCACTGCAATTCCTGATGTGGTTGAAGATGTAACTGACATTATTCTCAATCTCAAGGAAGTGATTCTAAAAATTCACGATCCCAAAGAAATAGCGCTGAGGGTTGATGTAGAAGGCCCATGTGTTGTGACCGCCAGCGATATTCAGACAAATAATCTGGTTGATGTTCTTAACCCCTCGCAACATATTGCTACAGTTGCAGAGGGGGGAAGGCTTGCATTTGAAATACTTGTTGGACCAGGTCGTGGCTATCTGCCAGCAGAACGTCGTCTTGCCCTTGATGAAAATCAAAAAGCAGATATCGGCTGGATTCAATTGGATTCGCTGTATTCTCCTGTCAGAAAAGTAAACTATTCCGTTTCAAATGCGCGTGTTGGGCAGATTACCGACTATGATAAGCTGGTATTGGAGGTCTGGACCAATGGAAGCGTCAAGCCGGAAGACGCGGTTGCTTTTGCTGCAAAAATCATTAAGGAACATTTGAACATTTTTATCAACTTCGAAGAAGAGGACGAACTGCCTCTTCCAGAAGAGGAAGAGCCTGAACAACAGGTTAATGAAAATCTGTTTAGGCCTGTTGATGAACTGGAACTTTCTGTTCGTTCCTCAAATTGTTTGCAAAACGCTGGTATTAAACTGATTGGTGAGTTGGTGCAGCGCAGTGAAGCGGAAATGTTGAAGACGAAAAATTTTGGTCGTAAATCCCTTAAAGAGATTCGCGATATTCTGGCCGAGATGGACTTGCAGCTCGGTATTAAACTTGATAATTGGGAGCAGCTCCTGGAGCGTTGGAAAAAGCAACAGAGCTCATGAGGAAAATAAAATGAGACATCGGAAAACAGGACGAAAGTTAGGTCGCAATTCCAGTCATAGACGCGCCATGTTTCGTAACATGGCTGCTGCTTTGATATTGCATGAGGAGATTGATACCACTCAGGCAAAAGCAAAGGAACTGCGAGGAATTGTTGAAAAGTTGATAACTCAGGCATCCAAAGCGCAGGATAGCATAGGGAAAAGTGCTGAGCAGCTGACTCAGGAAGAAAAGCTGAAACAGTTCCATTTGAAGAAAATGGTTACCAAGTTTCTGCCTCAAAAATATGCCGACGGCCTTGAAGAGAACGAACCAGTTGATCTCGTTTCTAAACTTTTTGATGAGTTGGTTCCCCGCTATAAAGACCGTCCAGGTGGTTATACCCGTGTGACCCGGATCGGCACCCGCAAGGGCGATTGCGCTCCATTGGCTCGAATTCAATTGGTTTAGTTTATACTCCTTTTACATTTGTCGGTTTTCTTCCTGCTTGCTTTATTTAGTGCTTCTGAATTTGACGCATCCGGGTTGAGACCTTAAACTCAGCGTTTGATGACAGAACGTTATTCAAAAATATTGCTGGTGGATGTGCCGCAGCGAATTCAAACACTTTTTGAGTCTCAACGCACTGCATACTCTATTGTTGTCACCTCGAATGTTGAAGACGCACTGCGACAGATTGAAGAAGAAAATATTAAACTCTGTGTATTGAGTGATATTCTTCCTGATATGGATGCGTTCATTCGAAATGTCAGAAGTTCACCATTGGCGTCTGATTTGCCGCTTCTGGTCATAACATCCAATCGGGCACACGAAGAGTTGTTTAAACTTGGGGCAGATGCATTTTTTGGCACGAACGAGTCTGATGCCAGATTTCTCGAGAAAATCGAACTGCTGCTCGGTCTTGGCGACTCAAATAAATCCAACGTTTTTGGCAAACGAAATGAATTGGAGAATCCGTATTTTTTTGTCGTGGAATACGCGTCTCGCATGGTGCAGGGGATGAATAACGTTACTCCTTCAGAGCGTGAACGGATATTGCCCGACAACCAGTCTCTTCAATCATTGATTCAGACTGTGGAAAAAGACGTGAGCGGAAATGATCGCCATCAGATTGCACAGGAATTCACCGAAGGACTTGAGGCCGTAGATCCGCAGGCATATATCGGTCAGCAGCTGTCTGTTGGCGAACGCATGGGAATTGAATCCGATGACAGTTCGTATCCGCTCAGGCACTCAGATGAATCGGTGGAGCGAAATTCTCACTCGTCATCGTCGATTTTTTTAGAACAAGGGGACATTTCGGAAGGGAATGGTCGGTCGTCGCTCTTTCAGACAACGCCTAATCGTGACTCTGATGTAATGCATACGAACGTATTGCCTACCGCATTGAAACATCGTCAGGGGGGGGGAGGCAGGCCATCACCTTCTTCAGGCAATACTTTATCTCAGTCGTTTTCCATATCAACGGGTGCAAAGTCTTCGCATATTCGAGAGTCATTGATTGAAAATCTCCGAGTTCGCAGACAGCGATCCACTTCTTCTGAGGGTGCCGACACTATAATGGTCGCATCATCACTTCCGTTATCACCAGCGCAGTCTGGCGGCATTGATTCTCCGTTGGCTGGAACTGTAACAGAATCACCCGTTCACACGGATTTTCGCGAACGGGCTGGTGAAAGCAATGACATTCCAATTTCCGTCGTGTCTCCCAGTATGGTTGTTACTCCCAATGTAGGTGAATTGCCGATGTCCGGGCAATTGAGTGATTATCCGGTCTGGCGGATTTTTCAGTCAGTTGTGGACTCGGGATTCTCGGGCGACTTGGTAGTGCATCGCAAAACAGTTGAACGGCGTTTTTATTTTGATAGCGGAGAGCTGATGGTTGTGAGCTCCAATGCGCGGGAGGACCGCTTGGTGGAGCTGCTTTACAGGGAGGGGCGCATATCTGATCAGCAGTATGAAAGTGCATCGATGACGATAGCCGCCAGCGGTCGACGAGCGGGGGTTGTTATGGTGGAAAAGGGAATCATCACGTCGCGGGAACTGTTTCCAATTGTAAGATATCACTATGAAAACATGTTGTTCGACACTTTTGGCTGGCAGGCAGGTGAATGGCAAATGACCGCGGGAGCGTATAGTCTGAACGAGAGAATAGTCATGGACACGCCTTTGTCCCTGTTAATATTGGAGGCATTTCGAACGGTTGTGCCCGCTGAGCAGATCAGGCAAATCGTACAGGACAAAATTCCACAGCTTAATTCCGTTTTACCCGCTGTATTTATTAACCGTCTGCAGCTTATGCAGATTGAGCGTGATTTGCTGAATCTGTGCGACGGATCCCATTCGATTGCATGGTTGGCTAATTGCCTTGGAATGAATGTGAATGAATTGCGATCATTGGTCGCTGGGTTAATGGTACTCGGTGTGTTAAATGCAAACGTCCCAAATTCTGAAGCGCTGGTGTCGGATGTGTCAGTTGGTGAAGCAGTTTTGCCGCCAGGGGGAGACCATTATTCGCATGCGAACAGTGATTTTTTCCAGGGGGCCGGCGATGAACGGTTATTGGCGGAAAAGCTGGCGCAAATTGCCGAGGGCAGTTATTTTGAAATCGCCGAAGTGGCCGAAGACGCCACTGTGACAGAGATAAGGCAGTCATTACAGCGGCTGAGAAGCCTCTACACTGCGAATAGATTCAGCGGAATTGGAATCGCTGATTTGCATGAGAAGCTTGGCACAATCGGGGCCATACTGGATGAGGCGACGGATGTGCTGCTTAATGATGAATTTCGTGACGGATATCGAAAAGCTATTTTTGAAATGATGTCATCGGATTAAACTGAAGTGAACTGGACTTTTATAAAATGAATGCAGGTGTGATATGGCGATTAGAGAAATAGTAATATATCCGGCGGATATTTTGAAGCGACCTTGTCAGAAGGTGGAAAACTTCGATGATGCATTGAAGACGCTTGTGGAAGATATGGCGGAAACCATGTACGCAGCGCCCGGGGTTGGTCTGGCTGCCAATCAGATAAACGTGGATGCGAGGGTGTTCGTCATCGATGTCGCTGAAGGGGATGAATGCGAGCTGCATGTGTTTGTCAATCCGGAAATCGTTGCGAGGGAAGGCGAAATCGAGTGGGAGGAGGGATGTCTCAGCTTCCCTGAAATGCTGGTGAATGTGCAACGCAGCCAAAAGGTGAAGGTTCGAGCTCAGAGGGTCGATGGAGAGTTATTTGAACTTGAGGCTGAGGGGCTTTTTGCGGTTGCTGTGCAGCATGAGCTTGACCATCTGAATGGCGTTTCTTTGGCTGACAAAGTTGGTTATCTGCGAAAAAAAATGATGCTGAAAGATTTACAGAAGATCAAAAAAAAACGGCATATTGAAGAATGACGACATTTCAAACGATGCTATCTATCAATGTGTAAATCTATGCGAACCATCTTTATGGGAACGCCTGAGTTTGCTGTGCCCACATTGGAGGCTCTGGCTGAGCATACCAGTCTGCAGCTGGTAATCACTCAGCCCGACCGGCGACAGGGGCGCGGAAAAAAGCTGATGTTCAGTCCAGTGAAAAACCGTGCCTTGGAATTGGGCATCAACGTGATTGGGCCAGAAGTGGTTAAAGGAAAGCGGTTCGCTGACAAAATTGGCACGTATCGGCCAGATCTTATAGTTACCGCTGCCTTTGGTCGAATTCTGGGACAGAGTCTGCTGGAAACGCCTCGATATGGATGTCTGAACGTGCACGCATCATTGCTGCCGCTATACAGAGGGGCCGCTCCCATCAACTGGGCGATTATTAATGGCGAACAGGAAACAGGTGTTTCGATTATGCGAACCGTTCGAGATCTGGACGCCGGCGACGTGTACACAGTCAAGCGCATTCCAATTTTAAAACAGACAGCGGGGGAACTTACGACTGAGTTGGCTCAGTTGGGTGCACATGCGTTGCTTGAGACTTTGCAAAACATCGATTCCATCATCCCGGTTCCACAAAATCATGCCAAAGCGACGTTTGCTCCGATTATGAGTAAACACGATGGACGCATGAATTGGCGGCAATCTGCTGATGTGCTTGAAAGACAGGTGCGCGGCATGCATCCCTGGCCAGGCACATATGCGCTTTGGAACGGAGAACCTGTAAAGATACACAGCGTTTGCCCAGTGGACGCATTGATTCCGGATGGCACGGTTCCAGGCACTGTGGTGGCACAGACCCTTGCCGGCGTTGACGTGGCCTGCGGCGGACGAGATACATTGTGCCGGATACGGTCTTTGCAGATGCCGGGCAAAAAGCGTTTGGATGCCAGTCAGTTTTATGCCGGATTGAAATTTCCCACTGGCAGTCGGTTTGAGTGAGCAGGGTTTTTGACAGATGAATGTGTGTGGCAAAAAAGATGTGCCCCGCCAGTAAAAGCTGCTACCATTATTTCCAGTTAAACAATTAAACCGAATTGAAGTTCATTTGATGTCATAAGGCAGCCCGGAAAGCCGGATGTTTCAGCAGGACGATGCGCACGCATTCGAGCATCTGATGTGCATGTAGGTCCAGTGTTGATGCTGTAACGCTGTAGTTGATGCATTTCGAGTTTTCTCCGGGCAAACGCGGTGTATGAACAAAGGAAGGGAATTCAATGAAAGATAACATGTCATCTTTCGATATCGCCAGGGAATGGATTTCATCGCTAAGCAATGCTGGTTTAACTTGCTTTTCTTTTGTTGCGGATGACGAGCTTTCTGTTGTCGCCGGGACCGACCGGTATGTGACCATTGCAACCTCCCAACGCCTGCTGCCAAACAATCATATTCTGCTGGGCGTTGACATGGCGGCACCGCAACGTTTGATGGTTGGGTTGAACGATTTTCATAAAGGTACCCGGTTCTATGTGTCGCCAAGCGAATCTTCACTTGTCCAACTTGAGAAAATTCTGATCCATCCGGCGATGGACATGCCGCAGATGTCTGGTCAATCGGGCTCATCTGAAGTTCAGCGCACCGCAGGCGTGATCAGTTTGAAAGATCGAAACAAAAAGGAGACAACTGTTTTTATGGGACTTGGTGACTGGGACGATATGGCGGAGATGGAAAATCAGATGGCCTCGAACAGATATATTTCGCCATTCCCTTTGGCCAGAGCAACTGCTCCCGGGCGAGACGGCGCCGCATCCCAGTATTACAGTGTTTTCTCCGCGTCACTTTGTTCTCTGATTCGGACACGGGCGCTGGAAGAGACGTTGTTTTACATGCATATCGAATATTTGTCGGCCCCTGCTGACATGATGCACAGTCTCCAGCACGGTCATCCGGATAATTTCTTTTTAAAGACGCTCCCTAACGACCTGCCTGTCGATGTGGCCGCTCTGCTGTTGGAGAACGAAGGGTGTCAGGAGACCATGCCACAGCTGATTGAGGACGTGTACAACGAGAATTTTGAGAGTCTGCAGGTGTTATGCGTCCTGTCACATCTCGTCGACAGGTTCGACGAGATTTTTATGTTGCTTGCCTCCCATCCCAATCAGCGCTTTAGAGACCAGATTGCTCAGGAGGCATTCTTCAATCGGAGCCATCGTGTCTATGAAGAGGTGAAAAAACATGGTATCAGTCCGGATATACTCCGCTCTCTTGAGCCAGACAGTCGTCCCGCCAGCCAGTGACGTCTCCTTTCCAAATATCACGCTGCTGTGTGTTTTTTTCACAAATCCGACCCGCATTTATGGAAGGCAAACTGATTTTACTTTAATTTCGATATGTTTGTCGCTGGTACGCTGGTTGCAAATTCCTTCCTTCGCCGATTCTGAAATTATATCAGACCTGCGAAAGAGAGATGGCGATGAATCCAATTATGAGTATGGCTGTAATAACCATTATGCTGATTGCAGGCAGGGCCGGGCATTGCGGAAAGATCGACCGAACCAGGAACGCCGTCCAGGGAACATCCCAAACCCGTGGAGACAACGACAGCGATGACGATGACGACGACGATGATGATGATGATGACGGGGACAGTATAATCAGTTTATTTCTCGATGCGCTGTTTGACAGAGAACATCATCGGAGCGGCGAATCAAATGGGCCGTCCTCATATGTGCGGCGTGAAACAGCGTTTATCACTTATCCCTATGAGGACGGACATCCCGGCGTTGCCATAATTACCCAAAAATACTTTTCATCGACCCATCAGCTCAAATCCAGTCGGCGGACTCCTGCAAAATCAGATCCATATATGGGCAAGGGCTATTTGGGCACGTGGCAGGCAGACTACAACTATGATTGGGACAACGTGCATCTCACCACGGTGCGGGCACGGTTTATCAGCGATTTTGTGCTCGGGCTGGACCTCAAATGGACCGGGCTGTTTGAATGTCTCGATAACGGTACCGTGGACAGTGCCCATATGGCGGAGCTGGGGGGGACGTTTAACCGGGCATTTGCGCCGGATTTTCTGGCGCGGTTTGGATTTGGGCTGAATCTGATGGCGTTTCCGGGCAACGACGCCGATGTGGGGTTTGGGGGCACGGCATTGCTCGGATTCGACTTTTTACCAGTGCGGCCAATGGTGTTTTCGGGCGAATTTCAAATGGGCTATGTAAATCAGGCGCTCTACATCCGAGGCGATGCCACCATTGGGGTAATGCTGAACGGCCCCCTCGAAGTGAATGTGGGATACCGTGGACAATCTTTTGCAAACGTCCATTCCGACGACAAGGTGCGCTATCACGGATTTACCGCCGGCCTGCGACTGTGGTTTTAGCTGGCGCTGCCCATTGGGAAAAAAATTTATCTGGGGCCGAAATGGAAAAATGGGTTGTCATTGGCATCTCTATAAACAACAATGATAGGTTGGGGGGGCGAACAGACAATTTTGCGGTAGCAGAGATTTTTTAGGAGAACAACGAATGAACAGGCTTTGGGTTTTAATTTTGTTGGTGATGGCCACACTGGTTTGGGGCTGCAGCAAAGATGATGCAATGGAGGCGAATTCGTCGGGGAATGTCAGTAGCGATGCGGATACGGACGCCGACAGCGACGCCGATGCGGATGCGGACAGTGATGCGGACAGTGACAGCGACAGCGACGCGGACAGCGATTCGGATACGGATGCTGATTCTGATAGCGACACGGACGCCGACAGCGACAGCGATACGGATGCCGACAGCGACTCGGACAGCGATAGCGACACGGACGCGGACAGCGATTCTGACACAGATGCCGACTCGGACAGCGATGCCGACAGTGATACGGACAGTGATGCCGACAGCGATACCGACAGCGACAGCGATACTGATACAGAGACCGATACCGACAGCGACACCGAGGAACCAAAGATTCCGCTGGTGTGTCCGGACGGGGAAGACCATCCGGAGACCTGCTACTGCCTGCGCATTGGTGTCATTGGAATTTTTGACTCGGCGGCCAATGACGAAGACAAGGATGTATCATTGTTTGTGGACTGGCTGAACAATGACTCATCTGCCACGGTGACCATGATCAACGAGACCGTTTCGGACAAGCCCACGATTGATGCGGATTTTTTGGCCGATTACGATTTGCTGCTGTTTTTACTTCAGACGAGCGAGCTGAATACCGGCCAATGGTGGTCCTACAGCGCCGATGAAGCGGAGGCGCTGAAAACCTGGATTGAAGCTGGTGGCGGCGTTATCACAGTTACAGGTTTTGATACCGCATCGATTTATAACGAAGTCAATGCGATTAACAGCATTTTGCAGCCAGCCACCGGCATTGCATATGAGCAGGAAGTGATATTGTCCTCGTGTCCGTCCGGACTGAATTGCTTCTGCTGGTCGAATGCGATTCCAATCGATGGGTTTGATCCGGAACATCCGATTTCGAAGGAAATCAACTGGATTGGCGCCTTCATTGGATACAGCATCGCGGCGCCGGATGATGCCCAGATTGTCGCCAGCAATGACGAAGGCAATACCATTGTGGCCAAAGAGATGGGGGAAGGGCGCGTGGTCGCCATTGCCGATGAGTGGCCGCTGTTTTCAAAATTCTGGATGGCGGAGATGCCCGATGAGGAACTCAATTTTGAAAAAGACACCGATGAGAGCCGATGGCCCGAGCATACCTGCTACGACACCGAGAACGAATACTGGAAAACCCCGTACAACGTGTTCCAGATTCCTCAGTTCTGGTACAACGTCATCGACTGGTCCGGCCCCGAGAATGAATGCTTCCACATCGACCATCCCCTGATCATTCTGGAATAATTGTCCGTTCGGCGCCGCAGAAGCCCACTTAAAAAAGTACAAAAATGTATGCTAAAACGAGTTTAGGAACGGAAATGAATCTGTTTTATTTAACATCGTTATGTTGTTTTATTAAGTGGTATTTTAATTCCTGTATGAAGAAATTGCAGTAATGATGCCTTTTTTCGCGATTCGAATCGGGTTTGTATATCTATGGACACCAAAACGCCGCCCCGTGGCACGCATATTGCTGTTTTGAATGCGGTCCGGCGTAAAACGGACGCGATGGTTGCTCTTAGGCTCCGGTTTGCAACTTAACGGTATTACAATTTTGAGGCCACGCATGGGAATGACGAACGCTACGATAACGCACGATGCCACTATTAACAGCCCAAAAAAGATATTACTGCTGTATGAGATCAGCGACATTTTAACCAAGGAAGATGATATTCATAAAGCGCTGTATCGCGTGCTTCGTCAGATGAACGAAACCATGGGGATGCTGCGCGGAATGATCAGTATTTTCAATCGGCGTACCAACCAGATATTCGTTGAGGAGGCATACGGTCTTACCGAAACGGAGAAGGAGCGAGGCAAGTACGCCCTGGGTGAGGGCATTACCGGTAAAGTTGTGGAAAGCGGCGAGCCCGCGATTGTGCGGGCTGTGGGTGACGACCCGGATTTTCTGGATAAAACCCAGTCGCGGAACGCCGTTGAGAAAAAAGATATTTCGTACATTTGCGTGCCCATTAAGTGGTATAGGGAGATTATTGGAACAATCAGTGCGGACAGGCAGTTTGGTGCGCATCTCCCCCTCGAAGAGGATGTGAAACTGCTTTCAATTATCGCCTCAATGATTTCTCAGAAGGTCAGCCTGCATCGGGCGGTGCACGAAGAGAATCAGTCTTTGCTGGATGAAAATGTTCGATTGCAGGGGGAATTGAAGGAACGGTATCGACCGTCGAATATTATTGGCAATTCAAAAAGTATGCGTGTTGCGTATGATTTGGTGGCCAAAGTGGCGCCTGCACAGACCTCTGTGCTGTTGTTGGGAGAAAGCGGTGTGGGTAAGGAACTGTTCGCCCATGCCATTCATTATAAAAGTCTTCGGCACAATAAGCCATTCATCAAAGTCAATTGCAGTGCGTTGCCGCCAAACCTGATTGAAAGTGAGTTGTTCGGTCACCAGAAAGGCGCCTTCACTGGTGCGGTAAATACGCGTAAAGGACGGTTTGAGTTGGCAGAAGGCGGAACGATTTTTTTGGATGAAATCGGTGAGCTTGGTCTGGATACTCAAACCAAATTACTGCGGGTGTTGCAGGAACGGGAATACGAACGGGTGGGGTGTGCCACACCGATGCGAGCGGATGTGCGCATTATTGCGGCCACCAACCGGGATTTGGTACAGCGCATTCGCGATGGGCAGTTTCGCGAAGACCTTTTTTATAGGCTGAACGTGTTTCCGATTACCATTCCACCTCTAAGGGAACGCAAAACCGACATTCCATTGCTGCTGGATCACTTTATTGAAAAATACAGTCATTTTATGAACAAGCAGATCTCACGCATTTCAACGCCAGCCATTGATATGGCAGTGTCGTATCATTGGCCGGGGAATGTGCGTGAGCTGGAAAACTGTATAGAGCGTGCAGTGATTATGTGTGAAGGAGATGTGATTCGAAGCCAGCATTTGCCTCCCACACTGCAAACAGTGAAAGCGCAGGATGCGAAGCCCAAAGGTACACTGCAGGCGCAGCTTGATGCCATCGAATATGAAATCATTATGGAAGAGTTGAAACGCTGCAAGGGCAACATGTCGAAGGCAGCGGATGCGTTGGGATTGACCAAAAGAATTATGGGGCTTCGTGTGAAAAAATATGGAATCGAAATTAAAAATTACAAGCACGTGGGCCGACAGGACGCCAGCGAGTCGAATCTCACTGCTGCCATGTAATTTTATCCGCCCAAATCATAGAACGGCATTTTTACGAATTCTCAGATCCTACATGGTTGATTCGATGGGCGAAGCGACGCCCCATACTCACATTAAAGAAATGGATGTACTGGAAGCGCTGTGGGATCATCCCACGGCATATATTCAGTTTGCCGCGGTGGATGCAGCAATCGCCGGTATGGCGGTGTGTTTCATGAATTACTCTACGTTTCGGGCAGCGCCCTTTTTAAATGTCCATGACTTGGCGGTATTACCAGCGTGTCGTGGAATGGGCGTGGGCGCCGCGCTGCTTCACGGCGTGATACTGCATGCGCTGCAAAAAAAATGCGCAAAGATTACCCTCGAAGTGCGGGATGACAACACCGTGGCCCGAAGCCTGTATTCGAAGCTGGGTTTCGTGTCGTGCACCCCATCCATGGAATACCTCGCCCGCGATCTGTCGCGTTTTACCTGATGCTTTCTTTGACGCCTGTTAATGTTTCCTAAATGTAAACGGGAAAAGCAATTCGTACATTATTGTATTCGCGTTGGGGGTCTATCGGTTGGCAAAAGCCGGTGACAGCGCAGTTTTGTTTATGATTATCACCATGTAGTTGGGTTGGCATGCATCATGCTCAATACTCTGTCTGTCAAAGGCCAATATCGCGCAGCTTTGCGAAACATTGGATTGGCCCATGAGTTTGGGAGTGAACATGCCGGCATTAGACATATTGAAAGCTCGACAGAATCAGGTGTACAAAAAGGGAGAGGACAACTTTTCTCTCGACTGCAATAAAAAAAGTTTATCCGGAGCAGTGAGTCAGCGCGCCTGTGTGTTTTGCGGTTCACGCGTGGTGCTTTATCCTGTTGCGGACGCAGTACATCTGGTGCATGGCCCCATCGGCTGTGCCGCTTATACATGGGATATAAGAGGTTCAATCTCGTCCGGCCCCGAGCTGCATCGGCTGAGTTTTTCCACCGATTTGAAGGAGCAGGACATTATCCACGGCGCTGAAAAGAAGATGGAACGATCTGTTCGCGAACTGGTGGCAAAGTACAGGCCAGCCGCGGTGTTTGTATACGCCACATGTATTGTTGGCATCATAGGCGATGACGTGGATGCGGTATGCAGGAAGCTGGAACGAGAACTGGAAATTCCGGTAATTGCAGTTCATTCCGAAGGGTTTAAAGGTACCAAGAGGGATGGCTACAAAGCTGCCTGTGATGCATTGTTTAAACTGGTTGGAACCGCTGAACCGGAAAAGCCGGAACCGTACAGCATAAATCTGATGGGAGAATTTAATCTCGCGGGTGAAGCGTGGATAATGAAGAAGTACTACGAAAAGATGGGTATCAAAGTGGTTTCCATTTTCACCGGCGATGGACGAGTGGCGGATATCAGGCGTTCGCACCGCGCGGCTTTGAATGTTGTGCAATGCTCGGGGTCGATGCTGACATTGGCAAAAATGATGCAGGAAAAATACGGCACACCCTTTATTCGAGTGTCATTTTTCGGCGTCGAAGATACATCAAATGCACTTTATGATGTCGCATCGTTTTTTAAGAATGACGATATCTACAAAAAGACGCAGGCACTGGTGAAGACCGAATTGGCCGAAGTCTATCCTGTTCTCAGGGAGTACCGAAAAAGCCTCAAAGGTAAAAGGGCCGCAATATACGTTGGGGGCGCGTTTAAAGCGTTTTCATTGATCCTGGCATTGCGGTCTCTTGGCATTGACGTCGTGTTGGCTGGGTCACAGACCGGCACCAAAGAGGACTACGAGATACTGAAGGAGATGTGTGACGAAGGTACGATTCTTGTCGATGACTCTAATCCTATTGAGCTGTCACGGTTTGCGCTGGAAACCAAAGCCGACATTTTTATTGGCGGGGTAAAAGAGAGGCCAATGGCAATGAAGCTGGGAATCGGATTTTGTGACCACAATCACGAACGAAAAATAAGTTTGGTTGGATTTTCGGGGATGTTGAATTTCGCCAAAGAGGTTCATGACACCATCTGCAGTCCGGTGTGGAGTTTTTACAGAAAGAAGGCATGGTATGAGTAAAGCCGTGACACAGAATTCATGCAGTTACTGTACGCCGCTTGGCGCCAGCCTTGCTTTTAAGGGAATTGAGAATGCCATTACGATGTTGCACGGCTCTCAGGGATGCGCCACATACATGCGTCGTTTTCTGATCAGTCATTTTAGAGAACCCATTGATATTGCATCATCCAGCTTCACTGAGGAAACCGCGATTTTTGGCGGAGGCGCCAATCTGCATGTGGGGCTGGACAATTTGATTTCACAGTATAACCCGGAATTAATAGCGGTTGCTTCCACATGCCTTTCTGAAACGATTGGTGATGATTTGGGGTTGCACATCAGGGATTATAAGAAAGCAAAGACCGGTGAATCGATACCATATATCGTTCCGGTTTCCACACCGAGTTACAAGGGCAGTCACATAGAAGGATTTTACCTCGCTGTGATGGCATTGATACAGTATTTTGCAGAAGGTCGCAGTAAGCCGGACGGCGCGGTCAATGTTTTTCCCGGAATGGTGTCGTGTGAGGATTTAAGATATTTGAAGGAAGCGCTTTTCGCTTTTGGTATGCCGGCGATAATGGTGCCGGACTATTCAGAAACGCTTGAAGGGGGGAACTGGGAGGAACATCACCCCATTCCTCCAGGCGGCACTCCGGTGGAACTGTTAAAAAAAACGGGACAGTCCCGTGCGTCAATTGAGTTTGGTCAGGTGATTGGGACAGATCAGAGTGCGGCGCAGTATCTGGCAGAACACCACGGCGTAACAGCAGCCAGAATTCCGCTACCAATTGGTATCAGAAAGACAGATATATTTTTTCAAACACTTGAAGAAATATCAGGAGTGTCAATACCGCTTTGTCTGCGTAACAACAGAGGGAGACTGGTGGATGCGCTTGGTGACGCACATAAGTACCTGTATGGCAAGCGTGCTGTGGTTTACGGAGAAGACGATTTCGTACTATCTGTTTCGTCGTTTCTTCTTGAGACAGGTCTTCATCTCTCTGTGTGTGGCGGGTCAGGCAAAGGTGAAGGATTTAAGGAAAAAATGACAGCGCTTGTAACTGAGAGTGGTACGGAAATGCCAATCATATATGAGGGGTCGGATTTTAAGGAAATTGAAATCGCGGCTATGCAAAAAGGCGCTGATATTTTTGTGGGCAATAGCAAAGGGTACAAGATGTCACGGTCGTTTGATATTCCGCTGGTTCGAATCGGATTTCCAATACACGATCGCATTGGTGGACCTCGTATACTGCACCTTGGCTACAAGGGAGCATTAAACCTGTTGGATCTGATAACCAATGAGCTCATTCGAACCCAACAATCGATTAGTTCGGTGGGGTACAGTTACATATAAGGAGAGCGCCATGGATATTCGAAATCATCCCTGTTTTAACGGAGAAGCCAAATCTAAATATGGCCGAGTGCATCTGCCCGTTGCGCCCAAATGCAACATTCAATGCAATTTCTGTAATAAGAAATACGATTGTGTATCTGAGAGTCGTCCTGGAGTTACCAGTGCGGTGCTGTCTCCTCTGCAGTCGATTGCGTACCTCGATGAACTCATGACCCAAAAAGAGAATATCGCTGTCGTGGGTATTGCCGGGCCAGGTGACCCATTTGCCAACGCGGACAAAACAATGGAAACGTTGCGACTGGTTCGTCAGAAATATCCGAACATGTTGCTTTGCGTTGCATCCAACGGACTTGAAATAGAACCGCATATTGATGAGCTCATGGATTTGGACGTTAGTCACATTACGATTACCGTTAACGCCGTGACGCCCGAGGTTGCCCAGAATGTATACAGTTGGGTGCGGTTCAAAAAGCACCGATACATAGGACTGGAAGCTGGGCGCATCCTGTTGGAGCAACAGCACAGAGCCTTATCAAAGCTGGTAAAAACCGAAACTATTTTAAAGGTAAATACCGTTGTTGTTCCTGGTATTAATGATCATCACATTAAGGATATTGGAAACTATTTACTTGAAATGGGTGTGGATATGCAAAATTGCATGGCGTTCCATCCTGTGGAAAAAACCAAATTTGAAGATATCGCCGAACCCGATCCTTTGCAAATGGCACAGATTCGCTTGACCGCGTCGGGATATGTGGAACAAATGACGCATTGCCAGCGATGTCGAGCAGATGCGGCAGGTTTGCTGGGAGACAGCTGCTCCGCTGATCAGAGTGATTTGCTTGAAAAGTATGCCGCCATGCCCATTAATCCCCAGCAGAAAAGACCCTATGTTGCCGTGGTTAGCAACGAAGGCATGCTGGTGAATCGTCATCTTGGCGAAGCTGTTGAATTCCTGATTTACGAACAGGCGGATGGCGACATTAATCATATTGACACTCGTCCCGCACCAATTCCGGGCGGTGGCGATAACAGATGGACAGAAATTGCGAATCTGCTTAAGGACTGCAAAACGCTGCTGGTGAAGGACGCCGGTCCCAGACCAACTTCAATTCTGGATGCCAGCGGGATAAAACTTTTGCGCCTCGAAGGCATGATAGATGACATACTTCCTGTACTGTTTGAAGGAAAAGATCTGAAAAAATATTTCAAAACTGAGAAATTTCAGTGCGCAAGCGGAAAAGGATGTACCGGTAAAGGTATGGGTTGCATGTAGTCATGTCAGATATAGAGTTAAATGTTGTTGATTTAAAAATAAACGACACCACGCTGCGTGATGGCGAACAGGCGCCGGGAATTTCATTCTCAGAGTCTGAAAAAACCATCATTACAGAACAGTTGCTTGACGTGGGAATCAATGAATTGGAAGTGGGCGTGGGGGTAACGCTGAATCGAGAACCAACGTTTTTGTCATTTCTGCAGTCCCACATTGAGCAGGATAGGTTTGGTGTATGGTCACGTGCAAATATTGATGACATTGACAGTTCTTTAAGTCTTGGGTTCAGTCGGATTCACGTGTCTGTACCAGTATCGGATTTTCAGCTCAGCCATATGGGACTCAGTCGCCAATGGGTACTTCAAACAGTTGAAAAGAGTATTCGTCATCTGCAGCGGCACACGGACTTTATCAGCATTGGTGCTCAGGATGCAACACGGGCAGTCCGGTCGTTTCTTTTGGATTTTGTTGATCTATTGAACGCGTATCGTGTTCAGCGTTTGCGATACTCTGATACGGTTGGCATTGCATTGCCGTCAACGGTTGGCAGTTTAACTGCCTTTTTAAGAAAAAATTTTAACGGTACCCTTGAATTTCATGGCCACAATGACCTTGGAATGGCAACTGCAAACTGTATCAGCGCCGTTCAAAACGGAGTGAATGAAATCAGCACCACAGTCAATGGTATTGGAGAACGCGCGGGAAATGCCGCTCTCGAACAGGTGTGCGCCGCGGTTCAGTTTGGCCTGGGCAAAAAGGTACATGTTAATTTGCAGGGGATACCACACGTTTGCAATACAGTGTCAAACGCAATTGGCATACCTATTCCTGAGAACGCGCCGGTAACAGGCAATAACGTGTTTACTCACGAGTCAGGCATACATTGTCACGGTCAACTTAAAAATGCGTTGATGTATCAGCCATTTGATGCAAAAGCAGTTGGACGCGAATCCAGGCTTGTACTTGGAAAGCATTCCGGCAGCGCTTCGGTACGCGCGGTACTGGCTGACATGGGAATCGAAATATCACGCGCTGCGGCAAAATCACTCCTCACCAAAGCCCACTCCCATTCAATGGATATTGATACCGCCAACATGCTTCAACTCCTTTCAAACAGTACCAATTAAACAGTAACGCATTGACATGGAATCAACGTGTACCGTTCGTTATCTCCGCGCAGGGGGAGATCCAGTGCGCCGGGCATGGCGTGCAGCGCCATGGACGGCGCTGGATAATCGGTAAGTGAAAGCGAACCGGAAAGTGACTTGGAGGT